>CALYPF010000050.1 GCA_945271245.1 uncultured Enterobacteriaceae bacterium | reverse complement strand
TTAGACCGTTGGTGGTGACGGTAAGTGGATCACTTTTTACCCGTTGTTGACAATGACCACCAGATGTACATGAGCTGGCTGAACATTTAACGCCGGAACTTCACAATCCTTTATGCCGCATAGTCCGCATAGAATGTAGATTGCCCTGTAAAGCTCCTTGCCCGGCCTGTCTTTAAGGCTCCTGAATCGATACGTTGGCGTCGGTATTTGCAACGCCAATATACCTGTGATGAACGCCTGTAAAGCCCCGTGTTGGTTTGTCTCCTTTTACTTGCGATGAGTAAGCAGAGCTATTCCGGCATGGGCATTCTTCAGACTATAGCCCTACAGGATAAATCACCACCTCCCCAGGAGGTGTTTAGGGGTAACAGTAAAAATCCGCCTTCATAGAAGGCGGCAATGCTTTGATGCCCCACTGGGACATCCCAAATCCCTTAAAAAAGTCTCTGCCAGTCTTGTGAGGTTTAAATCCCAAAACAACAAGGCAGAGCCCGTTGATGACCACGCTCACAGGACGTGGTTTTCAGTTGGCAATAAAAAACCCGGCGGATTGCCGTCGCAATCTGCCGGGTTTTAACGCGCATTGCGCTAAGCCTCACCAAAATGAGGCCAGCATCACTGTCTAGGCGCGATACTTACGCATAACCAGCGTAGCGTTAGTTCCGCCGAAGCCAAAACTGTTCGACATCACGGTATTCAACTCACGATCGGTCGGTTGGGTAACAATATTCAACCCGGCCGCCTGCTCATCCATCTCATCAATATTGATGCTCGGCGCGATAAAACCGTGTTCCAGCATCAGCAGAGAATAGATGGCTTCCTGAACTCCTGCAGCGCCCAAAGAGTGTCCGGTCATCGCTTTGGTTGCGGAAATCGCCGGGCTCTTATCCCCAAAGACTTCCCGAATTCCGCCCAGTTCTTTCACATCGCCAACCGGCGTAGAAGTACCATGCGAGTTCAAATAATCGATAGGCGTATCAACGCCGTGCATCGCCATCTGCATGCAGCGCACCGCACCTTCACCCGATGGCGCTACCATATCAGCACCGTCGGAGGTGGCACCGTAACCAACTATCTCCGCATAAATATGCGCGCCGCGCGCCAGGGCGTGTTCCAGCTCTTCTACAACCACCATACCGCCGCCGCCGGCGATAACAAATCCATCGCGATTGGCATCGTAAGTACGGGAAGCACATTCCGGATTATCGTTGTATTTAGTCGACAGCGCGCCCATCGCGTCAAACTCACAGGCCAGTTCCCAGCACAGCTCTTCGCCGCCGCCGGCAAAGACGATATCCTGTTTACCTAACTGAATTTGTTCTACGGCATTACCGATACAGTGCGCAGATGTGGCACAGGCAGAGCTAATGGAATAGTTTACGCCGTGAATTTTGAAAGGCGTGGCGAGACAGGCGGAAACGCCAGAAGCCATCGCTTTAGTCACAACATACGGCCCAACGGCTTTCAGGCCGCGCGCGCTGCGCATCGCATCAGCGCCAAAAACCTGATATCGCGGAGACCCGCCGCCCGAACCGGCAATCAGACCCACGCGCGGATTATTCTGGTAAACGTCCGCATCAAGCTTCGCATCCTGCACCGCCTGTTCCATAGAAAGGTAGGCGTAAATAGACGCATCGCTCATGAAACGCACAATTTTACGGTCAATAAGGCCCGTGGTATCCAGTTTTACATTGCCCCAGACATGGCTGCGCATGCCAGAATCTTTCAGTTCTTGAGAGAAAGTGATCCCCGAGCGGCCTTCACGCAGGGATGCCAGGACTTCCTGCTGGTTATTACCGATGCTGGAAACGATGCCCAGGCCAGTAATCACTGCACGTTTCATTCAATACCTCTGTATGTCGTACTTATATAAGAATTCGATTGGCACAATAGCGTACACTTGTACGCCGAACAAGTCCGATCAGCAAATTAAGAGGGAAATTTGCACGCTCCGCCACACATCGTTAAGATCGGCCCACCGCCTGTCACACGAGTAACTTACGTGAAACAAACCCGCATACAGCCTGCCGCGATTACCTTTAACCATGAGGGTACACCTGTATCCCGAGAGTTTGATGATGTTTATTTTTCCAATGACAATGGGCTGGAAGAGACGCGACACGTCTTCCTAAACGGCAATCAACTCCCCGAACGTTTCGCCCTGCACCCGCGGCCACTCATGATTGTGGCGGAAAGCGGCTTCGGTACCGGGCTTAATTTTCTAACGCTGTGGCAGGCGTTTCGCGATTTTCGTCGGGCACATCCAGAAGCTCCGCTGCGTCGCCTACATTTCATCAGCTTTGAGAAGCATCCGCTTACCCCCGCTGACTTACGGGCCGCTCACGCGCGCTGGCCTGAGTTACGTGATATGGCGCAGCAGCTTCAGGAGCAGTGGCCGCTGCCGCTGCCTGGCTGCCAGCGCGTAATACTTGACGAGGGCGCCGTTACTCTCGATTTGTGGTATGGCGATATTAACCACACGCTTTCCTGTCTGGATGACAGTCTTCAGGGCCAGGTCGACGCCTGGTTTTTGGACGGCTTCGCCCCGTCCCGAAATCCCGATATGTGGACACCAACGCTATTCCACGGCATGGCGCGACTGGCGCGGGCGGGCGGTACATTATCAACCTTTACCGCAGCCGGTTTTGTACGACGCGGGCTGGAAGCAGCCGGCTTTCGGATGCAAAAGCGTAAAGGCTTTGGCCGCAAACGTGAAATGCTCACCGGCATACTGCCCCAGGCTCTGCCTGCGCTCATTCAAACACCGTGGTATGCGCGCGATGCGGCGCACGGCAGGCCCGAAACGGCAATTATCGGCGGCGGCGTCGCCAGCGCGCTACTGGCGCTGGCGCTATTGCGGCGCGGCTGGCAGGTCACACTCTACTGTCAGGATGAGCGGCCGGCCGCCGGCGCTTCTGGCAACCGTCAGGGAGCGCTTTACCCGCTGCTAAACGGTCACGATCCCGCGCTAACGCAATTCTTTCCCGCCGCGTTTACCTTTGCCCGCCGCTGCTATGACACACTGCCATTTACCTTCGAGCACGCCTGGTGCGGCGTTACGCAGCTCGGGTGGGATGATAAAAGCCGCCGTAAGATCGCGCGCATGCTGACACTGGATCTGCCGCCTGAACTGGCGCATGCCGTTGATGCACAGCAAAGCGCCGCGCTTTGCGGGCTGGAAACCGCCTGCGAAGGTATCACTTATCCCGCCGGTGGCTGGCTATACCCGGCGCAGCTCACCGCCGCCGCGCTTGAACTGGCACAACAGCAGGGGCTGGCGTTACATTATCGTAAAGAGGCCGCCGGGTTACTCCCGGACGGTGATAGCTGGCGTATCACTTTCACCAGCGGCGAGACGCAAACGCACCAAAGCGTGGCGCTGGCTAACGGCCACCGTCTTGACCAGTTTGCGCAAACGACCCGGCTGCCCTGCTATTCGGTCGGCGGCCAGGTCAGTCATATCCCCACAACCCCTGCGCTGAAGGAATTACGCCAGGTATTGTGCTACGACGGCTATCTCACGCCCTGCAATCCCGCGAACCAGCGTCACTGCATCGGGGCCAGCTATCACCGCGGGGCGGCACAGGCGATATACAGCGCAGAGGATCAGGATAACAACCGACAGCGTTTGATCCACTGTCTGCCACAGCAGCGCTGGGTTTATGAGGTGGATGTCAGCGCCGGAGAGGCGCGCTGCGGCATCCGCTGCGCAATCCGCGATCATTTACCGCTGGTGGGCAATGTGCCTAACTACGCGGCAACGCTTGAGAGCTATGCGAGTCTGGATACCCAGGCCATCACGCCAGAGCAGGTCGCGCAGGCTCCCGTTTACCGGAATCTGTTTATGCTAGGCGCACTGGGATCACGCGGCCTGTGCAGCGCACCGCTCGCAGCAGAACTTCTTGCCGCTCAAATGAGCGCTGAGCCGCTGCCGCTGGACGCGCAGACGCTGGCAGCGCTTAGCCCCAATCGCTTTTGGGTTCGTAAGTTGTTAAAAGGAAAACAGGTTAAAACCGCCCGGGCTGGGGCATAACATACTTAGCCAATGGGTTGCTCACGGCGAGCCAGCCGGTGCAACCCGGTTTTAATAGTGATAAGCGCCGGTGAGACAGAAAAATGCCTCCGCCAGGCGCCGTGAGCGCAGATTAAAAAAGACGCTCGCTATTTGTCTGTCAGCCGCAAATCTGCGGTTCTTATTCTTAACTGAAAACCATGTCCACAGGACGTGGTTTTCAGCTGGAAGTAAGAATCCGCCTTCATAGAAGGCGGCATTGCTTTGATGCCCCAAAGAGACATACCAAATTCCTTACTGCCAGTCTTGTGAGATTTAAATCCCAAAACAACAGGGCAGAGCCAAAACCTGTTGATGACCACGTCCACAGGACGTGGTTTTCAGTTGGCAATAAAAAGCCGAATGCCTGACCGGCGTTCGGCTGATTGCTTAAATACACTGCGCCGTCAGGCAGCGTTCGCCTGATGGAACAATTTATCCCACATGGCCAACACCAGCGCCCGATCGCGCGGCGATAGTTCGCCCGCCTGAATCGCCTTTTCAAGGCTCCGCGCTACTGCTGCGGAAACGGCCTGCGGAGAACGGTCGCTGGTGTTTTCCAGCTCAGCGACGGCAAGAGTCAGGTGCCCACGTAAGTACCCGCCGGCAAATAGTTCATCGTCGCTGGCGCGCTCCACCATATCGTCAATGAGCGTCAGTATACGGGCTTCAAATTCGGCGATCATCGCGTATCCTCGGGTTCAGGTTCAGAGGGCCAATGCTGTCATTCTTGAGGCCATGGAAACCGTTCCGCCACCAGCGGCGGCGTATGATAATAATGACGCAAAGCGTCGATAAAGCGTGCGGCACGCGGCGGAGTATCACCGCGTTCCAGATAACTGATAACCTGAGCGTGCACGCGGCGCTGAAAAGCAACGCGATCGGGCTCAAAATCGCCCTCCAGATTGTCGCAGCTTACATTAAACGGGTAATTCGCCGCCATGCAAAATAGCCAGTCCAGCGCCTGCGGCTTGACTTCCACATCTTCAAATTGGCTTTGAGTCTGGGCATCTCGCCCGTCAGGGCAATACCAGTAGCCAAAATCAACTTTTTGGCGCCGCTCCTCACCGGCAATGCACCAATGCGAAATCTCATGCAGCGCGCTGGCGTAAAACCCGTGCGCGAAGATAATGCGATGATACGGAACTTCCCTATCGGCAGGGAGATAAATCGGCTCATCGTCTCCTTTAATCAGACGAGTATTAAATTCGCTGGCGAAACAGCCATCAAAAAGAGAGATTAATTGCTGATAGTGGTGTGTCATCTTATACGTATCCCAGCCAGCGCAGGAGCGCCTGTCCGTGGCTGTCAAATAATAATTTTGCGCTCATCACCGCAGACACAATGACTATCATGGGCCGTATCAGGCGCTGTCCTTTGCTCAGCACCAGACGCGATCCCATGCGCGCTCCGCAAAACTGGCCGATCATCATGACGGCCCCGGTTCCCCAAATCACTTTGCCACCTAAAATAAACAGCAGCAGGCCGCCCACGTTGGAAGTCGCGTTCAAGACTTTGGCGTGCGCCGTGGATTTTGCCAGGTTATAGCCGCACAGCGTTACAAACGCCAGCGCATAAAACGATCCCGCGCCCGGGCCGAAAAAGCCGTCGTAAAACCCAACGCAGCCGCCGGCTATCAGCGCAAACGGCAGACCGTATAAACGCCGCTGCCTGTCCACTTCCCCCAAACGGGGGGTGAGTAAAAAATAGAGGCCGATACAGATGATTAATAGCGGCAGAACCTGACGCAAAATATCGGCCTTCACGTGCTGGACCAGCAGCGCGCCGGCTGTTGATCCCAGAAACGTCATAACGATATTCAGCGTTTGCTCGCGCAGATTTACCACCCCCTGACGAATAAAATAGAGGCTGGCGGACAGCGAACCGCCGCAGGCCTGCAATTTATTGGTCGCCAGCGCCTGCGCGGGCGTCATTCCGGCAGCCATTAGGGCAGGCACCGTAAGTAACCCGCCCCCGCCCGCCAGTGCATCAATAAAACCGGCCAGCAGGGCCACCAAAAATAGCGTAGCCAACACCAGTGGGGAAACCATAAACCAATCCATACTTACCCCCCGTAGCGGCATCCCTTACATTTAAAGACGATGTTGGTCCAACAGCGCCTGACAGGAAGGCGGCAGCGGCGGCGTTTTCTTCACGGGCGGCTTACTGCCGGGTTTTGCCGGTTCAAACCAGCTTTGTAATTCGTAACCACAGCCGTCACCCGGCGGTGGCGGCGCCTGATTTTCGCATTCCAGACTGTCAGCCGGGCAGCGCAATCGCACGTGCATATGCGCGCGGTGGCCAAACCAGGGGCGCACTTTATGCAGCCAGGCGCGATCCGCACCCGCATCTTCACACAGCCGCTGCTTAATCGCCGGGCTGACAAAAATACGCACCACCGCCTCGTCCTGCGCAGCGCGTTTAATCAAGCTTCCCAGCTCCGGCTGCCAGCGTGAATCTACTATGCGCTTGCCGTCGCCGGAAACTAAATCCAGCGCCTGTGGGCGCAGTAACTGGGTTTGCGTCCAGCGCGCGCGCGGCAATTGTAAAAAGATATCCACGTCCAGCCCGGACTGATGGCTGGCATGGCCGCCGTTAAAACGCCCGCCGGCCGGCATGCCCATATCGCCGATTAACACCGTCCCCAGGTTTGCGCCATGCGCCTGGGCGCTTAAGCGCTGAATGAATGCTATGAGCTGTGGGTGGCCAAAGTAGCGCCGCTGGTCCGTGCGCATTACCTTATAATCTTCCGCGTTAAGCGGCAGTGGCTGCGCGCCAACGATGCAGCCATTGGCAAAAGCGCCGATAGACTGCGGACTGCCGGGTACCGGCTGGGTTATCGTCTGCCACGGCGTGGCGGCGAAAGCGCTCACGCTGGTACAAAGCGCCAGTAACGCGATGAAAAGACGTTGCATAAGTTTATTGTCCCGTCAGATGAGAAAGCGGCTCACCGTTTTGCCCGCGCTGCCTGAGCAGATGATCCATCAGCACAATCGCCAGCATCGCTTCCGCTATCGGCACCGCGCGAATTCCCACGCAGGGATCGTGACGGCCGCGCGTGATCATCTCGGTTTCCTCACCGTCGCGCGTGACAGTTCTGCCGGGCACCGTAATACTGGATGTCGGCTTTAAGGCAATACTGGCGATAATTTGCTGTCCGCTACTGATACCGCCTAAAATCCCCCCCGCGTGATTACTCTGAAAACCCTGTCGGGTAATTTCATCGCGATTTTCACTGCCGCGCAGGGCGATTACGTCAAACCCGTCGCCAATTTCCACGCCTTTCACCGCGTTAATGCTCATCAAAGCATGCGCAATGTCGGCATCCAGTCGGTCAAACACCGGCTCGCCCAGCCCCGCCGGGACATTATCGGCTATGACCGTGACGCGCGCGCCGATAGAATCACCCTCTTTTTTCAGCCCGCGCATCAATTCATCCAGCGCGGTGATTTTCTCCGGGTCCGGGCAGAAAAAGGGATTTTGTTCAACCTGCGCCCAATCCCTGATAGCCAGCGGAATATCGCCCATTTGCGTCAGGCAGGCGCGAATTTGTATCTGATAGCGCTGCGCGAGGAATTTTTTCGCAATCGCGCCCGCGGCTACGCGCATTGCCGTTTCACGCGCGGACGAACGCCCGCCGCCGCGATAGTCGCGTAGCCCATATTTCTGCTCATAGGTGTAATCCGCGTGCCCGGGGCGAAACAGGTCTTTAATCTCTCCGTAATCCTGGGAGCGCTGATCGGTGTTTTCAATCATGAGCCCGATGCTGGTGCCCGTCGTCACACCGTTGAACACGCCGGAAAGAATGCGCACCCGATCCGGCTCCCGACGCTGGGTGGTATAACGCGATGTCCCCGGGCGGCGGCGATCCAGGTCGTGCTGTAAATCCTCTTCACTCAGTGCCAGCCCCGCCGGAACGCCGTCAACGATACACCCCAGAGCCGGACCGTGGGACTCGCCAAAGGTCGTGACGCGAAAAAGTTGTCCAATACTGTTCCCTGCCATTGCGGCTCCTTACCGTTAGTGTCGTGACAGTAGATTTCACGGCCGGACTTAGCCCCACCGCTATCCGGGATTAATCTTTATAGATGCTGAAATGCTCTTGCGCCGCGATCAGCTGCTCGCGCGTGAGCATAAAGACGCCGTCACCGCCGTGCTCAAACTCAAGCCAGGTGAACGGCACCTGCGGATACTGCTCTATCAGGTGAACCATACTATTGCCCACTTCGCAAATCAGCACGCCCTGTTCGCTCAAATAATCAGGCGCGCAGGCAAGGATACGCCGCGCCAGTTTCAGGCCATCTCGCCCTGCGGCAAGCCCCAGCTCCGGCTCAAAGTGATATTCGCCGGGCAAATCATCCATATCTTCCGCATCAACGTAAGGCGGGTTAGTGACGATGAGATCGTACTGAACCTGCGGTAAAGCGCGGAAAAGATCGCTGCGAATGGGCGTTACCTGCTGCAGCAGACCGTGTTCTTCGATATTCTGCTCTGCCACAGCCAGCGCGTCGGCAGAGATGTCCACCGCGTCCACTTCCGCGTTCGGGAAAGCATAAGCGCAGGCAATTGCGATACAACCGCTGCCGGTGCACATATCCAGAATATGGCGCGGTTCGCCGCTAATAAGCCCGGCAAAATGCTGATTAATCAGCTCGCCAATCGGAGAGCGCGGCACCAATACCCGCTCATCCACATAAAATTCATGCCCGCAAAACCAGGCTTTATTGGTCAGATAGGCCACGGGAATACGTTCATTCACGCGGCGAATAACGCGCTCAACGATACGATGGCGCTCACTGGGGGTCAGTCGCGCGCTGCGCATATCTTCGGGGATATCAAGCGGCAGATACAGCGAGGGCAATACCAATTGAACGGCTTCATCCCAGGGGTTATCGGTGCCGTGACCATACCAGATATTCGCCGCGCTGAAGCGGCTGACGGCCCAGCGCAGCATATCCTGAATGGTGTGCAGTTCATTCACCGCTTCGTCAACGAAAATTTTATCCACTATGCCCTCCGCAGGACTGCCGTATAGAATTAATCTGCGCAGTAGTTTGCCACGATCGCCATGACAAATCAGCAGGCAGCACGTACTCGCCGTACAAAAATGCCGGCTTTGCTATAATCGCGGCGGACAATCCGGGTAACATGGCATTAATCCCCCTTCTTATGAGACGAAGATGAAGAAAAAAAACGCACTTAGCGCCGAAGATAAAGCGCTATTTAGAGAGATGACGAGCGGCGCCCGGCGCCTGTCTCACGACACCGTGGTACATCGTCCCCCGCGCAATCTTCGTCGTGAAATTCCGGAAAAAAGGCTACTTCAGGAGCAAACTGACGCGAGCCACTACTTTTCCGATGAGTTCCAACCGCTGCTGGCGAGCGAGGGGCCGGTACGGTATGTTCGCCCGGACGTCAGTCATTTTGAGCAAAAGAAGCTGCGGCGCGGCGATTATGCGCCGGATCTGTTTCTCGATTTACACGGGCTAACGCAAAAACAGGCTAAACAGGAGTTAGGCGCTCTGATTGCGGCCTGTCGCCGCGAGCATATTTACTGCGCCTGCGTAATGCACGGGCACGGCAAGAATATCCTTAAGCAGCAAACGCCGCTGTGGCTGGCACAGCATCCGCATGTGATGGCATTTCATCAGGCACCTAAACTTTACGGCGGCGATGCGGCGTTATTAATTTTGATTGAAGTCGAAGAATGGCTGCCGCCGGCGCATCTGTAAACTGACTCTCCCGGCGAGGCTTTTCCCTGACTGGCAGCCGAACAAACCGCCCCGGATTCAAGTCTTATAAAGCGTGTCTTTTTTCATCTGCATTGGCTAAATAGAAACAGACAGGCAGCTAACCCGCATCCTGCCGGCAAAAAAAGCGGATGATAACAATGCGTAATAAATCAGTTTCCAGCAAAACTCCCGTCAACGAACAGCGCAGCACCAGCCTGGTAAAGCGCGCGAACATGGTGCCCGGCGTCGGCACGGTACGTGACAAACACCTGTGAAAGTAGTTTGCTGATAGCAAAACGCCCGGCGAAAATGCCGGGCGCCATAGCGGTAAAAACCGTAATTACGTCAGATAGCTTTTGCCACATTCAAATTGCACGGCCCCATCTGCCATTCATAATGGCCGCGCCCCGTTTCCGCATCCAGCACAACGCTCGCTATACCGGAGGTCGAAAACATCGGCGGCGCTTCGCCCGGGCACAATTCAGACACTAAATAGCCGACCAGAGGCAGGTGGGATATTAGCATCACAGACTTCATGCCCTTGCTGGCTAACGCCTGCAGATAGGCGCTCACTTCACCGACATCGCCGCAGGGCGTTAACTCTGGGAGGACTTCTTCACTTTCAGGCAGCGCCAACGCTTCGCGCACTACCGCAAGTGTCTGTTCCGCCCGTAAATAAGGGCTGACCAGCACGCGTTCGATATCAATTCCCTGCCCTTTCAGCCAGGTCGCCATTTGGCGAGATTCTTCGCGACCGCGAACGGTTAAAGGACGAGCCGCATCGCTGGCGGCTTCGAGCGCCGCATCGCCGTGACGCATAATAAGAACTTGCATATTGCACCGCTTTTGTTAACCAGAAAAGCCAAACGCCCGTATACGTAAAACGCATACATGGCGTTATCTTTTGCCCGACTCGGGCCAGATCCGGTTGTCGAATGAACGTTGCTTTTTACCTCAACGCCGTAAGTATAGTCAATATACGCGCATAAAATGCGCGAGGCGACCCGGTTATCTGAGCCCCTCGCCGATACTTGCAATAGTCAATTCTGTAGCCAGCTTAGCCCTGCCGCGTGGGGTAAACTTCACCGCCGCTGGCGTGCATCATCAATGACTTTTTCCTTCAATGTATTTCGACATTGAAAGCGGGATCGCCGCCAGCAGGAGGCTCATGGCTATTATTTTGCGGTTGGTTACCCTGCACCTCCCGGGCGCGGGCTCGTAAACCGTCGCAGGGGGTAAAGCGCTCGCCGTAACGCGCTGATAAACGCTCCAGTTGCTCCACAATACCGGCGGCCCCCTGCCGCTGAAGATAGTGAAACGGCCCGCCAAGAATAAGGCGGGAAGCCGATACCGAATATTGCGCCGATATCCCCGTCGCGTGCGCTGGCAATCACATTTTCATCCAGGCAGCGTACCGCTTCATTTATCATCATTAACATACAGCGGCTGGCAATATCCTTCGCGGGCTGGCGCGCCGTCGGCGTCACTTGTAACAGGGTATAAATCGCCGCATCTGCCTGCTTTGGCGCTCCTTTTTTTATTTTACGCCCCTGGGCTGAATAAAGATAAAACCCCCGGCCGTTCTTTTTGCCTTTACGATCCCCGCTTAAAATTGCGGCTACGCGTTCAGGCGTGCGAAAGCGCGCCCCGTAAGCCTGCTCAAGAATAGGAATAATTTTGGTTCCCACATCGATGCCCACTTCATCCAGAAGCTGGAGCGGCCCCACGGGAAAACCGGCCTGCAGGAGCGCCGCATCAATATGTTCGATGGGTTCCCCCTCGACCAGACACCACAGCGCTTCATTGATATACGGTGCCAGAATACGGTTAACATAAAATCCGGCGCGATCGGCGACTACTATCGGCGTTTTCCCCTGGCGCAGGGCTAAATCCTGAACCCGGGCAATGGTTTCCGGGCTGGTTGTGGCATGTGGGATAACCTCAACCAGCGGCATTTTATCCACCGGGCTGAAATAATGCAGCCCAATGACCTGCTGTGGACGCTGCGCCCGGGCTGCAATATCGCTAATCGGCAGCGATGAAGTGTTAGATGCGAATACGGCATCGGATGCGCCATAGCTTTCAATCTCTTCAACCATCCGCTGTTTGAGCGCCAGCTCCTCAAACACCGCTTCAAGGACCACATCGCATTGGCGAAAGCCGCTATAGTCCGTGGTTCCGGATAGCAGCGCCATTTGCTTCGCACGCTCCGCCGCGCTGATTTGGCGTTTGTGCACCCGCTGGGTTAGGAGAGACCAGCTATACGCCAGCGCATGACAAACGCCTTCTTCACGCACATCGCGCAGGCGTACCGGCAACCCTGCTTTTAGCGCCGTTACGCTGGCTATGCCGCCGCCCATCAGTCCACCGCCTAAAATGCCCACCCTGCGCGCCGGGCGCGTCGGTTTGGCCCTCTCCTTCTTCAGCGCCGTACTGGCGAAAAAAATCTGACGCAGCGCCCGTGATTCAGGCGTCATTGCCAGCTCGCCAAATGCCTGTGCCTCTGCGCTGTAGCCGCTGCTACGACCGTGCCGTAATCCTGCGCTCACTACGTGAAGCAGGCGCTCAGGGGCAGGATAATTACCGCGCGTTTGGTGCCGCATTTTTTTGGTTGCCATGGAGATAACTAACCTGCGCGCCAGCGGCCCGCTTAAAATGCGATCGCGCACGGGCAACCGCCGCTGGCGCGGGCGCTGTGATTTTGCCAGTGCGACGGCGCTGTCCAGCAAAATGGACTGCGGCACGACATCATCAACCAGCCCCGCTGAGAGCGCCTGGCGAGCGCGCAACTGACGCCCGGTTAACATCATATCCAGCGCGCGGGTAATACCAATCAAACGCGGGAGACGCTGAGTTCCTCCCGCGCCAGGTAACAGCCCTAGCTGCACCTCCGGCAGGCCGAGCCGCGTATTTGCATCGTCGCTGCAAATACGCCGGTGGCAGGCCAGCGCCAGCTCAAGACCGCCGCCCAGGCAGGCGCCGTGTATCGCAGCGACCACCGGCACCGGCAGGCTGGCAATCTCCGCCATAATCTGCTGCCCCTGGCGCGCCAGCGCCTCAGCTTCCTGAGCGTCACGGCAGTTTTCAATCTGCGTAATATCCGCGCTGGCGATAAAATTGTCCTCTTTACCGGATATGATAACGACGCCTTCTAGCTCCCGGTTTTCACGCAGCCGCCTGACGATGGCATGCATTTCCGGTGCGAAAGAGGCGCGCAGCGTGTTCACTTTCTCACCGGGCACATCCACGGTAATAACGGCGATATTGTCAGGGCGCACCTCCAGAGAAAACACTGCTATTTCAGTCATTTATTCCACCTCCAGAACCATTGCCGCGCCCAGCCCGCCCGCCGCACAGGCGGTGACCAGCCCCAGTCCGCCGCCTCGGCGCCGCAGCTCCCGCAGGGTCTGGGTTATCATGCGCGCGCCGGTGGCGGCAAAAGGGTGCCCATAAGCTATCGAACCGCCCAGTACGTTAAATGTCGTTTCATCGATATCACCGGTCGCCCGCTCGCGCCCCAGTTGCTCCCTGGCAAAGCGCGTACTGGCCAGCATTTTCAGATTACTTAATACCTGCGCGGAAAAGGCTTCATGCATATCGAATAACGTTAAGTCTGCAAGGGTTAATCCGGCGCGCTCCAGCGCCAGCGGCGTGGCCCAGGCCGGGCCAAGCAGCATATTTTGTTGAACGCCAATTGCCGTAAAAGCGTAGCTGCGTAAGTAACCCTGCGGGGTTAATCCCAGTTCCCGCGCCCGGCTTTCCGTCATCATAATCACCGCCGCCGCGCCGTCGGTAAGCGGGGTACTGTTCGCTGCCGTTACGGTACCGTGGCGTCTATCGAAGGCGGGGCGCAGTTTTGCGTAGTCTTCCAGCGTCGCCTGCGGGCGAATCACATTATCCTGTCGAATCGCTGAATGAAACGGCGGCGCATAGGCCGTCATCACCTCATCGTCGAGTAGCCCTTCCTGCCAGGCCCGCGCTGCACGCTGATGCGAACGCAGCGCAAAGGTATCCTGCTCTTCACGAGTAATAGCGAAGGTTTTTGCCATTTGTTCCGCCGTATCGCCCATTCTCAGCCCGGTTGAATACTCGGCGACCGCCGGCGGCACCGGCACCAGGTCGCGAGGACGCAGGCGAGAAAAGAGTTTCAGGCGCGGCCCCAGGCCGCGCGTTCTGTTCATATCGACCAGGGTGCCGGCTAATTTTTTGCTTACGCCTATCGGTAATACCGACGTCGAGTCGGCACCGCCCGCAATTCCCGCGCGTATCGTGCCTGCCAGTAAACTTTCCGCAATATTCGCTACCGCCTGAAAACTGGTCGCGCAGGCGCGGCTCACGCTGTATGCGTCAGTATGAACGTTCATGCGGGTTCCTAATACAATTTCCCGGGCGATATTGGGCGCTTCCGGCATTTGCACCACTTGCCCAAATACTACCTGCTCAATGTCATCAACGGACAGTTCACTGCGCGTCAGAAGCTCCGATACTACGAGCCTCCCTAACTCCACGGCCGGCACATCGCGCCAGGCGGTCATTTGGCGCGCAAAAGGCGTACGCAGGCCGCCTACAAAGGCGATACGTTGATCGCGGCGGGTAATCAGTGGAGCCATCTGGTTCATACTTTTCCTCTTCGCATTTTCGTCGCCGGGCAAACCGCTGGGTGAGGCCTGGTTCAGCATTACATCAGATGCCTTGCCAATGAGCCGGTGTTTTAGAGCCAGTGAGCGGCGCATCGTGGCGTCTTGCTGGACCTAAGCGGGATTTATCCCCGAAATGCCAAACGAATGGCCTTAATAGCATAAAGTGGTCAGACCTGAGATTATTTTTAACGATATTTTTACATTTTACCAGACTGGCAGCGTAAAAATCGCGAAGAAAGGGGCGGGGAAAATGTGGGAAAACGAGAAATAAGCGGCCCCGCGAACCGGGGGCCGGATGCAAATATTAGCGTAAACCTAGCTGGAAAATTAATGCTTCAGCCTGGCAGCTAAAGACAAAATCGATGTCCATGCGCACGCCGTCTGCTTCTTCGACGTAGCGCGGTGTGATTTGGCACGGCTCTGATTCTGCGGCGCGCGCTTTTGCACTCAGCATCGCCAGCGTCTCTTCAGCTTCCGCTTTAGTGGCAAATACGCGGCTATAAGAGGCTGTACAGTCGGTATTGTCCATTACGGTACCTACATCCACACAGCAGCAAACCGGGGTTTCATCAGCACTGCATTTACTCATTGTAATTTCCTCTGTTTGTGCACCAGACGGGTGCGCCGACAATTATTGCCCTATTTTACGCCTCCCACGCGCCCCTCTCCAGTTGAGATTGTGCCGTTAGCGGTAAAGCTATAGAAAACCTGTTTAAAAATGATCTAAAGCAATTATTGAGGCGCCAGGTATCGTTAATCCCCGGCAATTTTGCCGGACAGATCGCGTTTTCAAGAACATATTTGAAAAAAGTGAAAAACATTGTTGCAACAGAATATCAGGTCAGTTCTATACTCACGCCACTGGTCTGATTTCCAGGCAAGCCCTGAAACCCTACACTTCGCGCTCTGTTACCGGGTGTAACATTATTTGAATAAAAATAACTCAATGAGGTTTTGGTCATGAGCCAGAAAAACCTGTTTGCAAAAACATCGCTCGCAATCGCAGTGGCACTCATCTCTTCGCAGGCGTGGTCTGCGGGTTTCCAGTTAAATGAATTTTCATCGTCGGGGCTGGGCCGCGCCTATTCCGGCGAGGGCGCCGTTGCTGATAACGCAGGCTCAGCCAGCCGCAACCCGGCGACTATTATGATGTTCGATCGCCCCTCTTTCTCAGGTGGCGCGATTTTTGTCGATCCCGGCGTCGACATTACCGGCCGTTCACCCACCGGCAATAGCCTTAATACTGACAATATCGCCCCTACCGCATGGGTGCCGAATCTCCATTTTGTTGCGCCAATTAATGAACACTTTGGCTGGGGCGCCTCGGTTACCTCGAATTATGGGCTGGCTACCGAATTTAACAACAGCTATGCCGCGGGTTCGATGGCAGGTAAAACCGACCTGGAAACCATGAACCTCAATCTGAGCGGCGCTTATCGTCTAAATCAGAACTGGAGTTTCGGGCTGGGTTTTGACGCCGTCTATGCCCGCGCCAAAATTGAGCGCTACGCGGGCGATTTAGGTCAAATTGTCGCAGGCTCCGGTATGCTACCGCCTGCGCTAGCGGGCCAGGTGGCTAATCTGCCAGCCGATACGCAAATTGCGCGCCTGAAGGGCAATGAATGGGGCTTCGGCTGGAACGCCGGTATCTTATATGAGCTGGATAAAGATAATCGCTACGGCTTTACCTATCGTTAAGAAGTGAAGGTGGATTTCGACGGCGCCTATCGCAGCATGCTCCCTTCCGCCTATAATCAGATCCTTGGCAACTTCGGGCTGCCGGCCGGCACCAGCGGCAGCACGGTTGGCGGCTCACTCTCGCTTGATCTGCCAGAAATGTGGGAACTGTCAGGCTATAACAAAGTGGCGCCTAAGTGGGCGATCCACTATAGCCTCGCTTATACAAGCTGGAGCCAGTTCCAGGAGCTGAAGGCCAAAAATAGCGCCAACGAAACGCTATTTTATAAGCACGAAGGCTTTAAAGACGCCCTTCGGATTGCGCTCGGTACCACGTACTATATGGACGATAACTGGACGTTCCGCGGCGGCATCGCGTTTGATGATAGCCCGGTTCCCGCCGATTCCCGCTCGATTTCAATCCCGGATCAGGATCGTTTATGGCTAAGCCTCGGCACCACCTATGCGTTTAACGATAGCGCCTCTGTCGACCTCGGCGTTTCTTACATGCACGGCCAGAAAGTTAGCATTGACGAAGGTCCGTACAGCTTTAAGTCTGAAGGGAAAGCCTGGCTGTACGGCGCGAACTTCAACTACGCGTTCTAATAAAGCGCTGCTTTAATCAGCAGGCGTGGGGGTTGGCATGAGTTTGCCAGCATCCGGCAAATTGGGTCGATTTTAATAGCGCGCCGCACCGGCGCGTTTTTATTAGCCACCTCCCCCGCAGACGTGCTCCTCAACGAGATTGGGTTTATGCAACTTTGGGTTGACTGCCTATACGCCAGGAAAAGAGGCGTTTCAGGAACGCTGCAGCTCACCCATGGACCGACCAAAATCGTCGCTTTAAGCGGCAGCTGGCCGCAGAGCACGGCCTGCCCCCCAGATTAAATGCCATAACTTCTCACGGTTGAAACCAACGGCCGTGGTTACGCTACCGGGCAAGGAGAGTTACGGAACGGATAAGCGTCAAACGACTCCGAGAGGTAAATTGCAGAGTAAGTGCGGGATCGCGAGACTTTAAGACAATATGCGCCCCAATAATAAGCGAGCGCATCGTATCAGAGGTTATTCGGCGTCGATATCCTGCAAAGAATCCTGAATAGCCTGAGCATTGGGGTTCTCTTCCGGCTTCAGTTTACCGCCGTTGGCAATAAAATCGTGGCGCTGGAAATACGCCTCACGCACCATCACATACGGATCGGAAGACTGACGCAATAGCCCGTCGGAGTCCAGAAGCTGGGCGCGCGTCTCAATACCTTCCAGCGTCCATTTCCCAATCGACATCGGCCAGGTGAGCCAGGAAAGCACGGGATAAAGCGTATCTACCACGTCGCCGCCATCTTCGCGCAGCGTAAAGCTTCCATACACCGGCAACTGGACATAGGGGCCATAGCCCACGCCGTAGTGGCCCAGCGTACTACCAAAACGATGCGGCTCCACGCGCTGTAGTTTCGGGTTAGCCGCTCCGGCCACATCAATAAAACCGCCCAGCCCCAGCAAGGTATTCAGGAAAAAGCGCGTGAAGTGCACCATGCCCTGATAGGGATTACCCTGAATAAAATAGTTTGCCATTACCGCTGGCTCTTCCAGGTTACTGGTGAAATTGCTCAGGCCGTTGCGAGTAGGCTGTGGCACATAGTCACGCCAGGCGACGGCTACGGGGCGCAGTATGTAAGGGTCCAGTACATTGAAGTTAAAGTTGTACATGGTACGGTTCCAGCCTTCCAGCGGATCGGAGCGGCCCTGCTCCCCGTTCCCCTGCGAACCGGCGCAGCCTACCAGCATGGTTGTCGCCAGCGCCAGCGCGGACAGGTGAATTCTCATAGTTTATTCTCTCCTTGCAGGAATAAGCGGGGCGCAACGCCTTCAGACCCGGCCCGTCAAGTATTGGTATACCGCACCCGAGCGCATCCGGGCATAGCGTGCGCTATGGCATCTGCCTCTGCGCGCCCGCTCAGTCTAAATCGAACAGCCATACGGGCCGTTGTCTGCGCCCTGATGATACTACTGTAAATGGCACGCAGCGCGCCATCAGGGCTGGCGCTGCGAAACCTTAACCACCACGGGCCGCTGCGCCGGAAGTTTTATTATTTCACTTTCACCCAGCCAGTCGCCTGGCTTCGGTGCAGCATCTTCGCTGCGAGACACACGCACTTTAATGCGCCCCCGCCGCACGGATAGCAGCGTTTTACCCGGCATCATGGCATTGGCGTCGTCCAGCGACACCGTTAGCGGGAAGTGGCCCAGCGGCAGTTTTTTCACGGCGACCGGTACCGGTGAGTCGCCATCCATCAGAGAAACAAAAACCGCGCCGCGTTCGGGCAATGCCCGCAGTGTCTCCGGCGCTAGCGTAATTGTAACCGTAAGTTTCACACTGTCCATACCTGCGTCAACCTTCGCCTGAGCGATACTGCGCTCAATAATCATCCGGCGATCGTCGTTTTCAGGAAGTAAACGCAGCAGAATTTGCCAGGCGCCGATGGCCTCCTGATAACGCTGCTGTTCAAACGCATTAAATGCCAGCAGCCCCAGCGTGCGGGTATCCGTATGATCGGCTCGCAGCAGTTCGCGCAGCATTTCGCCGCCGCGCTGGTTGTCCGCCGGATCGCCAGAGCGCGTCAGCGCTTCGGCATAATCCTGCGCCACGGCGCGATTTTGCGGCGCCAGCGCCCAGGCGCGGGCAAAGGCCTGAGTCGCGGTATCGGCATTATTTAGCACCATGCCGATACGCCCCAGCATTTGCCAGGCCTGAACGTTATCAGGATCGTCCTGCAGCCGGGTACGCAGCCCTAAACCTAAGCGTGACAGGTCTTCAACGCCGAGCGGTCTCGCCGCCGGGTCCATCACGCGCTGCAGCAGGCGCGGCGTTTCACGCGTAACACGTTTCCAGGCCTGAACCTGTAAAAACCCCGAGGTTTTCAGATAAACGCCCGTGCTGACTACTGCTAGCGCCACTATGGCGAGAATGAGAGGGCCGTATGTGCCGGAGGCTTTCCCGGTATCCGTCTGTGCCTCCACCGGAATATCATTCAGCAGCGTGTGCTGGAGTTCGGCCACCATTTGCTCGCGTTCTTTAGCCTGCTCTGGCGCATTATCCTGCTCCAGCTCGCGCAGGCGTGCCTGGTAAAATGCGCGATTGAGGGCGGCTCGGTCCGCAGTTTTTCCCGTTTTCCACGGGAAAACCAGCAGCGCCGACACCGCAACCAGCAAAATAGCTATCGTGATTAACAGCGGCATCATGACGTTTTCCTTTTTTCATTCAGCAACCCATCAAGGCGCCGACGATCATCGTCATTGAGTGTCTGTGGCTCTGAGACAGTCTCCCGTCGCCGGGAGCGCATAACGATAACCCAGCCTCCACCTATCACAAACAGCGCCGGCAATAGCCACAGCGCCAGCGTCGCGGGCGTCAGCGGCGGCTCGTAGGTGACAAAACTCCCATAGCGCGCCACCATATAATCAATAATCTGCTGCTTGCTCTCTCCCTGCAGCATCAGGTCATACACTTTCTGGCGCATGTCGGCGGCAATCATCGCATTAGAATCCGCAATGCTATTATTCTGGCATTTAGGGCAGCGCAGCTCTGCGGTAAGCTGGCGAAACTGCTGTTCCTGCGCTTCATCTTTAAACTGCCAGGTATCAATAGCCGCTCGCGCACCCACAGCGCACAGTAGCGCCAGCAGTCCTATTATCACGCGTTTCATCGTTGTGCCTCCCGGCTGTATTTTTCCCATAGCGGCTGCAGTTCCTGACGCCATACTCGATCGTTAAGATCGCCCGCGTGCCGGTAGCGAATGATGCCCTGCCCGTCGATAAGAAAGGTCTCCGGCGCGCCATAGACGCCTAAGTCCAGCCCCAGCATCCCATCACCGTCGAACAGGCTGAGAGAGTAAGGGTTGCCCAAATTGTTCAGCCACTGCACCGCTTTCAGGCGATCGTCTTTATAGTTCATTCCCACAACGCGCACGCCCTGAGCAGAAAGCGTATTCAGATACTGATGCTCCGCCCGGCAGGTCGGGCACCAGGTCGCCCATACGTTTAGCAACAGCGGTTTTCCGTCTACCAGTACCTGTCTGTCATAGATTTTATGTGGGTCTTCCAGCGACGCCAGCCGGAAGACTGGCACCGGCTTGCCGAGCAGCGCCGATTCCAGCCGGGTCGGGTCGTCGCCATCCGCGTTGCGCATCAGTTGCCATAAAAGCGCCCCGGCCAATAATAAGAACAGGATCAACGGGATAATAAACAGGTTGCGTTTCACTACGCCTCCTTTAACGCTTTACGGGTACGATAGCGCGGATCGAGCATGCAACATATGCCCCCCAGCGCCATGAACAGGCCACCGTACCAAATCCAGCGCACGAACGGCTTATAGTAAAGGCGCACGGCCCAGCTTCCGTCATCCAGCTCTTCGCCCAGCGCCGCATACAGATCCCGAGTTAACCCGCCGTCGATCGCGGCTTCGGTCATCATCATGCGGCTGGCGGTATAAAAGCGTTTTTCCGCACGCAGCGTGGCTTCGGGACGCCCGCTGCGGGTGACGTCAATGATCCCCACGCCGCCGCTATAGTTGGGGCCGTTGATGTTACGCACCTGCCGAAAGGTAAAACGGTATTGATGAATAGTCACACTGTCGCCGGGCTTCATGCGCACATCGCGTTCAACGCTGTAATTCTGGCTAAAGGCAATGCCTACCACCGTTATCGCCACCCCGACGTGACCCAGCACCATACCCCAGTGGCTGCGCGATAGTTTTGTCAGACCGCGCCACAAAGTATGGCGATCGGTGGCCCGGTCAAACACTTCGCTTAACGCCAGCACAAACACCCAAAGCGCCATCAGTAGCCCCACCACCGTCATACCGGCAATGCTATCCTGAAGTAGCCACGGCAGTAGCAGAGACAGCGCCACAGTCACCACCAGCGCCAGAAGCAGGCGACGACGTAATTTATGCGGCTCATCGCGACGCCAGCGCACCAGTGGTCCAATCCCGAGCAGCAGAGCAAAGGGGGCCATCAGCAGGCTGAACATAGTATTAAAAAACGGCTCGCCGATTGAGATACTGCCCAGCCCAAGCTGTTTATGCACCAGCGGCAGCAGAGTGCCCAGCAATACCACCAGCACGCCCGCCATCAGCAGGACGTTGTTACCTAACAGGAAAGACTCTCGCGACCATAGCGCATTATTGACTCTGGCGCGCACGCTGTTGCCCTTCACGGCGTACAGCAGCAGCGAACCACCGATCACAATCACTAACAGCGCCAGAATAAACATTCCACGCGAAGGATCGGACGCGAACGCATGCACCGACACCAGCACGCCGGAGCGCACCAGAAACGTGCCTAACAGGCATAAAGAGAATGCGGTAATCGCCAGTAATACCGTCCAGGCGCGGAAGCTGCCGCGCTTTTCCGTCACTGCCAGCGAATGCATCAGCGCGGTGCCAGCCAGCCAGGGCATCAGCGAGGCGTTTTCTACCGGGTCCCAGAACCACCAGCCGCCCCAGCCCAGTTCGTAATAAGCCCAGGCCGAGCCAAGCACAATGCCGATAGTCAGGAAAACCCACGCCGCCTGGGTCCACGGCCGCGACCAGCGCGCCCAGGCGGTATCCAGCCGACCGGCCATTAACGAGGCAATAGCAAATGCGAAAGCGACCGAGAATCCGACATACCCCATGTAAAGCAGCGGCGGGTGGAAAATAAGCCCGATATCCTGCAGCAGCGGATTAAGCTCCCGCCCCTCAATCGGAAAGGCAGGCAGCGTGCGCGTGAACGGGTTTGAGGTGAATAAAATGAACAGGAGAAAGCCAAAATTGATCATGCCCATCACTGCCAGCACGCGGGCAACGGACTCCACGGGCATGCGCCGGCTTAACGCCGCCACGGCGCAGGTCCAGCCGCTCATTAGCAAGACCCAAAGCAGCAGGGAGCCTTCATGCGCGCCCCACGTCGCGGCTACCCGATACCAGACGGGTAGCGCGGTATTTGAATTGCCTGCGACATACTGAACGGTGAAATCATTGACCACAAACGCGTACACCAGCGTAATAAAAGCGCCGAGTATTGCCAGGAACAGCGCCCAGGCGAGCGGCCTTGCCAGCGCTATTAAACGCGCATTTTGCCGGGAGATGCCCCAGACAGGCCACAGAGTGAGCACCAGCGCAATGCCTAACGCCAGGCACAGCAGATAGTTACCAATTTCCGGCATCATCAGGAGTTATCCTTATAGGCCTGCGGCGGTCGATGGTGATTTTGCTGCATCGCAGCCTCCACTTCCGGCGGGGTATAGTTTTCATCATGTTTCGCTAACACCTCTTTCGCGATAACGCGATGTTCATCGCCCAGCACGCCCTGGGCAACAACGCCCTGCCCTTCCCGGAATAAGTCCGGCAGAATTCCCTCATAGCTGACGTCAATGACGCCGCGCGCGTCGTACAGTTTGAAGGTGACCTTCAGGCTTTGGCTATCGCGTTTTACGCTGCCCGGCATCACCATGCCCCCAACGCGCAAACGCTGCCCCGGCGCAGGTTTTTGCAGGCTCTCACCTTTGCCATAAAGGATTTCACCCGGGGTATAAAAAAGATCAATGTTTGCGCGCAGCGCATAGAGCACCAGCGTGACGGTAAGCGCCAGCCCCGCCAGAACGGCAAGCGCCAGCCACAAACGCATTTTGCGACGTGAATTCACTTAAACTTCTCCCGTTTTTTTACTTTGCGCCGCGCGAATCCGCCGCTCGCGGGCCTGTTGGCGACGAACATCGTTTAACAGCGCGCGCTGGTGCCACCAGGTATGCGCCACCAGCGCGCCTAAGGAGAGCAGCGTCACCGTCACGGCAAGCCACACATAAAAGGCATAGCCGCCCATCGCCCAAAAAGCCTGCCAGCTATCAAATGCCCGGCTCATGCGCTGCCTCCTTTTTTCTGCGCCAGCGCCGCTACCCACGGGCGACGCCGTTCTTGTAGTAACATGAGATTCCGCAGGCGCATCAGCGTCAGCGTAACAAACAGCAGCAGAAATCCCAGAATGCACCAGCGCAGGGGCTGACGCATTGAAGGGTCGATAGTTTTTTGCATATTGGTCGACCCCTGATGCAGGGTGTTCCACCATTCCACGGAAAAATGAATAATGGGTAGGTTGACGACGCCCACCAGTACCAGAATCCCGGCAGCGCGCCCCGCCAGGCGCCGATCGTCAAAAGCGTTATAGAGCGCTATAACGCCAACGTATAAAAACAGTAACACCAGCTCTGAGGTCAGGCGGGCATCCCAAATCCACCAGGTACCCCACATAGGCTTGCCCCACGCGGAACCGCTAACCAGCGCGATAAAAGTATACACCGCGCCTATCGGCGCCATCGCGGCAACGGCGAGATCGGCCATTTTCATCTGCCAGACCAGACCAATAAAGGCGGCGACTGCCATTGAGGCATAGATCCCCATCGACCACATTGCGACAGGCACATGAATATACATAATGCGGTAGCTTTGCCCCTGCTGATAATCGGCCGGGGCGTACACAAATCCCCAAAGAAGCCCCAGCAGCAGCAGGATGCCGCTGAGTAGCCCCAGCCAGGGGATAAAGCGCCCGCAGATCGTGTAAAGGCGCTCAGGCTTTGCCAGTTGGTGTAATTTTTTCCACATGGTTTCTACTCACACAAACATCGACCCGTGGGTCGAATCGAACATATTATTGGTTTTAAATGCAGCTTATTGCGCTACCGGCAATCATCCTGCTGCGCCCTGAAATTCCCCTTTCAGGCACGGCCATTAAGCGTGGGATGCGCGCATCGGGAACGATTGCCCTTCCTTTGCCAGCGGGCCGTCGCTATTGCACGCTAACCCGCAGCGCCGCCGCTGTTGCAAACGGGCTGAGCGTCGCGCTGGCGGCCAGAAATGCGCCTAAAATAGCGAAATAACCGTTAACCGGCAGCCCCATTGATGCGGCGTCCAGCGCCGCAGTGGCGAAAATCAATAACGGGATGGTTAAAGGTAATATGACCAGGCTTAATAGCACGCCGCCGCGACGTAATCCCACGGTCAGCCCCACCCCAATCGCCCCGAGGAAGCTGAGGGTTGGCGTACCTATGAGTAATGTCAGCGCCATGACGTACCAGCTATATATATCCAGCCCTAATAGCAGCGCCACCAGCGGCGATAAAATCAAAAGCGGCAGCCCCGTTACGCTCCAGTGCGCAAGTACTTTCATGAAGACAATGGCAGAGAGCGGTAGCGGCAGTAGCATGAGTTGATCCAGGCTGCCATCCAGCCAGTCGTCGCGAAACAGCCGCTCCATAGCGAGCAGAGAAGAAAGCAGCGCGGCAATCCAGATAACGCCGGGAGCGATACGCGCCAGTATTTGCGGTTCCGGGCCTATTCCTAACGGAAATAGAGCAATAACAATCAGAAAAAACCAGAGTGGATTGACAATTTCGGCGCTGTGCCGAAATGCGATGCGCAGCTCGCGCCAAAAGATGTAACGCATCAGGCTATCTCCACCTGCGGCTTCAGCGTAATCGCGCGAAACGGGCAGGCAAGTGGACGCAGCGGCTGGTGCGTGGTCAACACCACGCTTCCCCCCTGCTGCGCGTGCGCCTCGCAGCGCCGGGTGAGCTGCTCAACTCCGGACACATCCAGAGCGGTAAAAGGTTCATCCAGAATCCACAGCATTGCATGGCTTAACCATAAACGCGCCAGCGCTACTCGCCGCTGCTGACCGGCGGACAACTGCGCCACAGGCAAATCTTCATACCCGACCAGCCCGACTTCTTCCAGCGCTGCCCAGCGCGCCTGCTGGTTACTTTGCGGATGGAAAAAGCGCAAATTTTCATCCCCGGTCAATGCGCTTTTCACCCCCGGCTGATGGCCTAGCCACAGTAATTCCCGATGATAAGACTCCCCGCAGCGGCGCAGAGGTCTATCATTCCAAAGAACTTGCCCCCGGGCGGGCAGCGCTAATCCACTGAGGATACGTAATAATGACGTCTTTCCCGCGCCGTTTGCGCCGGCGATCTGCACCATTTCGCCCGGGCTGACGGAAAATGAGAGCCCGTCAAACAAGGTGCGGTCATCGCGAATACAGGACAGGTTTTGGGCGTCGAGCATCGGGCAGTGGCTCCGTCACTGAGAAAAGGCGCATAGCATATCACAGCCCTTATCCGGCTCTAAGTCCCGGACGGTTTCTGTTACTCCTTTAGTTGTAAATAAATACATAGCGATAAAAATGAAATACGGCCTATACCCGCAGCAAAACGCGCTACGCTTTAACAAATTTCATAGCGGGAATGTCGGATGAAACAGCAGGAAACACAGCAAGAGGATTTGCGCGCTCTACCGTCGCGTGCGGTAGCAACGCACGAGCACTTAAGGGAAGAAGGACAGCAGGAGCTGGAGCGTGATGGGATGGCGCTGCTGTGGTCCGCCATCGCCGCCGGCCTGTCGATGGGTGCGTCACTGCTGGCGAAGGGCATTTTTCACGTACATTTATCCGCCCTGCCCGCCGGATTTTTGCTGGAAGGACTGGGTTACACCTTCGGCTTTGTTATCGTTATTATGGCGCGCCAGCAGCTGTTTACGGAAAATACGGTAACGGCAGTACTGCCGTTTATGCATCACCCTACCGGAAAAAATGGCTGGCTATTATTGCGCCTGTGGGGGCTGGTGCTATTCGGCAATCTGATTGGATGCGCCCTGGCGGCTCTGGCGTTAAGCTATTTACCGGCCTTCGATAATGAAACGCGCGACGCATTCAGTGAGTTGGGCCAGGCCGTGATGAAAAATAGCGCCGCTGAGATGTTTTGCCGGGCGATTATCTCCGGCTGGCTTATCGCCACCATGGTATGGATGTTTCCCGCCGCAGGCAGCATGAAGCTGCCGGTGATTATCCTTATGACGTGGCTCATTGCCATTGCCGATACCACCCACATCGTGGTTGGTTCGATAGAGGTGCTGTGGCTGGTGTTTAACGGCGAGCTGCCATGGAGCGCATTTATCTGGCCTTTTGCCCTGCCAACGCTTGCAGGAAATATCATCGGCGGTACGTTTATTTTTGCGCTGATAAGCCACGCGCAGATCCGCAATGATATGAGCCAGCGGAATAAAGAACGCGTTGACGAGAAAGAATGATTCACCCCGCAGGTGGCGACAGTTTAAGCAAACGGGCGACGCGGACTTAACCTGAGGCGAAAAACGGGTATACTAGCCGTCGCCGTCCCCTTAGTTAAATGGATATAACGAGCCCCTCCTAAGGGCTAGTTGTAGGTTCGATTCCTGCAGGGGACGCCATTACACCGTTCGCCAGCATCCGCAGAAGTTCGTTAAATCCCCGCCACATCAGCAATCACACATAATTACTGTTCGCTAACGTTCGCTTTAGATAGTTGATAGCCGAACTGTTTAGCGAGTAAAGCGTTTTACCTACCGGAATTTTACCCATGCTCGCGGTTAAACAGATTGAAGCAGTAAACCCAAAGGCAAGCCCTACCGCCTGCTTGATAGCAACGGGCTGTACACCTTTGTATGTCTACGCCTGAGAAAAGGTGTGGCATCTACGCTTCAAACTGAGCGGTAAAGAGAGAATTTTAACCGTGGGTAAATATTATCTTGTGTCTTTGCAGGAGGCTCGCGACAAAGCCGAGTTGGCAAGAAAGGTATGCAGCCATACACAGCTTTTAATAGGCTTTTATAGGCTTTTAATAGACGCTTAACATTGCCTGGCTGCGGCCTGTGTTTGATAGATAGGTAACCTGCGAAAATGAGCCAAAAATAAATTTAAGAATACTCATCTGACGATTTTTTTATTTTAAAAACATAACTTTACAGTTTTGACATCAGCGTGAATTTTCTCAAAGATTTCACTCGATATTCTCATTTTTGTTACCAACGGTGCAAAACTGATCCACCCCAGCGGTTGAAAACTGATCC
>CALYPF010000049.1 GCA_945271245.1 uncultured Enterobacteriaceae bacterium | reverse complement strand
CTGGATCAGTTTTCAACCGCTGGGGTGGATCAGTTTTGCACCGTTGGTAACATATTTACAACGGATAAAATAAAGGCCAGCTTAGCTGGCCTTATAACCTGGTGAATATTCAGCGTTAGAAACGGTAACCGGCTGAGAACATAAAGACCCATGGATCAAGCTGAGTACTGATACTCTGACGCGCTCCACCTGCCTTGAATTTGACTTCGGTATCAATATCCATGTACCACACTGAGGCGTTAATCAACCAGTTTTTATCAATCAGATAGTCAACGCCGGCCTGACCGGCCACTCCCCAGGAGTTTTTCAGGCTTAAATCGCTCAACCCACTCTCTTTACCCGTGTCGTTAAATTTATTATCGAAGAACATGGTGTAGTTAACGCCAACGCCTAAATAGGGGCGAAAAGTACTGCCCGCATCGCCGAAATACCATTGCGCCATTAATGTTGGCGGCAAATGGTGGACCGTTGCTAAATCACCGGTTGGCCCTAACCCCACTTTATGTTTAAAAGGCGTAGCCGCCAGTAATTCAACGCCGATATTATCGGTCGCCATATAAGTGAAAGTAAAACCCGGCTGCGTATTGTTATCAACGTTAAAGCTGCCCATACCCAATACGTTATTTGAGCTTTCATTTGGGCGGACGGTCGCACTTCCCACGCGGAAGAAAAACTCTCCCGCTTCGTGCGCAACCACGCTGCTGGAAAAACAACTTACCGCTAAAAGCGCTGCTGCAATCTTCTTCATTATCCCTTTCCTTATTATGGTATTCGCCAATCGGAATATACCTATAAGGAAGTAACATTGGATGTAAATTGCTCACACTTTAGTGGCTATTTTCACATTCCATGATCCAAATTAATTTTAAATATGATCTGAATTAAGATTAACGAGTTTACTGATAAACCGCATTTTTGATTAAAGCTCCAGTTTCATATTTTCTGTCACAGATTATCTGCTATCGGTTTTAGCGACCTCGGTTTTGCCGGGAATGCCTCAGAAGACAGCCTTCACGAATACCTGCCCTTACCGGGCAAATATGCACCCATTAGCGGAGTTACCCACGCACAGCAGGTTCGCTTTGGTAAGCTCTGTGCAGAACGCGTTATTTTTCCTGATAGCTCAGTGCATAATGCCGCTCACTTCAGGGCTTATTGCTACACCTGAATTGCCGCCTCCGTGCGGCGAGATAAAATACGCTCTGAGCCGCTGGCATCCGAACTTGATCAAGGATTGGGTTTTAGGTAACCCATTATTTTTTGAAAAAAATCGGTCTCATCAGAGATTCATTTTTTTGCTCAAACTAACGCGGAAGGCGGTCTATACCATCTTTATCAAAAACCACGACGCGCCTTTACATTGCGGGCCTTAAGCCGTTTGCCTGGTGCTACACCACGTGTTTCAGGGTACAATCCGCACAGTATCATTCAGATCAGCCCCAAAGGAGTATGCATGTCTATCACGGCGGGATCCGTTTACCGTGACGCGGGTAATTTCTTTCGCAATCAGTTCATCACCATTTTGCTGATCGCTCTGTTATGTACCTTCATTACACTTGTATTAGGGCACGCGTTTACGCCCGGTGAGGAGCAGCTTGCGCTTCTTAATAATGTGGATAATCTCTCCGGCAGCAGCGGGCTATTTGAGATGGTGCAAAATATGATGCCTGAGCAGCAACAGGTGCTGCTGCGTGCCTCTGCGGCTTCCACATTCTCTGCGCTTATTGGCAATACGCTGCTTATCGGCGGTATGTTAGCGCTTATCGCTCTCATATCCGGCGGCCATCGGGTAAGCGCGCTGCGTGCGCTGGGCGCCGCCGCGCCGCAGCTACCGCGCTTATTCATTTTGATATTGTTAACAATGTTTATCGTACAGCTTGGATTTATGCTGGTCATCGTTCCAGGCATAATTTTGACTATCCTGCTGTCACTGGCACCGGTTATTCTGTTTAAAAACAAATCAGGCATATTCACCGCCATGCGCTTTAGCCTGCGCCTGGCGTGGGATAACATACGGCTGGTCGCTCCCGCCGTCGGCGGCTGGCTGTTGGTAAAGCTGTTATTACTGGTTTTCGCCTCTTCATTGCTCAATTCAGCGAATCCCACTATCGCATCTATTCTCCTTAATACGCTCAGTAATCTGGTCTCTGCCGCGCTGATTGTCTATTTATATCGACTGTATATGCTGATACGCCAGTAACCTTTTCGGATGTCCGACAACGCGTTATAGTCGGGCATCCCTCTGCAATGGAATTGATTATGAAGCAACTGCTCGACTTTCTTCCGCTCATCGTTTTTTTCGCTTTTTATAAGATTTACGATATTTATACCGCGACCGCAGCGCTGATCGTTGCTACCGCGCTGGCGCTCATTTTTAGCTGGTATAAGTATCGTAAAGTTGAAAAGATGACGCTTATCACCTTTATTTTGGTCGCCGTTTTTGGCGGGCTAACGCTATTTTTCCATACCGATGAATTTATAAAATGGAAAGTGACGGCGATTTACGGTCTTTTTGCAGCGGCGTTGCTCATCAGTCAGTGGCTGCTAAAGAAAAACCTCATTCAAAGTATGCTGGGCAAAGAGATTTCGCTCCCGGAAACAGCCTGGAAGCGCCTTAACGTTGCCTGGGCGCTGTTCTTCCTTGCCTGCGGGATTGCTAATATTTATGTAGCGTTTTGGTTACCGCAAAATATTTGGGTAAATTTTAAAGTCTTCGGGCTTACGGCGCTGACGCTATTATTTACCGTACTCAGTGGCGCTTATATGTATCGCCATATGCCTCACGAAAATAAATAATGCCTTTCGGGCGGCTATCGCCGCCCATTCACAACCTCTTCCCCTGGATATAAACCGCCGTCACTATTTCTCACCCGATTAGGGTTTATTGCATTATGGTACGGGCTATGGGCATTTAAACAATTATGGCTTTCTCGCTGTGAATCTCCGCTATTCACGCCAACGCCTGCTTCACGCTTTACCCCTCTTCTGGATATACTTCGCCGCTGCAAAAGTCACTTTATTCAGGAAGACATGATGACAAATCCTTTATTGCCACAGGGCGATCTCGTGTTACGCACGCTGGCAATGCCCGCTGATACCAACGCCAACGGCGATATTTTTGGGGGATGGCTAATGGCGCAGATGGATATGGGTGGCGCTATTCTGGCCAAAGAAATTGCCCTTGGCCGCGTAGTTACCGTGCGGGTTGACGGCATGACGTTTCTTAAGCCGGTTGTCGTTGGTGACGTGGTGTGCTGCTACGCCCGCTGCGTTAAGCGCGGTAGAACGTCGATTACTATCAATATTGAAGTGTGGGTGAAAAAGGTGTCAACGGAGCCGGTCGGTCAGCGCTATAAGGCCACGGAAGCCGAATTTATCTACGTGGCCGTAGACAATGAAGGTCGGCCCCGTCCTTTGCCTCCCGTTCAGGCATAAAAAAACCGCCGGCAATTACCTTACCGGCGGCGTTATTAACGTAAAATGCGTGCAGTGCGAACGTGTGCCGACTATTGCATACTGGCTCCGCCGTTAATGCGGAACACAATATTCACAATTAATCCCTTTCCCGGTTTCCCAGACTCATAGCGCCAGCGCCGCATTGCTTGTTTCACTTCTCGTTCAAACATGTTGGCGGGTTTTGCCGATAGGATCTCGATATTTTCCACGCTACCGTCCCTTGCGACATCAAATTTCACTCTCACCTTCCCCTCCATGTGCAGCGCATAGGCACGGGCAGGATACTGAGGCTGATTGCGGCGCAGCGCCTTCGGACCAGCCGACACTGTGGCCGCAGGCGCATTCACCGGCGCAGTTTGCTGTGCTGGCGTGCTGGCGGCCCGCGTTGGCGTACTCTGGCTAAACGGTGAGGCCGCTTTAGGCGGTTCTCTTCGTACCGGGCGCGGCGTTGCTACTTTTTTCTCAGCTTCAGGCTTCGGTTTGGGCTTAGGTCGCGGCTTTGGCTGAGGTTTATGAATCACGACGGGCGCTTCTTTAGGCGGTTCCGGCGCAGGCTGTGGCTCTGTTTTTTGCTCTGCCACCGGCTCAGGCGCCGGCTGCGGTGGCTCTAACGCCTGTGGGGAAACCATCGTTACGCTAATGGCCTTTGGCGACGGCACCGCTATTTCAATGGGCTGATGCACTGAAATATATAAAAGCCCTGCCACCAAAGCACCATGTAGCGCTACGGACAAGAGTGCAGGCCAGGGAAAACGGCGAGGTGAGTCAAAAGTCATTGCGGTCATAGTTATCCCGAACGAAAAGCAGGAACGTGATTTTAAATGCAAATAGCAATCATATTCAACAACCGTTGCCAATTAACTGACTCTGCACCGTAGTTTTTACCGCTTCAGCGAAAGATGTATGTCTGGCATGTTATCTTTCCGTTGCACGCTCACGCGGTTTCACATAACGTAAGCGCAATTTTACCCTACACAAGGAGTTCCCCGTGCTGTATGTCATTTATGCAGAGGATAATGCAGATTCGCTGGAGAAGCGCCAGGCCGCGCGTCCAGCCCATCTGGCTCGCCTTCAGCTGCTCCGGGATGAAGGACGATTACTCGCCGCCGGGCCGCTTCCGGCCGTTGACAGTAATGACCCCGGTGCCGCCGGGTTTACAGGTTCACTGATCGTGGCTGAATTTGAAACTCTGGAACAGGCCGAACGATGGGCGCAGGACGATCCCTATCTGGCCGCGGGCGTGTATCGGCAAGTATCAGTTAAACCCTTTCGCCGTACCTTCTGAATATACTGGCGGAAAAGCAGCATCAAGTTTTACGCTTTCCGCCTCCTCTGTGCACTGCCCCCGCGTTAGCAAATCTTCCGGGCCGGACTTTGGCGATAAAAAGTAAAGTATCCTACAGGCGCATGAAGCATGATAACGATATGAGAAACCAGGGGAATGCGCGTGAAGCAAAGGCTTATAAGGGTGTGCCAGAGCTGCGGTTATTCCCACTCTGGCATCGGCCTAATCATCGTGGATGGCAAATAGCAGCGTTAAACGCTGTCGTGAGACCAAACACTTTCTGATAGCATGGATACGCATATTGCGCCGTGACTGCGCCTCAAGCCAGCGCGTTTTGCGCCGCTGAGACTGCCGCACCATCCGCCAGCGCCCCACTTCTGTTCGACTACGTCTCATTATTTATACTCTTTTGTGTCATGACGGCTCATTATAATCCGTTTAATCCACCAAACCAGCCGTTTTAAGGCATGGTTTAGGTTTCCTGACGCCGACGTTGTGCGTACACTCTTAACGACCGCTTTCGAAAGGATTTTAAACTATGACCACCTTCTACACCGTCGTGAGTTGGCTGATCATTTTAGGCTACTGGTTGTTAATTGCCGGCGTGACATTGCGTATTTTGATGAAACGCCGTGCAGTTCCTTCCGCCATGGCATGGTTGCTGATTATTTATATTTTGCCGCTGGTCGGTATTGTCGCCTATTTGTCGCTAGGGGAGCTACACCTTGGCAAACGTCGCGCGGAGCGAGCGCGAGCGATGTGGCCTTCCACAGCAAAATGGCTGCAGGAGCTGAAGACCTGTAAACCCATTTTCGCTACCGAAAATAGCGATGTCGCTCGTGCACTGTTTCAGCTTTGTGAACGCCGGCAGGGTATCGGCGAGGTCAAAGGAAATCAATTACAGCTTTTGACCAGTTCTGAAGATGTTATGCAGGCAATGATTCGCGATATCCAGCTTGCGCGCCATAACATTGAGATGGTGTTTTATATATGGCAGCCCGGCGGGCTGGCGGATAAAGTCGCAGAATCCCTGATGGCGGCGGCGCGTCGCGGCGTGCACTGCCGGTTGATGCTGGACTCCGCAGGAAGCGTTGCGTTTTTTCGAAGCCCCTGGGTGAATATGATGCGCAACGCCGGCGTTGAAGTGGTCGAAGCCCTAAAAGTGAACCTGATGCGCGTTTTTTTACGGCGTATGGACCTGCGCCAGCATCGGAAAATGGTCATGATTGATAATTACATCGCCTACACCGGCAGTATGAATATGGTCGACCCACGCTACTTCAAACAAAGTGCCGGCGTAGGCCAGTGGGTCGATTTAATGGCACGCATGGAGGGGCCGGTCGCCACCTCAATGGGCATTATTTATTCCTGCGACTGGGAAATCGAAACCGGGAAGCGTATTTTACCGCCGCCGCCGGACACCAACCTAATGCCGTTTGAGCAGGCCAGCGGGCATACCATCCAGACTATCGCATCCGGGCCGGGTTTTCCTGAGGACTTGATTCACCAGGCGTTACTAACATCGGTTTATGCCGCCACAGAAAGCCTTATCATGACCACGCCCTACTTCGTGCCCAGCGACGATCTGCTGCACGCAATATGCACCGCAGCTCAGCGTGGAGTAGACGTTAGTATTATTATTCCGCGTAAAAATGACTCTATTTTGGTCGGCTGGGCCAGCCGCGCATTTTTTACCGAATTGCTGCTCGCCGGGGTAAAAATCTATCAGTTTGAAGGCGGTTTATTGCATACAAAGAGCGTACTCGTCGACGGGCAGTTGAGCCTGGTGGGTACCGTTAACCTGGATATGCGCAGCTTATGGCTAAACTTCGAAATTACGCTGGTTATTGACGACGACGGTTTCGGCGCCGATTTGGCGACGGTCCAGGATGATTATATTTCCCACTCACGGCAGGTAGATGAAACGCGCTGGTTAAAACGCCCGCTCTGGCAGCGAATAGTCGAGCGACTGTTTTACTTCTTTAGCCCATTGCTGTAAAACGAGCGCCACTCCCACATACGAATTAGACGGTTAACAGTATGGACATGGATCTAAATAATCGCCTGAGCGAAGATGAAACGCTGGAACAGGCCTATGATATTTTTCTGGAACTGGCGCCGGATAATCTGGAACCGGCCGATATCCTATTATTTAATCTGCAATTTGAAGAGCGCGGCGGCGCTGAACTATTTGATCCGTCTCCCGAGTGGGCAGAGCACGTGGATTATGAGTTAAATCCGGACTTCTTCGCAGAAGTCGTGATTGGGCTTGCCGATGAGGACGGCGGCGACATCAACGACGTTTTCGCTCGCGTGCTGCTATGCCGGGAGAAAAGCCACAAGCTATGTCATATCCTGTGGCGAGAAGAGGCCTGAGGCCGATTTGACCGTGTACGATACTGCCAGGTAATTACTCAGTTCGTACACTGTATTGATTTTACCAGGTGAATTTACCGCGTAGTCTTAGCCCGGTTCAGTTTCTGTTACCAACCGCAAAGTAAGGCTTGGCCCGATAAAACTCCGGTGCTCCGCACCATCTGTAACGCTGTATCACCAGCCAGCGCGTATAGCCATTTCGCTGCCCGGGCACCTCCTGGTTCCCACTGCTTTTCATTCGAGCGCCGAAGCGCCCGCTCTTTTACCCGATAAACGGATAAAGGAAACACCAAGGCTACCGCAGCCGTATTAAATACCCACCGCCGCAGGATGTATAACACTGCGCCCACGCGGCGATGCCGACGTCACGATAACGGGTCCACCTTCAGGCAGGAGACGGCATGCTGAAAGCTCCCTTCCAGCAGCGGCGCGGTTTGCGCGCACTCTACGCCGGCCTGGGGACAGCGGGTGCGAAAAACACAGCCGGATGGCGGATGGATCGGTGACGGTAATTCACCTTCCAGTAGCGCAATGCGTTTATCTCGCTCAATATCAGGGTCGGGAACGGGAACGGCCGACATCAGCGCCTGGGTGTAGGGATGCAGCGGACGTTGATAAACTTCGTCGTAAGTCCCAAGCTCTACGGCATGACCTAAATACATCACCAGAACGCGATCGGAAATATGTTTCACCACCGCCAGATCGTGGGCGATAAAAATCAGCGACAGCCCCATCTCCTGCTGCAACTCACGCAATAAATTCACCACCTGCGCCTGAATAGACACATCCAGCGCCGAAACCGGTTCATCGCAGATAACCAGCTTCGGCTCAAGGATTAGCGCTCGTGCGATGCCAATACGCTGGCACTGCCCACCGGAGAACTCGTGAGGATAGCGGTTGATTAAGTTGGGCAACAGCCCAACTCGTGCCATCATCGTTTTCACGCGCTCCGTTATCTCACGGCGAGGCATGCGCGGATGGTGCCATCATCGTTTTCACGCGCTCCGTTATCTCACGGCGAGGCATGCGCGGATGATAAGTCCGCAGCGGTTCGGCAATAATATCGCCGATGGTCATTCGGGGGTCCAGCGACGCCAGCGGATCCTGAAAAATCATTTGTATATCGCGCCGTACTCCGCGCCACGCCCGGGCGTCCAGATGCATAAGTTCCTGCCCAAGCCAGGCCACCCGGCCGCTTGTCGCTTTCACCAACCCAATTAGCGCCCTGGCGAGCGTCGATTTTCCACAGCCCGATTCACCGACAATCCCCAGCGTTTCTCCCTCATACAATCTCAGCGTTACGCCATCAACGGCTTTAAGGGTAGGTAGCGGCTGCCAAAACCAGCGGCGCCCGTCGCTGACAGGAAAGTGAACTTTTAAATCAGCAACTTCCAGTAAGACTTTACGCTCTGCGGTCATGATGCGTATTCCTCCAGCGGCCGAAAGCAGGCGCGTAACCGCCCTGCGGCAAATGCCTCCAGCGGCGGCGTTTGTTGGCAGCAGTTCATTTCATACGGACAGCGTGGCCGGAAAGGACAGCCCTGAGGAAGGCGCAGCAGATTAGGCGGATTACCTGGGATAGTCAGCAGCGCCTCGTCATCATTATCAAGACGTGGAATGGCGCTCAACAGGCCCTGCGAATAGGGATGCGTCGGCTGATAAAAAATATCGCGCGCGCTGCCTTATTCCATTGTACGCCCGGCGTACATGACTAACACTTTATTGCAGATACCGGCAATTCCCCCCAAATCATGGGTAATCATGACGATTGCAGTATTAAACTCATTCTGTAACTCATTTAATAGCTTAATTATTTGCGCCTGTACCGTGACATCCAGCGCCGTTGTCGGCTCATCGGCAATTAATAGTTTAGGGCGACAAAGCAGCGCCATCGCAATCATCACCCGCTGCCGCATTCCGCCGGAAAACTCGTGTGGGAACATGCGCATTCGCTTACGCGCTTCCGGCATTTTTACGGCATCAAGCATATGTACCGCTTCACTAAAAGCCTGCGTTTTGCTCATTTTTTTATGTAGCATTAACACTTCAATAAGCTGATCGCCGATGCGCATATAGGGATTTAACGACGTCATCGGGTCCTGAAAAATCATGGCAATTTGCTCTGCCCGGATCTTATTCATCTTTTTTTCCGGCAGATTCAGGATATCTTTACCGTTAAAGCGCGCCGAGCCTGCGGCACGCCCGTTATTCGCCAGTAACCCCATTAGCGCAAACGCCGTCTGGGATTTCCCGGAGCCGGACTCACCGACAATCCCCAGCGTTTCCCCTGCTCGCAGCGTAAAATTAAGATCGTTAACCGCCGTCACATCACCATCCGGCGTCGAGAATGTAACGCTTAAATCTGTCACCTCAAGAAGCGGGCTCCCGCTATTGTTGCCTGTCATTTACGCGCTCCTTTAGCGGTCTTTCGGGTCCAGCGCATCGCGCAGGCCATCGCCAATAAAGTTAAAACAGAAAAGTGTGACAACCAGAAAGCCGGCCGGAAACAGCAATAGCCACGGGGAAACTTCCATCGAGTTTGCACCATCGCTTAATAATGCCCCCCAGCTACTAAGCGGCTCCTGCGTCCCTAACCCGAGAAAGCTAAGAAAAGATTCAAACAAGATCATCCCCGGCACTAATAATGAGGCGTACACCACCACTACGCCCAATACGTTCGGCACAATATGGCGTAACACAATGCCTCGGGTCGCAACGCCGCTCACCCGCGCCGCCTCAATAAACTCCTTACCTTTTAAACTCAGCGTTTGCCCACGAACGATGCGCGCCATATCCAGCCAGGACACCGCGCCGATAGCGACAAAAATCAGGAAAATGTTCTGACCAAAGAATGTCACCAGCAAAATCACAAAAAACATAAAAGGAAATGCGTTCAAAATTTCAAGCGTGCGCATCATCACCGCATCAATGCGCCCCCCCAGATAACCTGAAAGTGCGCCATACAGCGTACCAAGGAGAATAGCCACCAGCGCGGCCGCAATTCCGACCATCAGTGAAATACGCCCACCGATAGCCACGCGCACCAGCAGATCGCGCCCCGAAGAGTCCGTACCAAAATAGTGGCCCGATGCACTATCAGGCGCGGCCGACATCATCATCCAGTCGGTATCGTCATAGGTAAACGGCGACAAAAATGGCGCGATAATCACAAAGGCAGCAATCACTATTAGCGTCACCAGGCTGATTAACGCAGCGCGGTTATCTATGAAACGCCGGCGCGCATCCTGCCATAGGCTGCGCCCCTCTACGTCCAGTCGTTCATTTAAGTGTTCCAGTGCGGCGCTGTTATTATTCGTCAATCTCATAGTGATACGCCCTTACTTAGTAGCGAATTTTGGGATCGATCAGTGCATATAACACATCAACAATCGCATTGAATAAAATCGTCAGCGCCCCAACCAAAATTGTCAGACTCAGAACTAACGAATAATCACGATTCAGCGCCCCATTGACAAAAAGTTGTCCAATCCCCGGTAAACCGTAAATCGTTTCAATCACCATTGAACCGGTAATAATGCCGACAAACGCCGGCCCCATATAGGACAGTACCGGTAACAGCGCTGGGCGTAGCGCATGGCGCAAAATAATGCGCCATGCGGGTAACCCCTTTGCGCGGGCGGTACGAATAAAATGTGAGTGTAATATTTCAATCATGGAGCCACGCATTATGCGCGCAATACTGGCAATATAAGCCAGCGACAGTGCAATCGTTGGCAGTATCATGAATTTTGCCGCACCGCCGTTCCATCCTCCGCCCGGTAGCCAGCCCAATGTAATAGCAAAAATTAATACTAATAGCGGCGCTACGACAAACGCCGGAATAACCACACCGGTCATGGCAAAGCTCATGACCAAATAATCCCATAGACTATTTTGTTTTAACGCTGCCAGCGTGCCTGCACTTATTCCCAATACCACGGCCACCAAAAATGCGGCAAAGCCCAGCTTCGCCGACACCGGAAAGGCTGCGCCGACTAAATCATTTACCGAATAGTCTTTGTATTTAAAAGAAGGGCCGAAATCACCGTGCGCCAGTTGCTTCAGATAACTGGCATACTGCGTCAGAATGGGATCATTAAGATGATACTTAGCCTCAATGTTTGCCATCACTTCAGGTGGTAAATTACGCTCACCGGTAAAGGGGCTTCCCGGCGCAAGGCGCATCATAAAAAATGAGAGAGTAATCAAAATAAAGAGCGTCGGAATGGCTTCAAGTATGCGCCGTAATATAAATTTCAACATTGCTTACGCCTTTTATTGCGGCCTACGCGGCAAAATATCACCCCGCAGGCCGCTATTAATTAATGCTTAATAATGTACATGTCTTTGGTATAAGTATTATCTAATGCATCTTTACCGGTATAGCCCCCTACCCAGGGTTTAACTAACCGGGTATTTACGTAATAGTAAACGGGCACTATTGCTGAATCTTTATCCAATTGCTGCTCGGCCTGATTATATAACGCGGTGCGTTCACCATCGTCAGTGGTCTGAAGCGTTTTAGTCAGCAGTGTATCAAACGCCCTACTGGCATAATGCGCTGTATTATTCGAGCTATCTGACAGCATGGTGTTCAAAAATGAAGAAGGCTCGTTGTAATCCGCGCACCACCCAGCACGCGCAACGTCAAAATTCCCCTGATGCCGGGTATCCAAAAATGTTTTCCATTCCTGATTGACTAGTTTTACGTCGATGCCCAGATTTTTCTTCCAGATAGCCGCGGTAGCGATGGCCATTTTTTTATGCAGATCGGACGTGTTATATAGCAGATGAACGGTAAGCGGTTTTACCTTATCGAACCCTGCGGCACTCAGCAGTTTGCGCCCTTCTTCATTACGTTTCTGCTGGCTCCAGTTAAACCATTCCGGCACGGTCCATTTCGCACCGTCTGCGTAAGGTGGCGTATAGCCATAGGCGGGCAAGTCACCCTGATTTTTAACTTTATTCACGATAATGTCGCGATCAAGCCCTAACTTGAGTGCCGTACGCACCCGCACATCATTAAACGGCGGCTTCTTATTATTAATCTCAAAATAATACGAACACATATAGGGAGTAACGCGCAGCTCCTTAGGCAGCGTTTTTTTCAACATCTGGAACATTTCGACCGGCAAATAATTGTTGGTAACATCAATTTCGCCGCTGCGATAGCGGTTAACATCGGTAACTTCCGAAGCAATAGGCAGCCACGTAACCTGTTCAATTACCGTGCGTGCGTTATCCCAGTAAGCTGGGCTACGGGTCAGCACAATCCGTTCGTTCACAACCCAATCTTTCAGGGTATAGGCGCCATTAGTGATGATATTGGCAGGCTGCGTCCATTTTTCACCGAATTTTTCAATCGCCAATTTTAGCACTGGCGACATGGAAGGATGGATCAGTAATTTATAGAAATAAGGCACCGGCTCGCTGAGCGTCACCTTAAGCGTATGCGCATCCAGCGCTTTAACGCCCAGCGTTGAGGGCTTCATTTTTCCGGCAATTACCGCATCAACGTTCTCAATGTGCCCATATTGCAGGTAGCTCGCATAAGGCGATGCGGTTGCGGGGTCGGCTAAACGCTGCCAGGCGTATACAAAATCCTGGGCAGTGACGGGCTCGCCGTTTGACCATTTTGCCTCAGGGCGTAGATGGAATGTCCAAACTTTAAAGCCGTCATTCTCCCACTTCTGAGCAACCCCGGGGATGGGATGGCCTTGCGTATCCGAGATTATCAGCCCTTCAAATAAATCCCGGCTGATATTAGACTCAGGCACGCCCTCAATTTTATGCGGATCGAGAGATTGCACTTCGGAGCCGTTATTACGAACCAGCGTTTGCTTTTGCGCCAGGGCAGTGCCTGCAGGGATCTCTGCGGCCTGAGACTGGGCGCTAAACTGCGCGACGCTTAACAGAACGGCGGCAACGGGAGTGATGTTAGTAATAAACTTCATGATATAGATGCTCCATTCATTATTATTTTCACGATTAACGAGCTAGTTGTGTTTGTATACATTTTTATTTTCAGCGCCAGATGAAAATGTATAGCCAGCCGATGGCCCTACCCATCGCAACATTTATCTCTTAAAGTTACGCATGAATAGGTTTTTAATTTTGCTACATGGAAAATTGTTAGCCTAAAATACAAAAGCATCTTTATCGGAAGCTACCAAAAGCATCGTAAACACGCCAATCTATTTTTCAATTTTGTTAATTATTTCCCCATAATCAGCTTTTTCAGCAAACCGTAAAGCCATCACCTAGAAATTAACCATAAAAATTAATACAATGAAACCTAAAATTGACAATGATTTACAAACAAGAAGAGTGAAAACAACACAATAAATTTAACAAATACTTTTTTGCAGATATCCGATCTAATGGCTGACCGATTTATGCGGAGAATATGCTGGTGACGGGCGTTAAAAAAGGAAGATTATAAAAACCTAATTTTGGACAATCTTTTCTGAGCAAAAATGGCTGGGCGGCCACATCGCCGCATATTCGTTAACTGAGCAACCCTGGAAAAATACCTTTTATTCCAGTGACAATAAACTCGATGCCCAAAGCCATAAGTAAAAGACCCATAATGCGCGTTACGACATTAATGCCGGTCTGACCGAGAAGGCGTACCAGCCATGGCGCTATGCGAAATAGCAGCCAGCAACACGCTGCGAAGACTGCGATTGCAGTCGCAAAACCTAGCAAATGAGGCCAGTTATGATATCGCGTTCCCCAAACGATGGTTGAACTGATAGCGCCCGGCCCCGCCATTAGCGGCAAAGCTAAAGGAACCACGCCAACGTTTTCGCGGATAGCCGTTTCTGATTTTTCCTGATTGTTTTGTTTGTCCTCTCCCATTTTGCCACTGATCATCGACATGGCAATCGACACCACCAAAATCCCCCCTGCTATGCGAAAAGAGTCAATAGAAATGCCGAACAACTGCAATATAGCATCCCCCAGAAATAGCGAACTCCAGAGAATAATAGCAACAGAGAGGTTAGCGGTTAGATTGGTGCGATGCCGGGCCTGCGCGCTTTGGTAGCTGGTCATACTGATAAAAACCGGGATGATACCCACCGGATTTACCAGCGCAAAAAGCCCAATGAAAAACTTAAAATAGGTCGCTATATCGAACACCGTTCGACGCTCCGAATAAATGGTGAAACACGCACAATGTAATTGAAAAAAAGGGCTTATGTCATTTCCTTTCTCTATTTTATCTCTGGGAAAAAGCGGATTACGACCAATTATTCTCTTCAGATGTCACAGCCCCTCACTCCTGATGAATACCACTTAATGCGTGCACTTAGTGCAAAAAATAAACAAAAAGCCTTGCTGAATGGTGTCAGCATCGCGTATATTTGAAGTGCATCACAAAACAATTACTCACAAGTGAGTAACCTTATCGACAGCAGCAAAAACTCTGACTTCGGTAAAAAAGAGGCCGATAAGGCTCTTTTAGTAAATTAATTGGCGCCCGCCATCGCCTGCCCCGGCAGAATCGATGGCTATACTCTAGGTAGTGGCAGCTGATTTAGTAAAAGAGTTTAACATTCATCAGGAGAGTATTATGGCCGTTACAAACATCGCTGAACTGAACGCTCTGGTTGAGCGCGTCAAAAAAGCCCAGCGTGAATACGCCAACTTCACTCAGGAACAAGTTGATAAAATTTTCCGCGCTGCAGCGCTGGCTGCAGCAGACGCGCGCATACCGCTGGCGAAAATGGCCGTTGCCGAGTCGGGCATGGGGATTGTGGAAGATAAAGTGATTAAAAACCACTTTGCGTCCGAATATATCTATAACGCCTATAAGGATGAGAAAACCTGCGGCATTCTGGATGAAGATGAAACTTTCGGTACCATCACTATCGCCGAACCAACCGGTATTATCTGCGGCATCGTTCCGACAACCAACCCGACCTCTACGGCGATATTTAAATCTCTTATTAGCCTTAAAACCCGTAATGGCATTATTTTCTCCCCGCACCCGCGCGCTAAAAATGCCACGAATAAAGCGGCGGATATCGTACTGCAGGCCGCCATCGCCGCGGGCGCGCCAAAAGACATTATCGGCTGGATAGATGAGCCTTCTGTAGAACTGTCTAATGCTCTGATGCACCACCCGGATATCAATCTTATTCTGGCAACCGGCGGCCCGGGAATGGTAAAAGCGGCTTACAGTTCAGGTAAACCGGCCATCGGCGTTGGCGCCGGAAATACCCCGGTCGTTATCGATGAGAGCGCCGACATTAAGCGCGCCGTGGCCTCTATTTTGATGTCTAAAACGTTTGATAACGGTGTTATCTGTGCCTCAGAACAATCCGTGGTTGTCGTTGACTCAGTCTACGATGCGGTGCGCGAGCGTTTTGCCACACACGGTGGCTATCTGCTGCAGGGTAAAGAGTTAAAGACCGTGCAGGACATCATCCTGAAAAACGGCGCGTTAAACGCAGCCATTGTCGGCCAACCGGCGGTTAAAATTGCCGAAATGGCAGGTATTAATGTACCGGCCAGCACGAAAATTTTGATTGGCGAAGTTAAACTGGTGGATGACAGCGAGCCTTTTGCACATGAAAAACTGTCGCCTACGCTCGCTATGTACCGCGCTAAAGATTTTGAAGATGCAGTTGATAAAGCCGAAAAACTGGTTGCGATGGGGGGCATTGGTCACACATCTTGCCTGTATACCGATCAGGATAACCAGCAGTCCCGCATTACCTATTTCGGCGATAAGATGAAAACGGCGCGTATTTTGATTAATACCCCGGCTTCCCAGGGCGGGATAGGCGACTTGTATAACTTCAAACTGGCGCCATCTTTAACGCTGGGCTGCGGTTCATGGGGCGGCAACTCTATTTCCGAAAACGTCGGGCCGAAACATCTTATCAATAAGAAAACCGTGGCTAAGCGAGCAGAGAATATGCTGTGGCATAAACTTCCTAAATCTATCTACTTCCGTCGCGGGTCCTTACCCATTGCGCTGGATGAGGTCGTTTCCGACGACCATAAACGTGCAATGATTGTGACTGACCGCTTCTTATTTAATAATGGCTATGCCGATCAAATCACTTCCGTGCTGAAAGCCGCGGGCGTGGAAACGGAAGTATTCTTTGAGGTTGAAGCCGATCCTACGCTGAGCGTGGTGCGTAAAGGGGCCGAGCTGGCGAACTCCTTCAAGCCAGACGTCATTATCGCGCTGGGCGGCGGCTCCCCGATGGATGCTGCGAAAATCATGTGGGTAATGTATGAGCACCCGGAAACCCATTTCGAAGAACTGGCTCTGCGCTTTATGGATATTCGCAAACGTATCTATAAATTCCCGAAAATGGGCGTAAAAGCCAAGATGATCGCAGTAACAACGACATCCGGAACGGGCTCAGAGGTGACTCCGTTTGCCGTTGTTACCGACGATACCACCGGCCAAAAATATCCGCTGGCGGATTATGCACTGACTCCCGATATGGCGATTGTTGACGCTAATCTGGTGATGGATATGCCAAAATCCCTGTGCGCCTTCGGCGGACTGGACGCGGTAACCCATGCGCTTGAAGCCTATGTCTCTGTATTGGCCTCAGAATTTTCTGACGGTCAGGCACTGCAGGCGCTGAAATTGCTGAAAGAATATTTGCCGGCTTCTTATCACGAAGGTGCGAAAAACCCGGTAGCCCGTGAACGCGTACACAGCGCAGCAACCATTGCCGGCATTGCCTTCGCAAACGCCTTCCTGGGCGTATGCCATTCTATGGCCCATAAACTAGGCTCTCAGTTCCATATTCCTCATGGTCTGGCAAACGCGCTGCTTATCTGTAATGTCATCCGCTATAACGCAAATGACAATCCGACTAAGCAGACCGCATTCAGTCAGTACGATCGCCCGCAGGCGCGTCGTCGTTACGCTGAAATTGCCGACCACCTCGGTTTAGGCGCACCAGGCGATCGCACCGCCGCTAAAATCGAGAAATTGCTGGCGTGGCTGGATGCCCTTAAAGCAGATCTGGGGATCCCGAAATCAATTCGCGAAGCTGGCGTTCAGGAAGCCGATTTCCTGGCGCAGGTAGATAAACTGTCGGAAGATGCGTTTGACGATCAGTGCACCGGGGCTAACCCGCGTTATCCGCTAATCGCTGAACTGAAGCAAATCTTACTCGATACCTACTACGGCCGTGAATATAACGAAGGCATCGACACAGCCTCCAGGCCCGTGGCTGCGCCTGCCAAAGCGGACAAAAAGAGTAAAAAAACAGCTTAATAAGATAAACTAAACCCCGGCTGAGGCCACCTCCCGAGGAGGTGGCCTTTTTTATTCCTTTTTATAAAACCTATCCCGTAAGCGTAATGACCTGCCCGCTCGGATACTGCCTGGCGATACTAAAATTCATTTTGTTATTCTAATAGCGAAGAAAAAAATCACTATAGCCAGAACCTAAAGCTTCCCTGCACACAGGATATTGCCACTTCCCGGAGCGCTGGTCCCCCCAGAAGCTTGTATTGAGCTCCTGAACACCACTTCGTGAAACGTTTAGCGACGACCCGGGGTTTTGAGTAAGCGGTGCCAAAGTTGAGCCGTTAAATCTAAACGCCGGGCACCCCATGGAAATATCGCTAATCATTTACGCGCCGTGAGCGGTTACCTGCCGCAATCGGCGCCTCCTCTATAAAAGCAGGTTTTACCATTAACGGAAATTTACGCGTTGAAGGCCCGGTGATTCCCCGCTCTCCGATTCCTTTTATAGAGTAACGCCCGATGCCACTCACGATATTTTAATATGCGGCTCTGGAACAAAATTAGCGCAACGTTGACAGGAGGCGATTTTGAACCTCTACGAGAAATCACTATCTTCAGAAATGGCTGACTATCAATAGATTTTGCTGCTGATCTACTTTTAGAACGCGAGCGGGCAAAACGTCCAATATCTCTTTTTAAACATTTAGGCACAGCCTTATAACTCGATATGAAAGACGGCTTTGGTAGAAAGAACCCGTAAAGCACGATAGCGTGCGTTAACGCGAAAGTTGGCTGAATAATGGGCGTGGTGTTAGCCGCTTTTTCATTGGAGCCCTACTTGGTATGCTCTTTTGATGTAAGCCGGCTATGGCCCTCACCCTGCCCCTGAAACTTTTTATGGCATGCCGTCTGACAGGTCAGTTCTCATAGCAGCAGGCGCTCGCTGAACCCCGTGCATCAAAATACGTCGTAACAGCCCTGTACCGCTCGCTAAGCCACCGTAATAAAGATAATCGCGTTATGCCATAAACTGCGGTTCGCAAAGCTGCGCGTATCGCAACCGACACTGGTCTGGCGGCAGAAAGCCTGAAAGGGAAAGCGAATTACCAGTCAGAGTCAAAAACCAACAAATTAAAAACTCATTAAATTATAATTCTCATCAGTTATTCATATTTTCCATGACACTGGTTTTATCTTTCCTGATGAAACTATTAATCTATATCGAGCTCAAGCCTGTACTGATGCTTCCCTTAGCGCCTTATAACCATACTTGTTATAAGGTTCTATGATGATACTTAAACCGGACATCCCGACTGAATCAACTATTCGCCATTTTATTAATCGCGCGGCTCCGTCATACATCACATCTTCCGTTGATGACAAAAACAGATAATAGAAACTTATTCAGGACTCAGGAAAGAAGCATTATTTTTCATCACTATAATGAAGAGTTATTCGTTCTTTGTTGGATTTAGACATTATCAGCGCTGTTAATGTGGGAAACAGCGCTTTACGCAATTAACTCTCCCGATAGGGCAAAATCCAGTGCAAAATAGAGGCAGCCATAGAATCACCCCCGAGCCGATGCCTGAATATCTTTTAAGGAACCCTGATTCAGCGCATCTTTATAATGTTTACGGCATACTGAAACATAACGCTCATTACCGCCAATAACCACTTGTTCTCCTTGTTCATAAGGTTTCCCGTCCTGATTCAATCGCAGCACCATTCCGGCCTTGCGCCCACAGAAACAAACTGTTTTTAATTCAACCAACTTATCAGACCATGCCAAAAGATATTGACTGCCGGTAAAGAGTTCTCCACGAAAGTCTGTACGCAGCCCATAGCATAAAACGGGAATATCCAGTTTATCGACGACTTCAGAAAGGTCGTATACCTGCTGACGCGTCAAAAACTGGCTCTCATCTACCAATACGCAATGAATAGTTTCTTGATCGTGTATTGTTTTTATATCTTCCAGTAACGGTGTCTGTGGATTATACAACCTGGCAGGCAAAGAAAGTCCAATACGGGAACTCACTTTGCCTGCGCCAAAACGATTATCTATTTCGGCGGTGTATACCAAAGTACGCATTCCGCGTTCCTGATAGTTGTATGATGACTGAAGTAATGCGGTTGATTTCCCCGCATTCATTGCAGAGTAGTAAAAATAGAGCTGCGCCATCGCAGAAAAACCCCAACTAGAGTAGCGTAATAACGAAAGGTAATGATTGTAGCATATCCATTAACTCGTATATCGCTAACAATATACGTTTGGCCGGCGACTTTCCCTATATATAAGCCAGCGCGAATGATTTCCCGGCAGAGGGTAAGAAGACTTTTAACCAGAAAAGAGCGGTTATACCGAGGATTAATGCATTAACCGGCTAATCCCTGCGCTGACTTGAACATTAATTATTATTATATAACCCTCAGATTCTGCTACTAAAAACAATGTTAGTTAAACGCTTAATCTCACTAGAATCACTAAATAAACACATGTTTCTCTTTCTCATACATTTTCTTTCTCTTCTATAATGTAGAAAAATTGATTTGCAACAGTTTTTCTGTGAGATAGTTCAAGCCAATTTAACTTAAAGGAATATTAAAACCGGGGAAATAACATGACATTTTTCAATCCACACATTTCACCCTATTGCAGAACTACAATTAAGGCTCTATTATTAGTCAAACAAACCACCCCAATATAAGTTCGAGATTACTACAATGAGCGAAGCACTTAAAATTCTGAACAACATCCGTACTCTTCGTGCGCAGGCCAGAGAATGTACTCTGGAAACTCTGGAAGAAATGCTGGAAAAACTGGAAGTCGTTGTTAATGAGCGTCGTGAAGAAGAAAGCGCCGCTGCTGCAGAAATTGAAGAGCGTAACCGTAAACTACAACAATATCGTGAAATGCTTATTGCTGACGGTATTGACCCTAACGACCTGTTAAATGCAATGGGTGGGACAAAAACCGGAACCAAATCTAAACGCGCCGCCCGTCCTGCAAAATATAGCTATATTGATGAGAACGGTGAAAGCAAAACCTGGACTGGCCAGGGCCGCACTCCGGCAGTAATCAAAAAGGCGCTGGAAGAACAAGGTAAATCACTAGACGATTTCCTTATTAAAGAATAAGCCCCTTAAAAAACCCCGCTTCGGCGGGTTTTTTATTTACATATTCAATCCATTCAATATATAAGAATATTATCTCACCCCTTTTAATCCCTCTGGCTAAAGTTTCTTTGTATCTCAATGCAGCAAGCCGTGTTCGTCGGTTATTAGAATACGTATTACGGCAAAATTCTGCCTTTCCTTGCTCTACAATTCCGCCTACCCCAACGCCGCTATCTGTAAAAGCGTATACGCTGCCACAGAGGTGTTTATCCACGCGCTATCAGAAGTATGAGAGGTAGTGGTTAATCTCCATATCTTTTTACTGGCTATCGATTTGCCTTAAGACTACGTCAGATAATGGCGTACAAGACATAAAAAGCCATCCCGAAATTGCGGTGAGATGGCTTGACAGAAAGAAAATATTAATCAGGCGTTAAGTAACGATGCGCCCCGCCCTATCGCATAATAAGTAAATCCACGGCGCTTCAAGCGCTCAGGATCAAACAGATTGCGGCCATCAAATATTACCGGCTGATTTAACGCCTGCTGGATGAACGTTAAATCTGGCGCCCGAAAGCTTTGCCACTCGGTACAAATAATCAGCGCATCCGCCTTATGTAAAGCCGCCTCTTTTGTTCCCGCCAGACGTAAGTCATCGCGATGACCATATATACGCTGCGTTTCATCCATTGCTTCAGGATCGTAAGCCTGAACGCAGGCGCCGCGTTTCCATAGCTCTTCCATTAATACCCGGCTTGATGCTTCACGCATATCGTCCGTATTAGGTTTAAATGAAAGCCCCCACAAAGCAAAAGTTTTACCGCGTAAATCCTCACCAAAATGCCGGGTGATATACTGAGGCAGTTTTAGCTTCTGGTCGTTATTAATATCTTCTACCGCTTTTAATAAGCGTGGTTTATAGCCTATCTGTTCAGCGGTACGAATTAGCGCCTGAACATCTTTAGGGAAACAGGAGCCGCCGTAACCACAGCCTGCATAAATAAAGTGATAACCGATACGAGAATCAGAGCCAATACCCTGGCGCACCTTTTCAATATCCGCGCCAAGATACTCAGCCAAATTGGCAACTTCATTCATAAAGCTGATTTTCGTCGCCAGCATGCAATTAGCCGCATATTTAGTGAGTTCAGCGCTTCTAATATCCATGAAAATCATGCGGTCGTGATTGCGGTTAAACGGTTCATATAGCTCCCGTAATAGATCCACCACCACGTCTTCATTGTCGGTGCCGATAACAATACGCTCAGGGCGTTTGCAATCGGCCACCGCAGCACCTTCTTTTAAAAACTCGGGGTTGGAGACAACATCAAAGGGGATCTCCACACCGCGCGCCTTTAGCGTCTCGTCTATGACATTTCGCACTTTATCCGCAGTCCCGACGGGTACCGTTGATTTATCCAGGATCACTTTATGCGAACTCATATGTTCAGCAATGGTCCGCGCCACGGCGGTGACGTATTTCAAATCCGCAGAGCCGTCCTCATCAGGGGGAGTACCAACGGCAATAAACTGCATCATCCCATGCTCAACCCCTTCATGCGCATTAGTACTGAAACGCAGCCGCCCTTCCTCGTAATTTTTAGCCACGAGGGGCGTCAGTCCCGGCTCATAAATAGGGATATTCCCTTTCTTTAGATTCTCTACTTTGGCTTCATCGACATCAATGCACATCACATCATGACCGACTTCAGCGAGCACAGCGGCCTGCACGAGTCCTACGTAGCCAATGCCAAATACCGTCACTTTCATAGCTTATCCCGGTTGCAATAAATGTTTATTTCTCGCCCAGGTTTTCCGCCAGCCAGGCTTTAAAATCGGGGCCCAGGCTGTCATGGCGGATCCCATACTCCACAAAGGCCTGCATATATCCGAGCTTGTTACCACAATCGTGACTTTTCCCTTTCATGTGATATGCCTCAACGGCTTCTTTATCCATAAGCATCGCGATAGAGTCGGTAAGCTGGATTTCATCGCCAGCGCCTGGCGGTGTTTTGGCCAGCAGAGGCCAGATATCTGCGCTTAGTACATAGCGCCCGACAACCGCGAGATTAGACGGCGCCTCCGATGCCTTCGGTTTTTCGACAATACCGACCATTGGCACGCTGTCACCAGGCTGCAGCTTTTCGCCTTTACAATCTACGACGCCGTAAGCCGTAACATCTGCGACGGGCTCCACCATGATCTGGCTATGACCGGTGTCATTAAAGCGCTGGATCATTTCAGCCAGGTTATCGCGGCTCAAATCAGATTCATATTCATCCAGAATCACGTCAGGCAGGATAACGGCGACGGGCTCATTACCCACCACGGGATGGGCGCATAACACCGCGTGGCCTAATCCTTTCGCCAACCCCTGGCGCACTTGCATAATAGTGACGTGCGGCGGGCAGATTGACTGAACTTCAGCTAACAGCTGGCGTTTCACGCGTTTTTCCAGCATAGCCTCCAGTTCAAAACTGGTATCAAAATGGTTTTCAATTGAATTTTTAGAAGAGTGGGTAACCAGTACTATTTCCGTAATTCCGGCGGCAATGCATTCATTGACGACGTACTGAATTAACGGCTTATCCACCAGCGGCAGCATCTCTTTAGGAATGGCCTTTGTTGCAGGCAGCATTCGAGTCCCTAATCCCGCAACCGGGATCACCGCTTTTCTCACTTTTGAATTTAGAGCAGCCATTGAAATTCTCCTGGACCGTTCAGGCATAATGCCTGTTAGTCAATTAAAATCGGGGTCGAGTATATCAGCTTAAAAACGAAATCATTGCCCAAACACCCGAGCCGTTGGTAAATTAAGAAAAATACGAATACGGTTTTATAGATATTACCACCGCGATTTGGCGTGATAAAAAATATTCAAAGGTTAGATAATCAATCGTTTATTCTGCGCTCAGCATAAGGCGCAATCGTCCACCAGGCCCCCAGATTTGGCACTCCCACGCATTGCTGTGTTGGCTAATTTGATTAAGATAAGCATTTCCTAATGTCCCAAGTGGAACACCGTTGCTCACTTGAATAGTTTGCCCATTCTGCATATTTAACGTCGCGTTAAGCCCTGCAGAAACTAAAATGAGATTTTCTAAACCGCTATGATAATAACCAACTAATAAAGGAAACTGCCCCTGTAAATTAGCCTGCCTTAATAACTGGTTAACCTGTTTTAATAATACGCCCAACTCGGGCAGACTTTGTGCACGGCCGGCAAGCTGTTCCTGCACCAAGCCATTAAATAATGCCCGCAGTAATAACGCGGCCAGCACCCCGTTATCCCCGGCACGCGTAACATCCAGACAATAAAAGGCCAGATCGTTCTCTGAAAGCGGGGCGATATCCAGCACCAGGCCCGGTTTATCTGCAGCAATAAGCTGGCGGTAATTAATTTTACAGCCATTAATTTCTTGCGAAATGGGCGGCTGGAGTTGTTGTAATAATTGCACCGCCGCCTGCGGATCGCTTACCAACGGATCCCAGTCCTGAAACAGATTCTCCTCCTGCTCAACCCGAGAATTAAAGAAACCGGGATAAATACAGGCCAGTACGGTTTCACGCAGCCGGTTTAAATCACCGATGGGTTTGAGCAATACGTCCTGAACGCCAAGCCGCAGCGCACTCGCGATATCCGACATTTTGTCCGTTGCCGATATCACCAGAATTGGGGTTTGGTTTCCGTGGTTACGTAACGTTTCCACCAATATCAGGCCATTCATCCGCGGCATATCAAGATCGCAAATCAACAAATCCGGCGGCGATCCTGACGACATTCTTTCCAGTGCCTCAACGCCATCCGCTGCCAGACGAATTTCCGCGCCGAGAGAGCGCAAATAACTTTCAATGAGTGAGCGAAAAACGTACTCATCCTCCACTATCAGAATCTGTTTTCCGACCAAAGGCTGTGTCATATTCGCTCCCCAAACCCACAATAGATATATATTGGCATGCAATAACCGCAGGCGCCTGTCGGATTTGCCCGAAGATTGTTCTGTTTAGTCATTGACGTGAACTAAAGGCAGAAATTCATCCCGACGTTTATCAACCGTCAGCGTCCCGGCGTTAATCGCCTCCTCTGCGCGATGAAAATCCAGCGTGGATATTTGTGGACAATAGGGTTGCAGTAAAATATCCGGCGGGCTCTCTGCCATTCGATTGCGCTTTACTCGGTTTTCCAGCACCTGTATGGAAGGGCGCATGATTTCCATTGCCGTTGACGGCAGGGTTGCTCTGCCGGTAACCAAACCACGCAGGAGTTTACGCCGGCCAGCGTCAGGCAAAGATCCCCGAAGCGATGCCTCTGACAACGGCTTTTGCTGCTTGAGATACGCATCGTGCTGTAAATCATCGGCAATTACAATATCGGCCCCTGGCGCGCGCGTCAGCGATATCGGACTTACCGCAGCGCCGTCAACCAGAGGGTAGCCGTTATGGAGTGCCGACGCGAGCGCTCCCGGCATGCTGCACGGCGACCGCACAGCCATATGCAAATCCCTTTTTTTTAACCAAAATTCACCTTCGATGCTCAAATTTTCCGCCGCGGTGCCAAAGCGCTTAATCGCTCCAACAGACGCGAGGGACGCGAGCAGATGGAGTTGGTTAAATACGCGCGCTTCGCGCAGCGGGCCTGCGCACTGCCGGAAAGCATTCATCAAGAGCCATGCATTCCGATAGCGGAACGCTCTACCCCAGCTTTCCCGCGATGTTAGTTGGTCACAGGCATAAGCGGCACCGACTCGCGCACCCGCGGAGCAACCCGCTTTAATGTCAGATTTTATCCCCACTTGCATCAGCGCATTAATCGCAGCCTTGTGGGCGCAGCCTTTGGCGGCGCCCGGCCTCGGCGCCAGTCCAATTTTACTCTTTCTCATCGGGCCTCGGTTTTACTTCCCCGGCGGTAAAACGCAGCGTGACGTTAACTACTGCGCTCAGTTAACATAGCCGCCTGATTGTTCTTACTCTGGAGACGCCGTGTCGCAACTTTGTCCCTGTGGCAGCGGAATGGATTATAGCTTATGTTGCCGGCCTTACCTAAGCGGAGAGCGCTTACCGCAGGCCCCGTCACAACTCATGCGCAGCCGCTATACGGCATTTGTCATGCACGATGCAGAATGGCTTATTCAAAGCTGGCATCCGCAATGTCAGCCAGAGCGTCTGCGCGCCGATCTCGACGCGGGTTTTACCACCACGCAATGGTTAGGATTAACGCTATTCGAGTCCTGCGAATCCTCAGAGAAAGACGAAGGTTTCGTCAGTTTTGTCGCCCGCTATCAAGATAAAGGTACGCCTGGCGCTATCATTGAACGCTCGCGTTTTCTCCGTGAAAATGGGCGCTGGTATTACATCGATGGCATACGCCCTATCTTTGGACGTAATGACCCGTGCCCGTGCGCATCGGGTAAAAAATTTAAAAAGTGCTGCGGGTGCTAAAGTCCCTGGCGCATATATCAGCTTACAACAGGAATATCGTCGGCAATGCAAGCTACACAACGTAAAATATTGCGCACTCTCTGTCCCGATCAAAAGGGGCTCATCGCACGTATTACTAATATTTGCTACAAACACGAATTGAATATTGTGCAAAACAATGAGTTCGTCGATCACCGTACCGGGCGCTTTTTTATGCGCACGGAACTTGAGGGATTCTTTAACGATGAAACCTTCCTTGCCGATCTCGACGGAGCCTTGCCTGAAGGTTCAGTGCGCGAGCTGAACCCCGCCGGGCGACGCCGGGTGGTCATTCTGGTAACGAAAGAAGCTCACTGTCTGGGCGACCTATTAATGAAAGCCTGCTTTGGCGGGCTGGAAATGGAAATTGCGGCGGTTATCGGCAACCATGATACGCTGCGTACGCTGGTTGAGCGTTTTGATATACCTTTCGAACTGGTTAGCCATGAAGGGCTTACTCGCGAAGAGCACGATCTCCGCATGGCGGAAGCCATTGAAGCCCATCAGCCGGATTATGTGGTATTGGCAAAATATATGCGCGTACTAACACCTGAGTTTGTGGCACGTTTTCCTAATCAAATCATTAATATTCACCACTCTTTCCTGCCGGCGTTTATTGGCGCTCGTCCCTATCACCAGGCCTATGAGCGTGGCGTCAAGCTTATCGGCGCCACGGCGCACTATGTCAATGACAATCTGGATGAAGGCCCCATCATCACGCAGGATGTAATTCATGTCGATCACCGCTATACCGCTGAGGATATGATGCGCGCCGGTCGCGACGTCGAAAAGAATGTACTCAGCCGGGCGCTTTGGATGGTACTGGCGCAGCGCGTTTTCGTGTACGGCAACCGGACCATTGTGCTGTGACTTCCCGGATTTGCCTGCGGCGCGCGTTTGTCTAACCTTCAGACATTACGCGTAAAAAGTACGCAAACAGCATTACGCATCGAATTAGGGGCTTTACAGGGACGTTTCATTTGGTATGATGCGTCCCGCTTCTAACAGGAAGCAGTTAAGGCCAGTGGTGGGGTTCCCGAGCGGCCAAAGGGAGCAGACTGTAAATCTGCCGTCATCGACTTCGAAGGTTCGAATCCTTCCCCCACCACCATTTC
>CALYPF010000048.1 GCA_945271245.1 uncultured Enterobacteriaceae bacterium | reverse complement strand
TAGACCGTTGGTGGTGACGGTAAGTGGATCACTTTTTACCCGTTGTTGACATTTTTAGCCGTGCGGCTCATTATTATTACGCACAATAAAAAAGGATTATCGCTATGAAAACAGTTTTATTGACGACAGTAATGATGGGTTTTATTGGGATGGCAAGCGCTCAGGCGGTGGAAAGAACGGCGACTCCGCAGCAGCAGCGCATGACGGTCTGCAGCCATGAAGCCAGTGCGAAAGCGCTCAAAGGCGATGAACGTAAAACCTTTATGAGCGGTTGCCTGAAAAAAGAGGCCGCGGTACCAGCCGGGAAAGCGGTAACTCCGCAGCAGCAGAAAATGCGCGACTGTAATGCCAATGCTAAAAGTCAGGCGTTGAAGGGCGAAGCGCGTAAAACGTTTATGAGCAGCTGTCTGAAAAAGTAATCCTGACGCTCAGAGTCAGTGAATCAGGCGGCCTTAGGGCCGCCTGAAATTATTTAGCAATGCTTACTGTTTTCCCATTTGTCGGGACTTTTCCATACAGGCTGCGACGGCTTCCATTACGGAAGAACGTAACCCCTTTTCTTCCAGAACGCGCACGGCTTCGATCGTCGTGCCGCCGGGTGAACACACCATATCTTTTAGCGCACCGGGATGTAACCCTGTATCCAGCACCATTTTTGCAGAACCCATAACGGCCTGTGCGGCGAATTGATAAGCCTGCTTACGGGACATTCCCCCCAGCACCGCAGCATCTGCCAGTGCTTCGATAAATAAAAACACGTAGGCGGGCGCCGATCCGCTGACGCCGACGACGGGGTGGATAATCTCCTCGGGAACGCTTTCGGCTTTCCCAAAGCTGCGGAATAGGGCAAGCGTTGCGTGCAGTTCGTCTTGCGTGACCAGCGCATTTGGCGTAATCGACGTCATTCCCGCGTTAACTAACGATGGAGTGTTAGGCATAGCGCGAATAATTTTGCGATCGTGGCCGAGAACGGAGGCCAGGCTTTCTAACGTAACGCCGGCCGCGATCGAAATTATCAGCGTATTTTTATCCAGATGTGACGCAATATCGCCCAGCGCTTTCAGAATAATGTTGGGTTTGACTGCGGCAAAGATGATATCTGCGGTCTGCGCCACTGCCTGGGCGCTGGAGGCACCGCAAACTCCGTATTCATCGACTATTACCTGCACGGTACTCGCATTCGGCGTATAAACCCATATGCTTTCGGGGGCGATGTTCTTATCGGCCAGTATCCCGCCAAGAATGGCTTTCCCCATATTGCCGCAGCCGATAAAACCGATTTTTTTATCCATCGCGTTACTCCATATTCCCTACAAGTGTTGCTTCATAGAGTAACGCGCCTTGCGTCCAGGGATAAGGGCCGATGCGAGAAAACGCAGACCTTTTATTGCAATGACCGTGAACCGCAGCGACAATCTGCGGGTTTATCTCCCCGGGGCTGGAATGATTATGCAAATTTGGGTTGACGCAGATGCGTGTCCGAACGTGATTAAAGAGACGCTTTACCGCGCTGCGGCGCGCACAACAATCCCTGTAACGCTGGTGGCAAACCAGGCGCTCAGAACGCCGCCTTCTCCCTACATTCATACTTTGCAGGTCGCTGCCGGTTTTGATATGGCCGACCACGAAATAGTGCGGCGCTGTGAAGCGGGAGACCTGGTCATCACTGCTGATATTCCGCTAGCCGCTGAAGTGATTGAAAAGGGGGGGCTGGCCCTGAATCCGCGCGGCGAGCGCTATACGCCGGATACTATTAAACAACGCCTTGTGATGCGCGATTTCATGGAGACGCTGCGTTCAAGCGGCGTACAGACAGGCGGCCCTTCCGCCCTGAGCCAGCGCGATCGGCAGCAATTTGCCGCGGAGCTGGACAAATGGTTACACGCTGCGCGGACTCGATCCGGTGAGTAAAATCCAGCGCGCGGCATATCGCCGCAATTGCCTGTGAAATGAGTTAATCAGCGCGTTTTGTGAAAAGATACGGCGCAAGTAGTGAATAAAGAGCGCTTTGTCGGTTTGTTCGAGTATTCGGTGAATCGGGGTCGCCTGTAACATCAAAAGTAAGAGCAATTTTCGGGTTCGCTATTAGGTGCTGGCATCGCGATGCCTGCAGGGTCCGTGAGAGTGTTGCGGACTACTGGCCCGTTAACGCGTTGGGTTATGCTTGCCCCCCGTACGCCGGGGCGCTGCAGGTTTGCTCGCTATCTACTACGAAACGGGTTACAACCCTGGCGGCAGGTAAATGAGGCGCTAAGTATTAGCGCCTCTTGCACTTTTATCATTATTTTTTCACCGAGCCGGGGCGGAATGAAAAAAGCGTGTCTATGAAACTGGATACGCGGATTTTAACCGCACCAGCGTTTTTGATATTATCGCGGCACCCTTAGCGGCCGAACATGAGCTGATTAAATAAATGGATACAGAACAAAAGCAGGTCTCTGTAACGATGCCGCTGTTTCTTGTAGGCGCGCGCGGCTGTGGGAAAACGACGGTGGGCGAAGCGCTATCGAATGCACTAAGATTCCAGTTCGCGGACTCCGATCGCTGGTTGCAGGCTGAGGCAGGCATGAGCGTGGCGGAAATTGTCCAGCGTGAGGGCTGGGATGGATTTCGTCAGCGCGAATGCGAGGCGCTGCAGGCGGTGACCGCAGCATCTACCGTCATCGCTACCGGCGGCGGAATTGTGCTTGCCGAAGCTAATCGGGATTTTATGCGCGCGCACGGTAAAGTCGTTTACCTGCAGGTGCCCTGTCAAGTACTGGCGCAGCGTCTTGAAGCCGAGCCTGAATCAGGGTTACGCCCGACGCTAACGGGCCGTGCAATTAATGAAGAAGTTGCAGAAGTGCTGGCTGAACGAGAATCGCTTTACCGGCAAAGCGCGCACTATATCGTTGACGCCGCTCAGCCGCCGGAACAGGTTGTCGCACACATTCTGGCGGTTTTGCCGCAGCTATCCGCTGGCGCCTGAGTCATTATTGATTCGCGGCGTAGTCGCATAAGTTTCGTGATATTTCGATACGCTTTTTAACGGTGAGAAACACCCTTCCTGATAACCTTACGGGTTTATTTGCGTCCACTCATTTTGGTATTAGCCTGAGGGGACGCCGGGCCACCGGATAGACGGATAATAAAAATGAATCCAGCTCTGGCGATTATTTCTGTCGGCGCAATGGAGAATAGCGAATTTAACGCGCTATTAGCCGATTATATTTCAGCGCCGTTAATGACACACACTAGCTTGACAGAGAAACAGACCAAACAGGAATTTATTGGTAATTATGGGCTGCGGCCCGGCGACAGGCCATATCTTGCACAGTGGGACGACGGAACGCTGTTAGAACTTTCGTACACCAGAGTAGAGCAGGCGCTTCAAAGCGTGGTGCAGACTCTTGACCAGCAAGGCGCTGCGGCGATCGTTGTGCTGGCGGTGGGTGAATTTTCTTCTTTGCACGCAGGCCATGCAACGTTACTGGTGGCGGATCGCATTATCCCGCCGCTGATCGCCCCGGTCGTTGGCGACCATCGGGCCGGTATTTTATTCCCGCACTCGGAATTTATGCCCGATCGGCAGCAAAAATGGCAGTGCCTGAAGATACCGCCGCTGTATGCATCTGCTGCACCATTGGATGATAACGCTACGCTGATTGCTGCCGGCGATGCTCTCAGGCAGCGCGGCGCTGAGGTCCTGGTGCTGGATGGCCCGGAATATGCCAAACGGCATCGGGACATGCTACATCAAACGCTGGAAATGCCGGTTATCATGTCGCATATCCTGCTGGCGCGCCTGGCTTCAGATCTGGTGGCGTAAGGTAATATTCACTGCGCTTCGGGCCAGCGAATAAGCGGTGTTTGCGGCCGGGATAAAACGTGCCGGCATCCATGCCGTAAATAAAACATTATTTCGCGGCGCTGCGGGCTGCGTCGAGCCAGCCGTTAAATGTATCCTGGTGGGCATTTATCCAGCCGTCCACGTGGTTTTGAATGTCTTCTTCTGATGACTTCCCTTCATGCATCAGGGCATTTTGCGCATTAACATCGGCGATGGGGAGTTTCATCACGGCGAAAAGCTGCGCTGCCGCCGGATTCTTTTGCGCCCAGGCTTTATTAGCGACGATATGCATCGTATTGACCGGGAAGCCGTAGTTAGCGCCATTCGGCAGTTTTGTGTCTACATTTTTTTGCTTGCCTGGCAGCGACGAATGGGAAACCTGCAGCCACACGACATCTCTACCCGGCTTCAGTACGTCGCTCACCCAATAAGGCGTCCAGGTGTAATACAGAACCGGTTTTCCTTCTTTATAGCGGGTTAGGGTATCGGCCATCATTGCCGCGTAATTTCCCTGGTTATGCTCTACCGTTTTGCTTAACCCGTAAGCTTTCAATTGGTGATTGATGACCGCTTCGCAGCCCCAGCCGGGGTTACACCCGGTGAGATCCGCTTTTCCGTTGCCGTTCGCGTCAAATAACTTCGCAAGTTTCGGATCCTTCAGCTGGTCTATTTTGGTAATGTGATACTTTTCGGCTGTTTTCTTATCGATTAAATATCCCTGCGCGGCGCCAGAAACGTAGGTGCCGGAACGATAGAATTTCGCGTCGCCACCGGCGGCGGCGTACATATCATCATGCAGGGGTTTCCAGTTCACGGCGGTAAAGGTTGCATCTCCCGCAGCCAGCGAAGTATAGGCCACGTTGTAATCGACCTCGCTGGGTTTTTCGACGCTGTATCCCAGTTTTTCCAGTGCGCGGCTTACCAGCAGCGTTTGAAAGGTTTCCTCTGAAATCGTGCTTTGTACCGGCTTGACGGTAATGCCTTTACCGGGCTGTTCAGCTGCCAGTATTGGCGCTGAGGCAAGGGTTGCAAAGGCGGTAACGAAGAGAATGGAATGTCGCATGTTAACTCCTTAATTAATGAGATATCTCGCCTGACATCAAGCCTGACGCGGCGCGCTAGCGCGAAAAGGGCGCAATATCAGCCCCAGCGGGCCGGTGTTATACCAGCGGCGGCCGCTGCGGCTACGCGTATCGCGCCCGAAAGATTGCGTCAGGCGATCGAGTACGATGGCGAGCAACACAATGCCTACGCCGCCGACAGAAGCCAGCCCCATATCCAGGCGACCAATACCGCGCAGAACCATTTGCCCTAAACCGCCGACTGCAATCATTGAGGCGATGACCACCATCGACAGGGCAAGCATCAGCGTTTGGTTTACTCCCGCCATAATGGTCGGCATTGCCAGTGGGAGCTGCACTTTGAACAAAAGCTGGCGCGGGCTGGCGCCGAAAGCGCGCGCGGCTTCAATCAAATCGGCGGGCACCTGATTAATCCCAAGAATGGTCAGACGTACGATGGGCGGTAGCGCAAAAATAATTGTCACTACCACGCCCGGCACATTGCCGATGCCGAATAGCATTACGATAGGCACCAGATAGACAAACGCTGGCGTCGTTTGCATTGCATCTAGTATTGGCCTGATGACTCGGGCTGTGCGCGGGCTGCGGGCGAGTGCGATGCCTAGCGGCAGGCCTATTAACATACAAAACAGTAGCGCAGTGAGTACCAGCGCCAGCGTGATCATTGCCTGCGACCAGGCGCCAATTGCGCCAATGACGATTAACGCAATGCCCGTGGTAATACCCATGGCGGGGCCGGCTATTTGCCAGGCAAGTAGGGCGAATATTACGATGGCCGCGAGCGCTGGCATCCCCAGTAGAAACTGCTGAAAAGCGCTGAGAATATAGTCGACCGGCACGCGGATGCCCTGAAACAGCGGGCGAAAATGAGTGACAACCCAGTCGATACTTAATGTCACCCATCGGTCCAGTGGGATTAAAGTATGGTGAAAAGGGTCCAGCAGATTGAAATGTTGCTCCTGTGGCGGCGGGGCGGCATGCAGCCAGTCGTTTGCTCCGCCGGACTGAGCGTCAGGCGTTGCGCTGCCGCTCCAGGCATCCGCGCTGCCAGCGGCATCATGTCGTGGCGCCGCGTTTTGCGGTAGCGGACTTCCGGCGGAATTCCAGGCATCTCCTGCGCTATTCGCTGCGTCAGGCTGCGTCGTCTGCGGTGCTTTATTCATTGTTCATGCCCTCTCTGTCCAGCGCCTGGAGCAAAACGCCTTTGGAAATAATGCCGAGATAATGCTGCTCATCGTCAATAACAGGTAAAGCACAGGGCGCCTGACCAACGGGGGTTAACACTTCACTGAGCGGCATGTCGGCAGCGACAGGTCCCGGTGTTTTCAGAAGCGCTTCCTCCAGCCCCAGCCCCTGCGCTAGCGCATTTTTCAAAGAGTCGATGGAAACAATGCCAATAAATTTCTGACCGCGTTCAATGACATAACCAAATTCCAGCGCTTCATCCTGAAGTAACTTCAGCGCCGAGCGCGGCCCAACGCCGGCAGTGCGACGAATGAGCCCGCGCGGAGTGCGCTGCGCAATATCTTTGGCGCTGAAAACCTGGCTGATATCCACGCCGCGAAAGAAAGTGCGGACATAATCATTGCTGGGATTATTGAGAATTTCGTCGGGCGTGCCGACCTGCACCACCTCGCCGTTTTGCATGATGGCGATGCGATCGCCGATTCGCATTGCTTCATCAAGATCGTGGGAAATAAAAACGACGGTACGCTGATGTTTTGCCTGAAGCTTAACCAACTCATCCTGCATTTCGGTGCGGATAAGCGGGTCGAGCGCGGAAAACGCCTCATCCATTAATAGAATATCCGGATCTATAGCCAGCGCACGGGCCAAACCTACGCGCTGTTGCATACCGCCGGATAGTTCATCCGGCCAGGCGTCCGCGTAATTTTCCAGCCCTACCTGTCGTAGTGCATCGAGCGCTTTTTCCCGGCGGCGAGAGGCAGGGACGCTGGAAAGCATCATACCGAATGCCGTATTGTCCAGAACATTTAAATGCGGCATCAGAGCAAACGACTGGAAGACCATTGCGAGCTTTTTTTTCCGTACATCGCGTAGCGCGGCATCCGATATGTTTGCAATGTCTTCACCGTCAATCAGAACCTGCCCGCGAGTAGGTTCAATCAGGCGATTAAGCAGGCGTACCAGGGTGGATTTTCCGGAGCCGGAAAGTCCCATAATGACAAAAATTTCACCTTCATTAATGGCCAGGCTGGCATCTTTTACGCCAAGAGAAAGTCCCGTTTTTTCCAGTATTTTTTGTTTGGAAAATCCTTTGTCAATATATTTAAAAGCGCGATTTGGATGCTCGCCGAATATTTTATAGAGATTTTTTACTTCTAGTTTAATTGTCATGAAATACAGTTTTTCCTGTGTAAGCTGTTATCGATATGGTTCCTTGTGAAATAAAATCTGGGTATACCCTGGCATAGTAACAAAATCCAAACAACCCTTATTTTAATGATGTCTTTGGGTGTCTTTTTTGTTTTTTTTATAATGTATTATGACCGTGGCTTAATATTATTTAAATTATATATCCATACTAATTTCAAGTGGTTGTGTATGTCTCTGCGAGGTGCATAGAAGGAGGTATGATGAAAGGGCGCTTTTTGATTTCACGAATTATCATCAAAGAGTTTAATTTCACTTTGCTGAGATAGGTATTTATGAACCGGGTAATACCTGAGAGTGCGGAATATATACCGGCTTGCGGACTGTTTTTCTGATGCGTGAGGTAATTCCATCTATATTGGTTTGGATGAAGCTACTATTTAAATTCTACCCGCGTAAAGTATCCTCTTTGCGGCGCAAAATTTTTATTTTAATAAATCCATTGGTGATAACTGCTGTCCGGCATAGAACGTAGTGCTTTAGTCACTATTAGAACTCATATTAGAGGAACGAGCCGCGGCCAATATCTTACTTGCTAGCGCTTTATGTCTCTGTAGGCAATACGGCGGCAGGCAGGGTTCAGCAATAAGCTCCGCTAAGGCAGACAGCGGGTTTTACAGGATGCCTGGAATCGCAATTGTTAACGCCCATCCACTACCAGCGGCTTACAGGACGCTGAGGGAGCGTGAACGCGAGGAGTGCGGCTTTCACATTATGCATTTTTCACGCGCGCACCGGGCCGGGGTAGACGATTAATCATATCCGGGCGAAATCCGCTCCAGCACATATCGTCTGTAATCACCACCGGCAATTGGGAATGTCCGGCGGCGCGTAACTTAGCGGCGGTGCTGGGGTTTTGTTCAATATCAATGAGGGTAAAGCGGAATCCGCGCTTTTCCATCTCCCGTTTTGTTGCATAGCAAGGTAGGCAGTTTTTGCGACTGTAAATGATAATGTTCATGATTTGCATTCCTGTTTATTGGCGGAGCAGGCCGCTAAATAGTGCATTGCCAATAGTACTGCATAAAGCCTAATACTAAATATAGAGAGCGTGAAATTCAATGACGCGCTATGTAGGGATTTTAAGCATCGATGAAATTGGTTTGCCTGACGAAACCGCCATCTGCCGTCGACCCAAACGTTATGTCATGAAAAGCAGGATATATAGCCGTTGGCGGGGCCACTCTAGCGTCTTAAATCAGTGGCAAAATTGCGTGAGATGGATAAAGCGGAGGCATAGCGTTTTATCACGTTCAGCATAGCGACACCTGCGGCCTTGTGCGGGCAGCCCGGCTATATAATGCCAGACGGCAGAAAAATGCCCCGTCTGGCGGGCTGCCCTGAAGGGAGTCAGGCCCGTTGCCGGGAGACAGTTAACGGCGTGATGCCAGTAATGCGCCCAGCGCAATACCCGCAGCAGCGCATATTCCCAGCGTATACCAGGGGCGCTCGCGGATCCATTCCTGGGCGCTGGCTGCAGCATCGCATGCGGCCCGGTTTACCGGACAATTGCTGCTGCTGAGCTGCGCCCGCGTTTCTTTAAGTAACGATTCTGCTTCGCGGCGCGCTGCCTTACTCTGTTTTGTCGCCTGTTGCCCCATGTCGTTTATCATTGATTCCAGCGCCTGAGTAAGCTTACTAATGCTGTCGCTGACGTCATTGGGCCGGTTTTTTCGATCCGTTTTGTAAAACATGGCAATCTCCTGTGATTACGATCACTAATGAGTGTAGACGATACTCGTCAGACTGAATGAGGTCGGTAGTATCGCTTCTTCAATCTGGATTTTTCTGAAAGCCGGGCCTATAGGCATCATGTAAGGTTGCCAGGCAGTTAAAGCATTGCGGTAGAAGAGGATGAGGAAAAACTATGTATTTACGACCCGATGAGGTAGCGCGCGTTCTGGAAAAAGCCGGTTTCATTATGGATGCAGTGACCCAAAAGGCTTATGGTTATCGTCGCGCCGACAATTATGTTTACGTCAATCGTGAAGCGCGGATGGGGCGTACCGCGCTGGTGATTCACCCCGCGCTGAGAGAGCGTAGCCAGACGCTTGCAGAGCCGGCGTCCGAGATGAAAACGTGTAATCATTATCATCAATTTCCCTTGTGGCTCGGCGGCGATGCGCAGGAGCATTACGGTATTCCGCACGGTTTTAGCTCTCGTATTGCGCTGGAGCGCTATCTTGCCGGTCTGTTTGGCGATATTAATTAATTACCCCAGAAGTACGCCGTGAGAGATTCACGGCTCCGATTTGCCTGCCGTGTTTAAAATAATGTTATTTCCCGGTGAACGGGCTGCCGTGCGCCTATTATAAAGCAAACTGAATATCTCCTGTGTAAAAACGAACCGGCCACGGATAAAACCGCTTGGCTCTATTGTTAATCGCCATTGGTATTACAATTCTCAGAGCAGAGGGTGCTAAAGAGTCATTTAGTATTTATTATCGCCATATGAGCCATTACTTGCAGGTAAACCGGGGTGTTTTCCGCGTTATAAATGTGCAAATACCGTTTTTAACGTATAATGTCTCTCTGCAATAAAAATAATATCATTATTCAATGCTATTGGATTCCAGAGTGAGGGGTAAACCATCCATTCAGGGGTTGAATATATTTTGTTTCAATTAAGTATTGTCTTATTTCAAGTAATTTGTAGACTTTTGTCTTGTGAAGTCATCGCTTTTAATTTACGTTGAAAATATATGCAGCTAAATATGACCATCTGGTAATCAGTGGCATTATCAATTATTTTAGAAGATTGTTTTTTTTATTACCACCAGGAGATTGTTTTCATGGCATTAATTTTACAAAATATTAATAATATTCGTACATTACGCGCAATGGCTCGGGAAATTTCAACTGAAATTCTTGAGGAAGTGTTGGATAAAATGCGTATTGTTACAGAAGAGAAACGGGCTGAGCAAATTGAGTTACAGCGAGGGTTAGCTGAGCGCGAAGAAAAGATGAAGCATTGGCTTAAAATGCTGGAAGCCGAAGGCATTGAGCTAAATGAATTACTTAATCCCGGCGAAGAAACGGTGATAAGTAAGCGCGCCGTTCGCCCGGCAAAATATCAGTATATCGACCTTGATGGCTCTCCAAAAACGTGGACCGGACAAGGGAGAACGCCTAAGGCAATCTCGCTGGCATTAAAAAACGGGCAGACAATGGACGATTTTCTTATCCATCCGTAAAGTATAAATAAGACAAATAATAAGCTTTTCTCTGTTCTAATATCTGGTAAGCAGGGGAGTATGGTAAGGAAATAATTATTGCCCGCCATTCTCCCCCTTTTATTTAACAAACACCGAAATCGCCATCTTCCTGATAAGGTGTAATATCTTCAATTTTCAATGTTATTTTATCGCGCTTATCGCCATGAACCGGCGTCACGATCACCCGGTCGTAATAAATAGCGGTAATGGCCATTTTGGGGCCGCCAACCCGTGGTTGTACAATGTCACCTATATGAAACATGTCTTACTCCTTTTTAGGATCGGTGAATTAAGTATAGACGCTCATAGATGAGTTTCAGGCGGGGCCAGTGCCAGTTTAGCTAATGAATTGTTACTGCTATTACCGGGCTTATTACTCAGGATAACGTTGTACATTTTTCCGCTATTCACGATAGTGGCGCTTTATTCGGTGTACTCAAGAGGGGCAACAGGCAAGATATTCAATGTTGTCTTTTAAGCGGGAATAAACGCCAGCCCGAGGTTTTGTCTCAGTTAAGAAGAAGTTGATAAAGAATCTGAGCGCTAAACTGGTCTAAAATAACTGTATTAGCGTATTCACTGCTATTTGTTAACATTAGCTGAAGGCAGTATCAATAACAGCGAGATAAGCTCTGCATCTTTTCTAAGCCTATTTGCGGCAGAATATGTTTATCCATATTGGGCTTAAACGAAAAAAGAAAGAGAGCGCTGATCGCGTACTCTCTTTTTGATATAGCCGATGAGTGAACCCTATTTTGCGCTATGATCGCGCCTGTAAAGCGCCCACTCTTCAATGCGCTCGCCGCCTGGCAGCACGCAGTAACCTACAGTTCCTTTAGGTGTATTGACCATTTCTAGCTTTCCTCCTTTAGAGATGCACCACTCTGAAGCCGGGTTTGGCATGCCGATTTTTTTAGCAGGGTGTTGATCTTGCTGGGAACTGCAGGCGGTAACAGCCAGAGCGGATAGCGCGATTGCAATGAATTTCATTAATGCCCCTCGGTGAATGATTGATATAAAAGCTATTTAATTTAGTAACGTTATTAATTTGCCGATCTGCCCGCATATTGTCAATTAGTGAAATGGGGTTTTATTGTAATTATTATTGAATGTGTAATTAATTACATTGCAACATGGGCTCTTGATTTGGGCTTTATTCTGAAAACCTCGTTTTTACCCAGATAAAATTTCATCGCTAAAGGCATTTCCTCTTCATGGCCTGACCATTTTTTCTTCAATAACGAGAAAAAAATCACATAAGTGAGTGCTTAATTCTGTCACATTCAATTTGTCCTAATTAAGGACTAATTGGGCGAAGTCGTTCTAATGCCCTCGCCAGTGGGATAAACGAACCATTTAGCGGAGTTTGGTATGAATGTACTGGATTACATCGTCATGGCGCTCTATGCGCTAATGATTATTTTTATTACTCTCTGGGCTATGCGGCGTGTAGACAGCACGCGGGACTTTTTTGCGGCCGGCGGCAAGATGCCCTGGTGGCTATCAGGCGTCTCTCATCATATGTCAGGCTATAGCGCGGCCGTATTTGTTGCTTATGCTGCCGTTGCTTACCATTATGGTATTACCATTTATTTCTGGTGGGCCTTCCCCATCGCTATTGCCGTATTAATTGGCGCCTGGGTTTTTGCGCCGCGCTGGGCCAGGCTGCGAATTCATATGAATATTGAATCGCCGATGGAATATCTGGCGACGCGCTACAATGTGCCTACTCAGCAGGTATTAGCATGGAGCGGGGTATTACTGAAAACGTTTGATGTGGGGGCTAAATGGGCGGCCATTTCCATTATCATCAATGTTTTCACCGGGCTTGACCCCGCCGTAGGGATTTTGGTTTCCGGCGCGCTCAGTTTATTTTATACCGTGATGGGCGGGCTATGGGCCGATGCCTGTAACGACTTCGGGCAATTTATTGTTCAGTTTATTGCCGCTATTGTGATGGTGATTGCCGTAGCCGTGCATCTGGGAGGATTCGGCGAGCTATTTACCATTTGGGATCGCCTGCCGGCTAATCATACTCAAATTGTTCAGGAACCCTATACGCTCGGTTTCATCCTGGCTTATTTCGTCATCTATACGCTTAGTTACAACGGGGGTACGTGGAACCTGGCGCAGCGCTTCATCGCCGCCCCAGGAGGGCGGGAGGCGCGAAAAGCCGCGCTGCTATCGGCGGTGTTATACCTAATTTGGCCACTGGTTCTGTTCTGGCCGATGTGGGCGGCACCGCTCATCTACCCTAATATCAGCGATCCTTCGCACTCCTACTCGATTATGGCGATGGAATTGCTGCCGAACGGGCTTATTGGGCTTGTGCTGATAGCCATGTTTACCCATACCTTATCTATGACGTCCTCTGATGCTAATGCCATTACCGCCGTGGTAACGCGGGATATATTGCCGGTGATGCTGCCTCAGCGTTTTAAACGTGGGGAAACATCGCTGGTTGTAGCAAGGATTACGGCATTTCTGTTTATTACCACCACCTTGATAATTGCCCTGAACGCCAGCCGCTTTGGTGGAGTATTATCGCTACTGGTAATATGGTTTGGCGGGCTGGTAGGCCCGATATCGATTCCTATGCTATTAGGGCTGCTTCCCTGGTTTAAACGCAGCGGCAGCATCGCCGCGCTGATAAGCTGGGCGGTGGGAGTGGGAGCCTTTTTTACCGTCAAATTTGTATTAACCGATGCCAGCGCAGCGATGACGGTTGCAGCACCGGTACTTTCCTCGCTGATAATCTACATCGCCATTGGCTGGTTGAGGCCGACGCCGGTGCGCCCGGAGGTTGAAGCGCTGCTCGCTGCGTTGAACACCGATGCTGAAGCGGCGTCAGCACAGGGAATAACAACATCACAGGAGGCTTAATGATGATGGATGATTTTCAGACCGTAGTTATCGAAAACCTTGAAGTGCGTCGCTACGCGACCCGTCAGGAAATGGGGCAGGATGCTGCACTTGTCGCCGCAGAATGGCTGCGTGCTCGTCTGGCGTCTCAGGAAGGCGTGCGCGTTATTTTTGCCGCCGCGCCTTCGCAAAATGAGTTTCTGTCGACGCTCGCTCAGGCCGAGGATATCGACTGGTCGCGCATCACGGCTTTTCATATGGATGAATATATTGGGCTGTCAGCCGATGCGCCTCAGCGTTTCAGCCATTTTTTACGTGAAGCTCTGTTTGATAAAGTGCAACCTGGCAAGGTGCATCTGATCCCATCGCAGGGCAGTCCTGAACAAATTTGCCAGGAGTACGGGGCTCTGATTGCCGAAGCGCCCATCGATGCGGTGTGTCTGGGGATCGGTGAAAATGGTCACCTGGCCTTTAACGATCCGCCGGTGGCTGATTTTGAGGATCCTGAAATTATCAAACCGGTGGCGCTGGATGCCGCCTGCCGTCAGCAGCAGGTAAATGATGGCTGCTTCGCCAGCCTGGAGCAGGTGCCAACGCATGCGCTTACGCTCACCGTTCCGACGCTATTACAGGCTGAACGTCTATTTTGCATCGTACCCGGCGCAACTAAACGCCAGGCTGTAACCCGTACGCTGCACGATCCTGTTTCTACGGCTTGCCCGGCGACGATACTGCGCCGGCATTACGGCTGCACGCTGTTTACTGATGCGCAGGCCTGCCCGGAGGTAAACATTGACTGAGCAAGTCCTGCAGGGGCGTGATTACCGGACGCTGCGTCCGGTATTGTTACGCCTGAATAAAGGAAAAATTACTGCCGTTGAGCCCATCGCCACGGACACCGCATTGCCCATTATTGCCCCCGGGCTGGTGGATTTACAGATTAACGGCTTTCACGGCATCGACTTTAACCACTTCCCCTTTAGCGGTGAACAGGTTGAACAGGCCGTGCGCCTGCTGTGGAAACAGGGGGTGACGAGCTGGCTCCCAACCGTGATTACCGCACCAGCGCCAACTATTTGTAAGGCGATGTCAACGCTGGCCGAGGCCTGTGAACAGCGGGAAATCGTACGGCAGGCGGTACCCGGTTTCCACCTTGAAGGGCCGTTTTTATCAGCCGAAGATGGCCCGCGCGGAGCACATCCTAAAGAGGCGGTACGAGCGCCCGACAGCGCGCTGTTTGACGAGTGGCAGCGCTGCGCCAAAGGGCTCATCAAGATAATCACGCTGTCTCCAGAATGGCCTGAATGCGCGGCTTTCATCCGTCATTATCGAGGGAGCGGGGTACTCTTTTCCATCGGTCACACCGCCGCCACGCCGGAGCAAATTACGCAGGCCGCTGACGCTGGTGCACGCTTATCGACGCACTTAGGAAACGGCGCTCATCTTCAGTTAGCGCGTCATCCCAATTACATCTGGCAGCAACTGGCGGAAGACAGGCTGAGCTGTACATTAATTGCGGATGGTGAGCATCTCCCAGCCGCCGTGCTGAAGGTCTTCCTGCGCGCAAAAGGGGAGCAGGCGCTGTTGGTTAGCGACGTCACGAGCTTTGCCGGGCTTGCGCCGGGCGATTATCAGGCTCCCATCGGCGGGCGGGTGACGCTTAGCGCCAACGGGCGTCTTTCAATGACCGACAATCCGCGTCTGTTAGCCGGCTCGGCGCGTGGATTGTTGGACGGCGTGAATTTTGTGCTGCAAAACGGTCTGGCTGATTTGGCAACGGCCGTTGAGATGGCTTCGCTGCGCCCGGCGCGCTGCCTTAATCTCCCGCAGCAGCAGGGATTGGCCGTTGGCGCACCCGCCGATATCATTACGTTACGTGAACAGACTAACGGTGGCGTACATCTTTTAACCTGCTGGAAGAGCGGGAGAAAAGTTTGGGATGACGAACAATAAGATACTGATAGACTAATATTGTTAAGTCCGTTAGCTGAGTCGCTCATGAAAGAAACAGGGAAAGGGCCCGCCATCCTGCGTTTAAATAATGAAAAGCGGGTAATGGCGGCCCTGCGCCGTCTGCAGGTTACCTCGCGTCAGGATCTTTCTCGTTATCTGGCGCTAAGTAAAAATACAGTCTCACTAATCATTGATGAATTAATTGAGGCGGGATTAATTGAAGAACGCGGGCCCGTGGCCTCTTACGCCGCCGGGCGTCGGAAAATTGAAATTGCGCTGCGGCCCGATCGTCTGCTTAGCGCGGGGATTATGATTGAGCGCCAGCAGATCCACCTGCGAGTGTGCGATTATTTCTCCCGCGTACTTAAAGAGGAGACCTGGAGTACGCAAAAGCGCGATCCCGCCAGCTTATTTAACGAACTCGGGTTGCGCTGTTAGCTCCTTACGCACAGTTACCCGGCGCTGCTGGGAATCGCTATCGGGTTTCCTGGCATTATCGATCCCCAGCGCGGCTGGATGCATCATTCCTCACATCTGGGCTGGCGCGACGTTGATATTCTTTCCCCTCTCCAGGCGATGCTCACCCTACCGCTTTGGGTCATGAATAACGTGAAAGCGGCGGCGCTGTTGGGCGTTCAACGCGCTACGACGGCGGAGACTGCCGCCGATCGCTTTTATCTGCGCGTGGCGGAAGGCGTGGGTGGGGCATTGATACAGCGCGGGGAGGTGTATACCGGCAGTAGTTGGACCGCCGGAGAAGTAGGGCATCTTATCGTGCAACCCGCGGGAGAAAAATGCACCTGTGGGCGCAAAGGTTGCCTGGAGACGGTAATTAGCATACCCGCCGTGCAGCGCCAGTTAGCGCGACACGCGCCGGGGTTAAGCTGGCAAAACAGGGCGAGTGCACCCCAAATTGTCGATGCGGTAATGAGGCAAATCGGCGAATTATTAGGAAATGCGCTAGGGCAGATTATGTTATTGCTTAATCCGGCGGATATCGTAATTGATTGCCCGTGGAACATCCATAGCGGGTTTGTGGAAACGGTGCGAACAAGCTCGGCAGTGAGCGCATTGACGTTTACTTCCCGGCGCACAGGCCTGCATTTTTTACGCGAACATATCGATCCTGCTCAAGGGCTGGCGCTGGCGGTCATTGAACATTATGAACGCCCCATGATTTCCGTTGCATCATCGGCACAATAGCCGGTATCACCAGAGGGTTTCAGCGGGCGGTGAGGTTAATTTGGGGAAGTAGAAACTGTTATAGCTTTGGGAATAAGAGCGCGCATAATCCGCGTGCGGCATAAGGGATATGCCGCGTAATAATCTAAAAGCTACCCTGCTAAATTAATGAATACCTAATTGCCAGCGTTTCATACCCAGCTTTTTGAGTATATTGGATTTATGGGCGCTAATTGTTTTCTCGCTCCGAGATAAACGCACAGAAATAGATTTATTGGTTTCACCTGCAAGATACATATCAAGGATCTCACGTTCGCGCGCCGTTAATCCTGCGTTTTTATACGCCTCGTCATTCAGGTTTGATGAGGGATAAGATCGCTGGGAAAAAACCTCCCAAGAATAGCAGTAGCCGCCGGCAACAATAATATGTATGGCTTTAATAAAGAAATCAGCATTGCTATCCCTGTCAACAATGCCTTGTAAAAAAGGAAATTGCTTATGCAGGCATTCCGGATTATGCTTACGGGTAGCTAATATGAGGACTGGAATAGTAATATCGTTCAGCGCATGAGCAACGTCGCTCAGGTTTTTTTCAGCGCTTTCATAATCTACAATAACAATATCATATTGATGGCGATAAAGTTCATGAGCCGCATTTTCGGGGGCAAGAAGCTTGACGCTTTCCTTATCAAAATGCATGCCTAATAAATAAGAAACACCGTGGCAACTCAAGTTATCCGCGCCCAAGAATAATACTTTCATCTGACTCTCATAATTGATGATGTCATGAAGGTGAATTCATGACGTTATCTATATTTCAATACGACAGAAGAGGAGTTCTTAGAATATAATCGTCTTCCGCTGACGTATGTCCCATATATTTCTAATAAGTATGTGCCTATGACATCACTAACTAAACCTAAAGTCAACACTCTTCTAATACTTTTCTAATTTAGTATAAGTTAATCTATATTAGTGCTCTGTAATCTTTAAGGAATAAAAAATTCATATTCTGATAGTGCTCCATGACAATATTAACATCATTTATTGTATTTATGTTGCGATATTAAGATGAGCAATTTACGGGGGGCGGCTTGCTAACTGTGTTTATGCCGGTTGTAGTGTTAATACTAACTAATAGAATTATTGGTTTATTTCGGTGATTAATATTTTTCCCTACAATTAATTAATATATGCTTCCGTTATCTGTCAGTAATATTCATGATCATCAATAAGCATATTGTATTGTTTATTACTTAATCTATAGATTAACATGTATAAAATATCTATGTTTTACGCATTTTCTAGAGTTATTCTCTTAACCCTCATTTAAGGCGGTTTTTTCTACTATGAGGATGGGCTGAAGGCAGATTATGCGCTTTCTGTTGGCTATCTGCCGTCGCACTCTATGTATTACCCGGTAAGAAAGAGGGCGATGAGGATAGTGAAGCTTTTTGAAAAAAAGTGTGTGAGATAAGTCACTGGCTGAATAAAAAAGGTTTTATAATGTAAATGAATTATTTTTATTAGTAATAGAATTGAAATTGTTCATCTTGTTACCCTGGGGGAAACGACCCTTTTTGTACATAGATGCTTGCTGATTGATGATATCTGGAATCAAGCCATTGACGAAACGGAGAGACATGGTGGGAAATAAAACTCGACATTAGGAAGTTATTATTCTCTGCTATACGCGTCCTCACTAAAACATTGGGGGAATTTATACCTGCGCGATGAGAGTAAGAAAGAGTTATCAGCCCGTAACCTAAGTCTTTTTCTGTATTTTTAAGTGTATATAAGTGGATATGATTTAAGTTTAAGTAACCTCGCATTGACTTTAATTCTCCTAGGTGGTTTCTTAATAAAATATATCCATATCCTCATTGAGTTAACAATGGATTTTAGTTTTGCTCACATTCACTGAGGTGAAAAGGAGGGCGATATATTGATTTCAATGTGTTTAATCAGATTATCGAGCAAAGGGACTAGCAATGAAAATAGCCTATCTAGGGAATGATAACCTAAGTTGCAAAGGGATATATTATATTTTGGAAAGCTGTTTCCCTGAAGATCAGGTACTTTTTTCAACGATAAAAAATGCTCATATACCACTCAATAAAGAATATTGTGATGTTGTAATTGTTGACTGTGAAGGTATTGATTCCTGCCTTGATGAAGTTATTGGTTGTTTCAGAGATACCGAAGTGCCCCTGCTGGCACTGGCCGCACATGAAAATTTTTTAAAACAGCTTCATCAGGAAATACCAGGTCTGCGTGGAATGGTAAATCGCAACGGCCACGCTGACTTCTTTATTAAAGCGATCAATGTAGTCATGGACGGAGGGTACTGCTATTCATGGAGCGTCTTTGGATCATTTAATGGAATACGCGGCGGACTAAATGATAAAATGTATGAGAAAGCAGGCCTAACTCGCAGGGAAAGAGAGATCCTTGAACTTTGTCTTGCCGGAGAGACCAATAAAGCAATTTCTATAAAGTTATCGCGTAGTGAAAAAACAATTAGTGCACATAAATATAATATCTTGAGAAAGCTGGGCATGAAAGGATGGCAGTTAAAAATAAGATAATACTTTCACCTTCTAAAATATGGTTTTATTTATTTAAGTATAAATTTTAGATATCTCACTACCACACCATAAAGGATTAGCTCAGTTGCTTAAATATACTTATTTTTATTATCTATTTTAAATTTTATTTACGGTTTTGTTTTTTATTATTTTTGTATATCAATGGTTTATGATGAATCGACCGGCGTAGTCTTCTTAGTTCATGGTTGGATGATATTTGACCGCAGTATCTTTGTCTTTACCGGATAAATAAAATAAGCGGGTAAACATTGGAAATTATTCATTGGATGATTAGCTTTCCGGGAAGGAAAGTTATAGCAATTCAGGAGATTGTATGAGTTAGAAAATCATACTGGTTACAAGACATGCGGATGGAAAAAATGAAAACGTATCCGTCAGTCAGGAAAACCCAGCCAAGGTAAAAATAAAATCGGGTTATCTTTATTTGCTGAAGAATGAAGGAGATAACTTTGCTCCTGAAAATATTACATTAAAGCGTAATGGGAATGATTTAGAAGTAATGCAGGAAGGTGATGAAAAGCCATCCCTGACTCTTAAAGACTATTTTGAATACGGTGATGATGCATCTCCATTATTGTTAGGGATGGCGGAAGACGGCCAGCTTTACCAATATATTCCTGTTAGCGACGTTGGCTATGACGCAGGCTACCTCATAACTGACAGCGAATTAGTTGCGGCGGCGCTCGGTGGCGAAACATTGGGGCCAGGCGCGCCTTATTTCGAAAGTGATGACTCCAACTCTAATTTATACCCACTGCTGTTTGGTCTGCTTGCCGCAGCGGGGGCTATTGGCGCCGGGGTTGCCCTTCACGAACACAATACTAAGGGCCATCACCACCATGACCCGGTAGATATAACGCCTCCGGTAAGTAAGGGAATCGATTCTGCTCTGGATAATACTGGCGCTATCACCGGAAAATTAAAAAGTGGTGATATCACCGATGAAACGCATCCACAGCTGAGCGGTAGCGGAGAGCCGGGTAACACCATCACAATTTATGACAACGGCAAAAAAATTGGTGAGACCAACGTTGATCGCAACGGCAACTGGCGCTGGACGCCTGACAATCGGCTGGCAGATGGTGACCATACATTAACTACAACGGAACGAGATGCTGCCGGGAATATCAGCAAACCATCTCCAGGATTTGACCTTACCGTTGACTCCACTGCGCCGCAGACTCCTCCAGCTCCTGACGCTCACGATAACGTGGGCGACAAACAGGGCCCGATCCACAGCGGCGACGTCACCGATGACAGCACCCCGACCCTGAACGGCAGGGGCACCCCGGGCGACACCGTGGACGTGTGGGACAACGGCGAGAAAATCGGCTCCGCAACCGTTGACCCGGACGGCAACTGGACGTGGACCCCGGACCAGCCGCTGGCGGACGGTGACCACAGCCTCTCCACCACCGTTACCGATCCGGCGGGCAACGTCAGCGAGCCGTCGCCGGGCCTCGACATCACCGTGGACACGCAGCCTCCGGCCACCCCGGACGCGCCGTGGCCAGCGATAACGCGGGCGATAAACAGGGCCCGATCCACAGCGGCGACAGCACCCCGACCCTGAACGGCAGGGGCACCCCGGGCGACACCGTGGACGTGTGGGACAACGGCGAGAAAATCGGCTCCGCAACCGTCGATCCGGACGGCAACTGGACGTGGACCCCGGACCAGCCGCTGGCGGACGGCGATCACAGCCTGTCCACCACGGAAACCGATCCGGCGGGCAACGTCAGCGAACCGTCGCCGGGCCTCGACATCACCGTGGATACCACCCCGCCTGATGCTGGAGCATTGTCAATCACCGGCGTTGCCGATGATGTCGGCGAAATTACTGGAAACATTCCTACCGGTGGAAAAACCGATGACACCCGACCCGTTATTTCTGGTACCGGCACTGCAGGGGATACCATCATCCTGTACACCACGGATGCATCTGGCCAGCATGAAATTGGGCGGGCTACGGTGGATAACAGCGGTCACTGGTCTATTCAGATTGAAAACGATTTGCTTGCGGGCGAGAACACGTTCTCTGCGGTTGAAAAAGATGTCGCTGGTAACAGTACGACATCCGGTGATTACACCATTACCGTGTACGCCAGTGGCCCGGCGGCTCCAAGCATTAATACCTTAATTGATAATGAAGGCCCGCACACCGGTCCGCTGCAGAAGGGCGAAATCACCGATGACAGCACCCCGGCGCTGCACGGCTCGGCGGGTGCCGGTCTGGTGGTCCGGGTGTACGACAACGGCACCCTGCTGGGCAGTACCACGGCGGACGCCAGCGGTAACTGGGTAACGATCTGTACAACGGCGGTGGCGGTACTACCACTATCTCAGGCGTGAAATCCTGGAGTTCAACCGGCGGTATGGACATCGTGGATTACAAACTGGCTGGGAATACGTCTCTACATATCGATCTGAATAAGACCGAAATGCAGGACACCGGTTTTGGTAGCGCGCAGTTCGTTAATATCGAAGGTTTAGCTGGCGGAAACGGCAATGATACCTTTATCGGCAATCAGGCCAACAACATCTTTGAAGGACGCGGTGGAGAGGATGTGTTCGACCTTACCGCCGGTGGGCAGGATACGCTGATGTACAAAGTGCTGTCGGCCACCAATAGCGGCGGTAACGGCCACGATACGGTGGATGGGTTCTTTGTCGGTACTATTGAGGCAACCCCTAATGCGGATATTGTCGATATTAAAGATATGCTGATTGGCTATCACGCTGATGCCGACGGCGCCGCGCATTATATTAATGGCAAGGCGACTATTGACGCTGGCGATAATATTCAGGATTACCTGTCGGTAACCCATAGCGGTAATGATACGATTATTAGTATCGACCGGGATGGGCACGGCGGAGAATTCGGGATGACCTCTGTCGTGACGTTAAATAATACCAACGTCGATTTAGAGACATTATTAGCCAACCATCAGATAACCCTTGGCTAACCTGTGCCCATAAGGAGGGGGAAACCCCTCCTTATTTGTCAGGAATGCTGCTAATACCTGCTGTTGCTAAAAGATATATCGGAAGTTACCGATTAGCGCTCCGGGAATGTGGCGTTAACCTGCTATTAAGTAAAAGGAGTTCATCATTGTTATCTCTGATAGCCGCATTATTACTGATACCGTTATTGATGATGCTCACCAGATAATTTTAATCTGAGTGAAATCGGTAATATTTAGCTTTGCAACGCCAGGCTGGAGACTCAGCCAGTGTGGCGGTTTTTCGCTCAAATGGGGTGCCTGAACGGTATTGCCAGGTTTATGGCGTGGAAGGTAATAAATCATTTCTTAATAATAATTGTGCGGCGTAGTGCAATATTTCTCGTCGGCAGCGCGGTTATTTGAATGAGATGAATTTAAAGCCTGTTAAGAATTGAAAGCGTGTATTTAATGCGTGTATTCGATAAATAAGAGACGGTATCTGACAACCAGGTACATACGCGATCGAATTTACGCGAAAGATAAATAATTTCTCGCAAACGTATAGGGAAAGCGGTGGTTTCTAAGTATTGAAAATACTGCTTTTCAGGATGGAGTTACCCGAATGGATATGAAGAGAACAACCGGCGCTGCGGCGCGCATAATTACATTAGGTTTTTTACTGTACAGCGCGGCCGGTGTGGCAAAAGAAGAGGCACCGTCGGCGAGTTCGGCGGCGAAGTTGATTTATCATCCTGTTCCAGCAGTGACGGATGGACAGGCGCAATTTATATTCACGAGATACGGACGATAATAATCAAACCTGCTTTGATATTATTGTACCGGAAACCGGTGGAAAATTAACGCTGAGTGAGCAGGAGCTTAATCATATTTATTCTGGCTATGCGCTGCTTGCAAATCGTAAGCCCTCGCTGAACCGTTATCATAATGATCGGTTTTTGCCAGAAATTAATCGTGAAGGCCACTGGCTTTTTTCAACGCTTTGGCGTTATCGCCGCTATTTCTATAGCGCTGCCGCTGCTGCACTATTGGCAAATATTCTGACACTCGCGACCACATTCTTTACTATGAATGTGTATGACCGCGTGGTGCCCAATCAGGCCTATGCGACTCTGTGGTCGCTGGCAATTGGCGTTACGCTTGCCATCATTTTTGAATTTGCGTCCCGCCAGGTTCGGGCCTGGCTTATTGATATCGCCGGTAAAAAAGCCGATTTGATTCTCGGCACTACATTATTCCGGCAAATGATGGCGGTTAAGCTGGAGTTTAAACCGCGCTCGGCCGGTTCTTTTGCTAACCAGCTTCGGGAGTTCGAGTCGGTCAGAGATTTTATCACTTCGGTGACGCTATCGACGCTCTCGGATATTCCTTTCTGTATTTTATTTTTATTTATTATTTACTTAGTCGGCGGCCCGCTGGCGTTTATGGTCAACGCGGCGCTGGCGAGCAGCGCATTTTTTTCAACGGCGTATGGCCAGGAGCGGATGTTACAGTTTACGCCCGTCGGTGAGATGCCTGCCGGGCGGATGCAGAAGCACCTGCAAAGCCAGACGTCTGAAAGGACAAAGCAGCCTGCGCTGCGCCCGTCAGAGAAGCCGCCCCTGGCGTTTACTGCGCTTCCTGACTTTACCGGTGCCGGGATGCACAAGCGGCGGCCTGCTCCCATTGCAGCGGAGCTCCGCGCACGCCCGCGAAACCCCGCGCCTTATGGCTCTTCGCACGCTTATTTTCAGGCCATGGTGCTAAAGGCGCTCAACCATAGTCCTGAAGTTCGCGGCGCGCTGGCCGAGATGGACGCCTCTAACTGGAATGTGAAGCAAATTGGCGGGCAGCGTTATCCGCAGGTAAAGCTTGGCATTACCTCACCTTTTGATACTTTTGGCAGCGGCCGGACTTACCAGCATAATGAATCGCCCAGCGACAGTAGCCTGTCGGTGTCCGTTTCAACCCCGGTATTTGACTGGGGGAAAATACGCGCCGGCCTGAAGAGCGCGAAAGAATCGCTAAACTCTACGGCGCTGGCGGTAAAAGAAGCGCGGGAGCAAATAGCGTATAGCACGACTACAGAATTACTGAATCTGAGCCGCTACCGCGAGAGCCTGCGCGTGGCATCGAAATACGCGGATCGCATGCACGAGCTGGTCAATATGCTGTCGCAGATTGCGGATGCGGACAGGGGCCGCGCCAGTGAACTGACCCAGGCCCGGGCGCGCCTGCTTTCGGCGCTGGCCAGTCGCGATCAGCTACAGCATCAATATGATGCGACCATGATTAAGCTGGTGAGACTGTTAGGGGGGCGACCCGAGACGCCTGCCGGGCTGCACTGGAATGACGGTATGATTGCCGGAAAAACGGCGCTTGACGCACTGGCGGTGCATCCGACGCTTTTACGCAATGAGGCGGAGGCTCGCGCCGCCGATGCGCAGGCGGAATCAATTAAGGCCGCCGGGCTGCCTCAACTTAACTGGGTAGTATCAAAAAGCACGGCGAAGGACTCATACGGAGAAGAGGATGCCTGGTATACCGGGCTTAACGTAGAGTGGAGCGCGTTTAGCGGCGGCTCTGAGCGCGCGGCCAGGCAGGCCGCGCTGGCGAAGGCACGGGCCGCGCGTGAGAAAACGCAAACGTCGCGTCTGGAGCTGGAATATCAAATCCAAAATATGCTGGAAACGCGCGATTCATCTATAAAGCGCGCCGGTGATTACGAGCGTTTGAGCGTGGAAACCGATAAGGTCAGGCTGATGTTTTATGAACAGTGGTATCACCTTGGCAAGAGAACGCTGCTGGATGTATTAACGGCTGAAAGCGACCATTTTAATAATCAGATCTCGGCAATTAATAACCGTTTTGACGGGTATGTTGGGAACCTGGCGATTATGTATAACGCGGGAATTTTACTGAACTGGCTGGCGGAGTAACAGGCCAAAGGCTTGCCGCAATACGGCGTATTTTGAGGTACCTTGAAGCGCCAGGCGGAGTAACGGGCGCTCACTTCACGAAGGTGTTCTCTGGCTCAGGTAATTTCTGCCGTTGATACCTATATTGCCATCCAATAATAATTACCCTGTAACAGGAGTTGAGCGCTGGAGTGGAGTGCTTTTCAATAAAAAGTCAGTTATTTATAGCCTGATTTGAATGATGATAACGCTAAAAATATGCAGGTTGCCGGGCGAAAGCGCCGTTTATTTAAAAAAGGAGTCCGCTATAAAAAGGTAATGCGCCTGTATAGCATTTATCATTGAGAGAGGACATCCATGTGAAATTGGTGACACTATTATTAATTTTTATAATTAAATAACAACTCTTCTGGCTGCTTCAAAGCGCGTTATCCAATAACTATTATGTAGTTCGGAAATGGTTACGCCGTGCGAACTTGAAGCGTGAATAAATTTATCCTTTCCAATATATACGCCGACGTGGCGTACCGTTCTTTTCGTCTGAAAGAATACTAAATCCCCCGGTTTTAACGACGAAATAGCAACCGCAGAGCCAGACTTTATTTGTTCGGCAGTGGTGCGAGGAAGCCGCTTTGCCAGCGCGCCAGAAAAGATCTTTTGCATCAGCGCTGAGCAATCTATCCCACGCATATTGCTACCGCCCCATTGATATTTGACTCCCTGCCAGTGTTTGTACTGATCGAGAATTTTACTCTTAACCTCTGTGCTGGCAGCGGGTAGATGATGATTATATATAAGGTGCGTTTTCTCTATTCGGGGCTGAAGTAAATAGGCTCCGGAAAAAGGGGCGAAGCATATTCCAGATATAAGTACAAATACGGAAGTTAATAATCTTAGGGACATGTAATATGATATCTGCTCAATAAGTGTTCTAAGGAGGTGCAAAATTTATACACTCCAGATGCGGAAATCAAGATATATATTGTATTAAAAACAGCCGATTTTAGGGTGTTAATTGTACGTTACGTGAGAATTTTACGGAAACCGTATATTTTAATCTGTGTATTTTGAATTAATGTTAATATTTATTCTGTGAATGTTAACTTGAATAAGTAAAGGCTTAATAAGATATTATTGGTGTGCAATAAACTGACGCATTATTATTTTTAGTCATCTGATGGAAAAATAATCGGTAGCTGTCAGATCAGGTCTGAGCTAATACGTGGTGAGAATTTGCCACATGAACAGGCATCGTGTGCACAAGCTGATACTTGTCGTGCGCATAGTCTGCATTAGCAGTGGAAGTTGATCCGGTCGAATACTTGGCATGTTTTTCTTTTGCGGTTTCTCGAATGCTTTCCCGATGTTTATGCTGGGAACCGCATCAATCAGGCCTGTGTTCTGCGCATAAATCATCACTTCGTTAATACGCTGACAAAGGCGGCGAACAGTTTCTAACGCGCCTCTGGCCTGAACCGGCTGAACTGCTTTAACCAAAGTATGAGCTTTAATCTCAGTGATGCTGATATCACCGATTGCTGGAAAATATCTCTCTCAAGCGAGCGCCAGATATCCTCTGCGTAGTCCTCAGTCACACTTGCTTTCTTTACATTCCACCAACGCTCGGCAACTAACAGGAAAGTATTGGTTTTGGCCTCTTGAGAATTTCTCGCCTGTTCTTTCTGATATTCTTTATTCTTGGGGATCAATGTCTTTCGCCAACAAAACTTTAGATTCGGCTCTGAGTTTACGTGTATCAGAAAGCGAGACGGCAGGGTAGGCTCCGAAGCTCTGTTTGGTTCGCTGCTTGGTCAGAGGCCGATAGTAACGGAACTGCCAGAGCTTACTACCGCTGGATTTGATTAGCAGAGTAAGCCCATCACCATCATACAGCTGGTAATCGGCATCTTTTGGTTTGGCGGCTTTGATTTCCTTATCGGTTAACGGCTTGGTTTTTCTTGCCATGGGGAGTCTCCATGTGGACTGACCCCACCCCGGTAGACGATCCTGATGTATAGTTTGGACTGACCCCACCCCGGTAGACGATCCTGTGAGCATAGGAGGACCGTATGGG
>CALYPF010000047.1 GCA_945271245.1 uncultured Enterobacteriaceae bacterium | reverse complement strand
GTACTACGGGTACTACGGGTACTACGGGTACTACGGGTACTACGGGTACTACGGGTACTACGGGCACTTCGGATGCGTCTTTATCGTCGCCCGTTTCTGTTTTACCGCTAGCCTATCGCCGGAGCCTCATCGCGGCCTGCCTGTGTCTGAATGCCTGTTTACCTTTAAGATTTACGGCTGTTGCTGTCTATTGTGCTTTTCTGCTGGCCGAAGGCCCGGCGCGTGCGGCGGAGATAAACGGTGGGAGGCCACGCGGGTGGTGTACGGGCTATGAATACGGTTTGCGCGCCCTGTGTTGAAATGACCGGCGATAAGCGAAAGCGCGAGTTTGTCTCCTCTTCCGTCTGTGCCGACGCGTTTTTGCCCGCCCTGACGCCGGGCGCGCAGGCTCCTGGACTACAGGTAAATGATACGTTTATTAACACTCTGATGGATGAAGAAACACTTTAAAATAGATGTAATTGAACAGTGCATAAGAAACTCTGAAGTTAACAAAATGCATTCAATTTAAGTATTTTCTTAACATGGTGTTTTTTTTCTTTTTATTATAATGAGATAGATTTTTTTGTAAAAATGCGTGTTTAACAAAATGACTTATTTTGTTAGAAGTATACAATAGCTTTACGTTGGGGTCGATACCTTTATTAAATTTAAGGTGCAAACCCTGGTAATATTATTGACATATATATTAATTTTTATTTTTGATGCCTTTTTTATCTGTATTTTAAAATTTGAGCAATATTTATCGATTTTATTCATCAATGATTAAACAATGAATATCTAAGATTAAAACAATATTGTTTTAAATGTTAATGAGTTAGCCGGTGGCTGTGGGCGGCATCTAACAAAATAAGTCATTTTGTTAGATGTGGAGATATCAAATGTCATCATTAACGGCTAATCATTCACTCAAAAGAGTTATGCCTGCCCGGCAGGCGAATCATCATTCTTATATCCTCCCGCGTGAACTTTGGCAGTATGAAGAAAATGCGCTGTATAAATATATTGCGCGCTGGAGCTACTTACGCCAGGAATATATTTGCTGTGATGATGTTGCCGCAAATTTTGGGATTAGTGTGCGTCAGGCAACGAATATTCTATCCATGATCCATCGCCGATATTCGAACGTATTTAGCTGCAGAGTAAAACGTATTAAAGCAGGGAAAGGGAATGTAGTGAAAACCCACCTGTTAGTGACCGAAATTAAACAAACCGTCCGGAAGAAAATGCGTAAGGACGTTGAATGCAAATCAAGGTCGCAGCCGGATCTGCAATTTAAACAGTTACGCGATGCATTCCTTTCTTGTAAACCGCTTAACCAGAGGCGCGCAGATGCTTAAAGTCCGTGTTTTTATACCCGCAATTGTATTGGGATTATGGGGAAGTCAGGCGCTGGCTTCATGCAACGGCGGAATGCTTCCCTGTTCATCGACCGGGCTGTTTGACGGCGCAAAGATGGCGCCGTTAAAACAGCGCGATCCGGTGTGGAACGCGGTGCCTGAGCCTAAAACCAGCCCCGGCGTTGAGCGCGTTAATCGGCTGCTGAATGAGGCGAACGCGCAGGGAGAAGAGATGCTGGCCTCTCGCCCTCTGTCATCGGAGTCGATTATTGCTGACGCTGAAGCCCGCACGCGCGCCGACGTTTTGCGCACTCAGGGCATTGCCGGGACATGGTGTATGAACAAAGCGATGACGCTCAGTGAAAATATGCGGAGCTGGGCCAGTAAAGCGCACTGGCAGGTGAAGTGGCAGTCTGATTACGACTATCCGCTGGAAGCAGATTTCTGTATTTCAGGCTCCTATCTTCAGGCGCTGGATATGCTGGCGCAAAGTTACTCAACCGCTTCGCGCGTGCTGCGCCTGGATGTCTATCCCCGGCAGTCTATCGCGGTCTTCTCTACTAAATAGAAATAAAAAAAATGCATAACAAAAAAATTGCCACATTCATGATCCCTTCCATTTTTTTACTGGCTGGCTGTGCTTTTCCGCAGGCTAAGAAAAATGAGAAGCAAATTGATCTCGATTATCGTCACAGCAAGAACATCACTCAGGCATTACAAAACAGGTCGGCGGATAATTTACATATTCACGAGGGGCCGTGGGTTTCCGGCTCACCGGTATTAATGAATAAGAACCGAATTCCGACAAATAAAAATTGTGCGATAACTTTTGCCACCGGCACGCCGGTGACGCTGAATGAGTTCAGTAAAACCGTAACCCGGCTATGCGGCGTACCGGTACGCATTACGCTGGACGCGGAGCAGAAAACTAACGGTATGCTGGGCGATAGCCGTAAGGTGCCGGGCAGCGCTGCGCCGGACGAACGGCTGGTTGATATTCGCTGGCAGGGGAAACTGGATGGGCTGCTGGATACGGTGGCGTCGTCTATGGGGCTATCGTGGAAATATAGCGGGGGCGAGGTCAACCTTTATTATTTGGAGTCACGAACCTTTAATATTTTCGCGATCCCGTCAACGACGGATATGCGCTCGGTGGTGCAGTCGGGTATCGATGCAGGTATCGGCAGCAGCCAGGAGGGCTCGACATCGGGGAGCAGTGACTCCAGCGATAGCGGACAGAGTTCGCAAACCACCTCGGTTAACCTGAAAAGCGATATGGTGAATGATATTCAGAACAGCGTGCAGTCGATGCTGACCCAAAATGTGGGCAGGCTGTCCATTTCGCCTTCTACCGGCACGCTAACCGTTACGGATACACCGGAGGTGCTGGACCGGATCCAGCGTTATATCGACGGCGAGAATCGTGCGATAACCAAGCAGGTGCTGCTGAATGTGAAAGTGCTGTCCGTGACGCTGGATGATTCCAGCCAGTTTGGCATCGACTGGAACCTTATCTACGGCGGCGGGAAATTTGGCGCTTCGTTGCTCGGTAATACCGCGGAGTCGGGCGCTTCGGGGGGGAATGCGAATATCTCTGCTTCTATTCTTAACGGTAATTTTGCTAACTCAAAATTCATCATGGATGCACTGGCGCAGCAGGGGAAAGTGTACGTCATGACGTCTCCGTCGGTAACGACGCTAAATATGCAGCCGGTGCCGGTGCAAGTGGCCACGCAGACCAGCTATCTGGCGCGAGTTGAAAGCAACAGTACCGCGAATGTGGGGACGTCCGTAACCCTAACGCCGGGCAGTGTGACCAGCGGTTTTAATATGAATTTACTGCCGTTCGTAATGCCCGATGAGCAGCTTTTACTGCAGTACTCTATCAACATTAGCGAGCTGAAAAGCCTGAAGGAAGTGAAAAGCAGCGACGCCGACGATGGCAACAAAATTCAGGTTCCGGAAGTAGAAAACCGTATTTTCTCGCAAAAAGTGAAGCTGCGCTCCGGGCAAACGCTGGTGCTATCTGGCTTTGAGCAGAATGCGAAACAGGCTAAGCGCAATGGCTTTGGCAGCGCCTTTAACTGGCTATTGGGCGGCGGGGTTAATACCTCGGACAAACGCAGCATTATTGTGATCATGATTAGCCCGGTAGTAATGGAGTAGCCATGAAAAAAAACAGGCAGCCTCAGGTTACTGGGGCGGAAGAAAATCTGTCGCTACTGGCACTGGCGGGCAAGGATACCGCCGTTGCCGGGCTAATCTGGCAGCCCATTCATACCGTTCGTAATATTCAGGTTGAGGTTAAAGGCCTGATTAAAAATGAAAAATGCCAATATTATCTGACGCATATTCAGGGGAACCGGGCGCAGTGCGGCATGACGAATAGCCTGCCGCAGAACCGACGCTGCTGGAGCGCCATTTTGCTGCTCAGGGAGACGCTCGGAGATTCATGGTTGGGGCTGTTTCGGTTGCCGGACGGGCGGTTTTGGCTGGCTGCTATCGATAACGGTATTGTGGTGCCCGGCGGTGACGCTATTTTTGACGACGAGGCGCTGGCCACTGAGCGCTATCGGGATTATAGCGAGCTATTTCCTTGGGAGATAAAGTACGTCAGCGGGATTGAAGGGCTGGCGGGTGAAAATATCGATTTGCTGGCGCGTTTGAAAGGCGCGACGATGAAAAGCAGCTATCGCATTCTTTTCTCGCAGCAAATAAGGCGCCGCGCCAGACTGCTGCTGACCCGCGGGCTTGCTATAGCACTGACGCTGGGGATAACCGCCGGCGGCTGGGGATACTATCAGCACCAGCTTGAGCAGGAGCGCATCGAGCGCGAGCGCGCTGAGCAGCTTGCGCGCTTAAAGGTCTCCGGGTTCGCCGAGCGGGCGTGGCGCGGCGTGAAGCCAGCAAGACAAATGATTACCGCCTGCGTGAACGAAATGTATCAGTATCCGGTGGATATCGCCGGCTGGGCATTGGTAGATATGCGCTGCGACGGGGAAAAAGTGCTGGCCCACTATAAAGCGGGAATCCACGCCACCAGTAAAAACTTCGCGCAATCTTTGCAGGATAAAAAATTCCGTTTTCAGCAGGGCATGTTCGCTGAAGTTATTTCTTTAATCAAGGTTTCCGGCGATAGAAAGATGGAGCAATTACAGCCGATTAAGTCGATAGCCAGCGACGTTCTGGAAATACTGCAATCCGGAATAGCTAAAGGGAAAATGGATGATGTGCTGAGTAGCGGCATGAGGATGGCAAAATATGAGCTGACGACAGAATTATCACCGTTAACTGTAATGCAATTAAAAAACATGGATGGCGTAGTGGTGCGTTCTATTCACAGCAAATTATCTACGACGAATAAAATAAGCTGGACTCTCACTGGGGAAGTTTATGGTAAATAAAAAAATAACCTGCGCTATTTTTGCTCTGACGATGTTGGGGGGCAGCGCTTTATCAGTGGCAGCGCCCACCGTTGGAGATATTACCAGCAATCAACAAAGTATGCTTATGCTGAAGTCCGCTCTCGATCGCGCCAAACTGGAAAAAGAGCTAAGCGCGATGAAAGATGTAAAGGTGTCGGCTTCGGAAGTCTGTACCAGCAAAGGTATTGGCGCGCTGGCGTTAAAGGCCGTTTATGGCGTGAATAATCGGAATTATGCGAGCTTTTATTATAATTCGTCTGCGGCGATAGAGGCGCAGGAAGGAGATACACTACTCTGTGGAGAACAAGTAAAACGAATTCGTATTGATAAAGTCATCGTTGAGAAAGATGGCGTGGCATATACCCTCTCTGGAACGTCGCACGCCATTATTAAAAACTAACGGTGAATATAAATGGATGTAAATATTAAAGAGCATCGTTGCCTGACGATGAAAGGCGGCCCCTACGAATTAAATGATGATGCCAGGAAAATTATCTATTTTTCCAGCAGTGGTGAATTATACATTTCCGCATCGCATGAGAAATCCTATTGGGTATTGGCCTTCATTGATAAATTACGACGTAATAGAGTTAAGTTTACAGTTGAGTTAGTAAGTATTGAGGAGATCACCCAGTTATATAGCCAAAACGTAGGTTTTTCAGGTGAGGAAACTCAATCATCCGGAAGACAAGAAGAAGTTATTTCTATAATTCGTAATGCGGTAGGAATTAAAGCCAGCGATATTCATATTATTGTCAGGGAGAACGTGACCAATATTAAATATCGCGTGGACGGTGAGTTGCGGCGCTATCAGGAACTCTCGGAAAGCGACGGCAACGATATTTGCGCCACTATTTATCAAACAATGTGCGATGTCGCTGAGCCGGTATTTAACCCGCGCCGTAGCCAGGATGCGCGGTTAATGAGTTCTTCGCTGGAAAAATGCGGTTTGTACGGCGGGCGTATTGCCACGCGCCCCACCGATTCGGGCCTGCTGATGGTGATTCGGCTACTTTACGATCGCGGCAGCAATAACCTGGAACTCGAACATTTGGGATACACCGGCGAGCAGGTCGCGCTCATTAACCGCATGACCGCCCGGCGTTTCGGGATCAATATTTTGTCCGGCCCGACCGGCTCCGGGAAGTCCACCACCCTTGAGTGCGTGCTGAAACGTATTATCGCGCAGCGTGAAGGAAAAGCGCACGTCCTGACGCTGGGAGATCCGCCGGAATACCGAATTAGCGGTGCGGTGCAGACGCCCATCCAGTGCGATAAGAATGACGATGATGCGATAAGCCGCGAGTGGGCGCGGGCGATTTCCAATGCCATGCGACTCGATCCGGATATTTTAATGTGCGGGGAGGTGCGCGATCTGCATTCGGCCGTGGCGACCTTCCGCGCTGCTATGACGGGCCACGGTGTGTGGACAACGGTGCATGCCAACGACGCGCTGGCTATTTTGACCCGTCTGCAGGATATCGGCGTTTCTCCGGCGATTTTGACGGATGCTTCCTTATTGACCGGGCTAATCAGCCAGGTACTGGCGCGTAAGCTGTGCCCTCACTGCCGTAAACCCTGGCATCGGTACGCTCAGCACGTAGCGCCGGATATTCGCCAGCGGGTTGAGAAATATTGCCAAATAGCGAATGTTTTTTTGCGCGGCGACGGCTGTAAGGCCTGCGGTTTTAGCGGCATTAGCGGGCGCACCGTAGTCGCGGAGGTGGTGGAACCGGATAACACGCTGATGGAAATTTATATCAGCCAAGGGAAGAGCGCCGCGCGCCGCTACTGGGTGGAGCAAATGGGTGGGTTAACGCGTAACCATATCCTGATTCAAATGATAAATCAGGGGCTTATCGATCCCTGCGAAGGGGAACGCGATGTTTGTATGCTGGATGATGATGAAGGAGCCGGATTGTGTCCGAGACCGCAGTAACTCAGGGGATCAATGCATTGCTGGCACCGCTAAACCGCTATCTGGCGCGCCTGTCTTTTGCGGCGGGAGCACGGATGGATTTTTATCGCTCTTTAACGCTGCTGCTGAATAATCAGGTGCGGCTGAATGAGGCGCTGGCCGAATTATATTCCGTCTACAGCCACGACGGTAAAAAGAAGTCGGCTCCGGTGGCTATTGTGATTGACGAATGTCTTCAGCGCATGAATGACGGCGACGCTTTCAGTGAAGCCATGTCCTGGTGGGTGCCGGTAGAAGAAGCGATGTTGCTACAGGCAGGCGAGCTTGCCGGCCGGTTGAGCGATGCGTTCAGCGAAGCGGAAAAAATAATGACTGCGCGTAAAAAAATCGTCGGGGCTATTGTAGGCGCTATCGCTTATCCGCTGGTGCTATTCAGCATGATGGGGTTTTTGCTGCATATGGTGGCGACCGATCTCGTCCCCAAGCTGGCGAAAGTCGTCGATCCGCAAAAATGGAGTGGATCTGCAGGAATATTACGCGATATCGCAGCGTTCGTTACCGGCTATGGCGTGATGGCGATAGCGGTGCTGATTGCCACCGTATTGCTTATCACATTCAGTTTTCCCTATCTGCGCGGGCGCCTGCGTATTTTGCTGGATGTGCTGCCTCCGTGGTCGATATATCGGCTGGTGCACGGCGCATCTTTTTTACTGAACGTCGGCGCGCTGATTAAATCCGGAATGCGTTTGAATACGGCGCTGGAAATATTAGCGGAACAGGCAAATCCCTGGTTGAAAGAGCGTATTCATGCGGCAATGCACGGATTATCTGAGGGAATGAACTTCGGCGAATCGCTGACGGCATCGGGGTATCGATTTCCGGATGAAAAAGCAAATCGTTTTTTATCCGTTATTTCAACCTATAGTGGAATCGATGAAGCCATTATTAATTTTGGTAACCGGTGGCTGGAAGAAACCGTCGTTAAAATACAGGGCGTAGCCAAAATGATGCTAATGCTAGGCGTTGCCAGTGTGGGCGTCATTATGCTGTTAGTTATTTCCGGTGCCGGGGGGATTCAGGATGCGATTCAGGCATCGGTAGGTTAATCTTTATTTATTTTAAAAGGTGTAACAATGATCTTATCTAAGGATTCTATACAATACCAGTCCCATTTATTAAAGAAAGAACGTGGTTTTACCGCACTGGAACTTATTATTGTTCTTATTGTGGGGTTTTCTATTATTGCGCTTTCTGCCAGTAAAATGGGCCAGCTATTTTCCAGTTCGAGCACCAATGATGCAATGAACAGCATTCTGGGGCTCTATTCTTCTACGCGCGCGTTGCAGAATGTTAACGGCTATGGAAATGACGGCGATGATTTGACGAAAGTGCTTATTGATACGGATACTATTCCAAAAAGTCTGGCTATCAATAAAAGCGATGGTTCAGCTAAAAATGAATGGGCGGGTACCGTTACGGTAAGCGTCACAAATTCAGGTAATGGCTTTGTAATTGATTATCCGAATGTACCGAAAGAGTCTTGCATTAAACTTGCTCAGCAACTGATCCATTCCGGCAACTTTAGCAGTATCAGCGTGGCAGGTACAGATCTGGATAATGATAAGTCTTTAAAAGATGTGAGCGATGCGTGCGGTAGTGATAAAAATGCTATGAAATTTAATGTGAACGCGAACAGCTAAATAAGAAACCTGAAAATAAACGACTGGTAACATTGCTGCCTCTGGCATTGTTAGATGCCGGGGCAGACTATTAGTTTAAATATTAGAGGCATTCTTTTTGATTATTTTCTGGTGGAGTATCAGGGCTGGCTATTTCATGATAGTTAAGGACAGATAAATGGCCTATATTGCTATTTTTATTATTGCAATAATATCAGCGGGTTATTCTTTTTTAACGCAAACAGAATCCGCGGCAGCGGCCTCTTCTGTGAATAGCGCGCTGGCATATGTTGATTATATGCGTAATGCGCTGGCGTATTATCGGGAATTATATCCGGACTATGTTGGAGAGGTCACATTAAAGCAACTCTCTTTACCCGCCAATTATCATTTGGCTGAACGCAGGGACAGCCGCATTTACGTTGATGATAAAGGTTTTTATATCGCCTTTTCGTCTTCCTCGCCAGAGCTTGCCAGCGCGCTGGCGGATAAATACGCTGCGGCGACCGGGCTGGGGGCGCATGTCTGGAATCTGGCGTATTACCATGTTGGTTATAAAGGCGACGGCAACTGTTTAATCGCGCTGCGCAATTACCCCGAGGAAAACCGTGCGGGACACTGTGCCCGCCCACTGCCTGCGGCGGTAGCGTCAGGTGCACTGGTAGTCACCGACAGGGATAGCGAATGATAAAAACCATCAACTGTTACTTTTTATGCTTATTTTCCGCCGCCGCAAACTGCCAGATGGGCTGTTTTCAACTGGCCGGCGAGGAGTTTCACATTGAGCCGCGCGTCATTTATGCCATTGCCGTGGTGGAATCCGGGCTGCGCGCTGATGCGATAAATATTAATAAAAATAGCAGCATTGATATTGGATTGATGCAGATAAATACCGTTCACCAAAATGAATTAGCCAGTACAGGGATAACGATTACTGAGCTACTGGAGCCGTGTAAGAATGTGATTGTGGGAAGTTGGTTGCTCAGGCGGAATATCAATCTGATGGGGGGGGACGTATGGAAAGGCGTGGGTCTCTATCATTCCGCTACGCCGCGTTTTAATACGGAATATATTGCAAAAGTAAGGCGAATCTATCAGCAGATTGGGGATGAAGTCGCGCCCGCTCTTTAGCAATGCTGACGATGTTATCCTATATGCCTTTTAGGAAAGAAGGTGGTAATGCCAGCTTAAGTAAAACGGATGTTACTCACATTTAATGTCTAAACGCCGAAGAAAATGGCAATTGGCATTCTATTATGTGGCATTTTTGGCTTATAATACCTGCAAAGAGTTATTTTAATTGCTCTGCATGCGTTGTTTTTAACCTTATTATTGAATATTTTTATGGCGCGTTGATCTATGTCAACTTCATATGCCATGATTCCAAAAAATCAAAGGTTAAGAAATTTATTCACTTTTCCTTGGTGAAATTTTAATTAAGAATACGACCGTAATTACCCTGATTATATTAATCTTGCTAAGATAACTAACGGCCTTTATAAGGCGAGGTGGCGCTCTGTATTTACCCTTTATTGCTGAAAAGTCAGCGCGGATTCACGGGCGTATTTTGCAGATTCTATCCTGATTACCTATTATTGTGATGTTTTTTCGGGGTGACATAAAGTGCCATAGTGGTTAAATATGATTGGTACATTATATTCAGGTAATATAATATTTCTTTTTCCATTGTTTTTTAGCACTGGCTATCAGTAGCATCTTATTATAGTGAATTAGGTATTTTCCCTGATGGAATCTGAGGTTTAAGGTCGAAAAATAAGGTGAATACGGTATAGATATGTCCAGGTAAAACGGATGCAGTCTTATTCTGCAGAGTTGCAGCATCTTTATTATGTCAGTACGATTTCTACATTGTGCAGATAGGCATTGGGAGTACATAGGTATCTCTCTGCGCGGCGTGTTTTAATAGTTTATTGATGCCTCGATTTCTCTTGAAGATATGTTTTGTGCTACCCGGTTATTAAAGGGTTGCTTCTGAGTCACTAAAACCAGGGGGGAATATGAAAAGAAAAAGTCGTTACTTTCTTACCAAAAGCGAAGTGGAAAAATTAATAAATCAGGCGGAAACTGGAAAAAATAATGAAAGAAATAAATGTATGATCCTGATTTGCTATTTTCATGGGCTGAGAGTGAGCGAACTATTAAGTTTGCGGCTTTCAGATTTTGATATGAAAAGTAAAGTGCTTTATGTCAATAGGCTAAAAAACGGCTTTTCTTCCACGCATCCGCTATCTCCACGCGCCGTTAGTGCGCTTAACCGTTGGTTAGTGGTGCGTAATAAAAATACTCAGAATGCAGACTCTCCTTATCTTTTCCCTTCTCAAAGCGGAAAGATGTTATCCCGGCAAACCATTTATTTATTGATTCAGCGCTATGGTAAACAGGCCAACCTTGGGATTGATGTTCATCCGCATATGCTGCGCCACGCCTGCGGTTTTGAACTGGCGAATAAAGGAATGGATACGCGTTTAATTCAGGACTATCTGGGGCATCGCAATATTAGTCATACGGTCAGATATACGGCGAGTAACCCTGAGCGCTTTCGCAATATTTGCTGGTGATTGCTTCAAAGCGCGCCCTGATAGTGGCACTGGGCGAGCTTATACCGTAACCATGCGCGGGTGATTAGCGTTAAGCAGCCGTAAATTTCGCCTGTAGTGCACCGATTTATTAAACATCGCTGCGTTCTGGCATGCTCTGGCTGGCAGCATTCTGTTACAGCGCTGATTTTTCGGAAAATTGGCAATCTGATAAACTGTGGACCACGCTAAAATCGCGAATAGCGATAGCTGGCCCGAAGTATGGGAATGCGATTAACGAAAAAAGGAGTCTCAATATGTTTAAGAAACTAAGCGCTGTCGTTTTAATATTAGCGACTACCGGTGCGTGGGCGCAGAGCGACCTGACTGTCGATAGTTTAGCGAAAGGCGACCAGACGAAGGCCGCGTTTGCGCAGATGGTGAAAGGACATAAATTGCCGAAATGGGTAGTTAAAGGTGGTACTACCACTCCGGCTAAAGAAGTGACTTTAGGTGGCGATAAATATCAGGTTCTGGAAGCCTGCAAACCGCATAACTGCGGCGCGGAGCGTATTGCAATTTTATACTCTGAACAGCAGAACACCATGGCCGGGGTATACTCAACGGTAAAAGAACAGTCCGGCGCTGAAAGGTTAGTCTGGATGAACGCGGGGGATAAATTATCTATTGACGGGAAAACGGTGTTATTTGCCGCATTAACCGGCAGCCTGGAAAATCACCCGGACGCATTTAACTACAAGTGATTGTATGAGCAAACTGGCAGGCGCTCATGATGCGCCGCTTTGTGAGTACAGCAGGGAGCCAGCGGCTCCCTGTTTTCGTCTTGCCGCAAAGTAAGGGACTCAGGGCGGCAACGCCTCAATGCCGGAATACGGCTACCGCGCTTTAATACGGGATGCGGCCATTTTTGCTGCCAGCCGCCTTAAGTAGCCTATTTGGGGAGCCCCTTTTCCCCCCCGGGCCGGGTTAATGCATTTGCGTGATATACGCTATTACTTTAATGATGTAAACCGGCCAACAATAAAGGGGCGCTCGGCCCCTTTATCTGATAATGGCGTGCGTCAGCCCGTCAGGCGACTTCATAGTTGCGCGACTTTTTTTCCTTCGAAGCTGCCTTAGGGCGCGCGGCCAGTGCGTCAGGTGAGAATTCATCCACGTTAATGCTGTGCAGACGGCTGATTTCCGCTCGCTGTAAAATAGCGGCTTCTTCCTCATTAATCTGCCCGGCACTCAGCGCCGTGTGCGCCAGTTCATCCAGACGGGTAAACGGCAGCTGTTTATTCAGCGCTTTGCAAATCCGCTGGTGGATGGGCTCGGCGGCGATGACATCCACCAGTGCCTGCTCCAGCATTCCGGCAGGATTATTCTCGCAGGGCGCCAGAAATTGGCCACGGCCAAGACGGGAGCGGGTAGCGGAAGGCGTCTGGAGAAGCCGTGCCAAAGCGCTATCTAATTTATCCGACGGCGGCAGGGCGCGGCGGCCTAGCGGAAACAGGATACAAGTCAGCGCACCGGCGACAAAACGATTAGGAAAGTTACGCAGCAAATCGCTGATTGCCCGTTCGGCCTGGAATAGAGCATCCTGCACGCCCCAGTGCAGTAATGGCAAATCGGCTTCATTGCGCCCTTCATCCTCGTAGCGTTTTAATGCGGCAGAAGCGAGAAATGTCTGGCTAAGCACGTCGCCCAGCCGTGCGGAAATCCGCTCGCGTCGTTTCAGGCTGCCGCCCAATACGGCCATGGCGACATCCGATAGCAGGGCCAGATTGGCGCTTAGCCGGTTGAGCCGCTGGTAATAATGGCGCGTGGCGTCGCGGGTCGGCGCGGCGCTGGTATGGCCGTTAGTCAGCCCCAGCCACAGGCTGCGCACGGTGTTGCTGCCAACGTGACCAATATGGCTGAACAGCAGTTTATCGAACGCGTCGGCGTCGTTATTTTGCGCGGCGGACATTTCATCCAGCACATAAGGATGGCAGCGGATTGCGCCCTGGCCGTAAATCATCATACTGCGGGTTAAAATATTTGCGCCCTCGACGGTGATAGCGATAGGCGCGCCCTGATATGCGCGGGCGAGAAAGTTGCTTTTACCCAGCATAATACCTTTGCCGCCGGCAATATCCATGGCGTCGATAATCGCGCGCTGGCCGCGGTGAGTGCAGTGGTATTTGACGATTGCGGACAGTACCGCGGGTTTTTCACCCAGCATGATGCCATAGGTAATTAATGAAGCCGCGGCGTCCATCACATAGGTGTTGCCGGCAATGCGGGCTAAAGGCTCTTCAATCCCTTCCATTTTGCCGATAGACAGTTTGAACTGACGGCGGATGCGCGCGTAGGCGCCCGTCGCCAGCGCCAGGTTCTTCAGGCTGCCGGTGGCATTGGAGGGGAGCGTAATACCGCGCCCGACGGACAGGCACTCAACCAGCATGCGCCAGCCCTGGCCCGCCATTTTGGGGCCGCCGATAATATAATCAATGGGGACGAAAACATCTTTTCCGCGCGTAGGGCCATTCTGGAACGGGATGTTCGACGGGAAGTGGCGCTTACCGATTTCCACACCGGGGGTGGCGGTAGGGATCAGCGCGCAGGTGATACCTGGCGCATCGTCGTCCCCTAGCAGGTGTTCCGGGTCATAGAGTTTAAATGCCAGACCGAGCACCGTGGCAATCGGTGCCAGCGTGATATAGCGCTTGTTCCAGGTCAGACGGAGGCCTAACGTTTGTTCGCCCTGCCAGAGCCCCATGCAGACAATGCCGGTGTCGGGAATGGCGCCCGCGTCGGAGCCGGCTTCCGGGCTGGTCAGGGCAAAACAAGGGATTTCTTCGCCGCGCGCCAGGCCGGGCAAATAGCGATCCTTTTGCGCCTCGGTGCCGTAATGCTGCAGCAATTCCCCCGGCCCCAGCGAGTTAGGAACGCCGACGGTTATCGCTAAAATGCCGGATATCCCCGCCAGTTTTTGCAATACGCGCGCCTGCGCATAGGCTGAAAATTCCAGCCCGCCGTACTCTTTTTTTATGATCATCGCGAAAAAGCGATGTTCTTTCAGGTAAGCCCAGAGTTCCGGGGGCAGATCGGCCATTTCATGCGTGATTTCGAAATCATTCGCCATACGGCAGGCTTCTTCAACCGGCCCATCGAGAAACGCCTGTTCTTCCGCGCTCAGCTGCGGCTGGGGATAATTATGCAATTTACTCCAGTCGGGGTTCCCGCGGAATAAATCCCCCTCCCACCAGGTGGTGCCCGCATCGATGGCCTCTTTCTCGGTGCGGGACATAGGCGGCATTACCTTACGGAAGGTGCGAAAGGCAGGGCCGGAAATAAACGCTTTACGCATTGCCGGTACATTGAGCGGTACCAGCACCAGAATAAGCGGCAGCAGCGTCCAGAAAGACCAAACGCCGCTGAGGGCGAGCAGCGCGGTCCATACCAGCAAAATAACGCTACTGTAGATCAGATTAACGCGGTGCCAGAACAGGGCAGCGATTAGCACTACGGTAGCGAGAATACTTAGCATCATCATACAAGCGAGCCTTTTTGGTTTGAGGTCTGACCAGTTCTTCTTACTGTTGTAGTTAATACCTCGCTCATTAGCAAATTGTTTACATAATAATTACAATATCGCTCACATCCCGGCAGGCCAAAGGGGATATCCTTTTGGCTGCACGCGAGGCGGGGCTTCTCGCTACTCTTCGCGCTATCCGGTAAACTGCAACGTAAAATGAGTAACGCTGAAGGATAAACCTTATGTACCAGGATATGATTCGTAACGAACTTAACGAAGCGGCGGAAACGCTGGCGAATTTCTTGCAAGATGACGCCAATATTCATGCAATTCAGCGTGCGGCCGTTTTGCTGGCGGACAGCTTTAAAGCCGGGGGAAAAGTGTTGTCATGCGGTAACGGCGGTTCACACTGTGACGCAATGCATTTTGCCGAAGAGTTGACCGGGCGTTTTCGTGAAAACCGTCCTGGCTATCCGGCGATTGCGATTTCCGATGTCAGCCATCTTTCCTGTGTGGGTAATGATTTCGGTTTTGATTATGTTTTTTCCCGCTACGTTGAAGCCGTAGGGCGCGAAGGCGATGTACTACTCGGCTTGTCGACTTCCGGAAATTCTGCCAACGTTATCAACGCCATTGAGGCCGCACACGTTAAGGGCATGAAAGTTATCGCGCTGACGGGCAAAGACGGTGGGAAAATCGCCGGCACCGCCGATATTGAAATCCGCGTGCCCCATTTTGGCTACGCCGATCGCATTCAGGAAATTCACATTAAAGTTATTCATATCCTGATGATGTTAATTGAGAAAGAGATGGTGAAAAAAGCGTAGCGGCGCTTAACTTTGGGGAGGAAGCATGTGTGAATTGCTTGGCATGAGCGCCAATGTGCCGACGGACATTTGCTTTAGCTTTAGCGGGTTGGTTCTGCGCGGCGGGGGCACCGGCCCCCATAAAGACGGCTGGGGGATTACCTTTTATGAAGATAAAGGCTGCCGGACGTTTAAAGATCCACAGCCCAGCTTTAACTCCCCAATCGCGCGTCTGGTACAGGAGTATCCTATTAAGTCCCGGGCGGTGATTGCACATATTCGCCAGGCGAATCGCGGCAAAGTCGCGCTGGAGAACACGCATCCCTTTACCCGCGAGCTGTGGGGCCGAAACTGGACATACGCGCACAACGGTCAGTTACGCGGTTATCGCGCGCTGGAAACTGGCACCTTTCGCCCGGTAGGCGAGACTGACAGCGAGTATGCGTTTTGCTGGTTGCTACATCAGCTCACCCAGCGCTATCCCAGAACGCCGGGAAATATGGCGGCAGTATTTCGTTTTGTGGCGGCTCAGGCGCGGGGGCTGCGTGAAAAAGGCGTGTTTAACATGCTGTTATCGGACGGGCGCTATATCATGGCGTTTTGTTCGACCCGGTTATACTGGATAACCCGCCGCGCGCCGTTTGGCGTGGCGAAGCTGCTGGATAAGGACGTTGAGATTGATTTTCAACGGGAAACCACGCCCAACGATGTGGTTTCCGTAATTGCCACCCAGCCGCTAACCGGCAATGAAGACTGGCAGCAGATTGCGCCGGGTGACTGGGCGCTATTTTGCCTGGGTGAACGTATAGTTTGAGGCGAGCTGCGGCTGCTGCAGCAGGCCGCCGCTCTGGCTTGTCGGGCGGGTATTCACCACATATTGCCCATTTTGCACGCTGACCACGGGCGGTTCTTTATGCGCCATAAAATAGTCATAGCCCGGTTTTAGCTGCTGCCAAAAATCTGCATAGTACGACCGCTGGTGGCGCTTCATATTGGCGTCGGTCATACGGAAGGGATAAATGCTTACCGGCACGCGCGATTGCCCGAATACCAGGGCGCCGGTGACAAACTGGAAAATCTCGTCGATGCCGCCATCGGTCATGGCGTAGCAGCCAACGGACACGCAGGCGCCGTGGATCATCAGGTATTTGCCGTCATACCCGTGCTCACGATCGTATTGGTTAGGAAACCCGATATTAATCGCTTTATAAAAGCGGCTGTCAGGTTTGAGCTGGTTGCGCCCGACGTTGTAAAACCCTTCCGGACTTTTAAAATCACCCTGGCGCCGTTTGGGGCCGAGGCCGCCTGAGTAATTACAAATATTGTAGCTGCGCATTAATTCATATTTTTCGCCGCTCTTAACCCATAGCTCAAGGGTGCGCTCTTCTTTAAAGATTTGGATATAAACCGGTAACCCCATGAACTGCTGCTTATTCTGCACGGAAGGCGCCGCGCTGGCATTATTGCCCAGCAGACCTGCCCACGAGACGCAGGGAATCAGAAAGATCGCAATCAAAAGTGCGATTTTACGCATACTACTATTTCCTTGATAAAACGATAACGAATAGGGCGAAGCGACGTATGGCTTCCAAAATCGGAATCGTCTGGAAGCTGGCGCTCACATTATCACCGCCGTTAATTTTCGCAAGTGCGGCGCGCGGCTTTTTTCAACTGCGCGACGGTGATATCGCATTTTGACCCGCTTTAGCGGTGAAAGTTTATCGTCAGCGAGTATGTAGTGTAAGCGCTTCTCCGGCGAGCGCTCAGACCGTACTTAATGCTGGCGGGAAACGGCGGTCGTACGCCGTGGGCACGAAACGCATTGGATTGCCGCCCCGGGTTTTGGTTATACTGTATGGGTATACAGTTTAACTGGTCGCCTATGCGTAAAATTATTCATATTGATATGGACTGCTTTTATGCGGCCGTGGAAATGCGCGATAACCCCGCGCTGAGCGCGGTTCCTCTCGCTATTGGCGGCAGCCGTGAGCGGCGCGGTGTCATTAGCACGGCGAACTATCCGGCGCGCAAATTTGGCGTGCGCAGCGCTATGCCTACGGCAACGGCGCTGAAACTCTGTCCTCATCTCACATTATTACCCGGTCGCTTTGAAACATACCGGGATATTTCGCAGCAGATCCACGCTATTTTACGCCGCTATACCGATATGATTGAGCCGGTGTCGCTGGATGAAGCCTATCTGGATGTCACCGACAGCGCGCTGTGTCACGGCTCGGCGACGTTAATGGCCAAAGAGATTCGGGATACTATTCATCGCGAGCTGGCGCTAACCGCCTCGGCGGGCATTGCGCCCGTGAAATTTCTGGCTAAAATCGCCTCCGATCTGAATAAGCCAAACGGTCAATACGTTATTACTCCCCAGTCTATCCCGGGGTTTCTCTCCACGCTGGCGCTGGAGAAAATTCCGGGGGTAGGGAAAGTCACCGCCACCCGGCTTGAAACCATGGGGCTGCGCACCTGCGCCGACGTGCAGCGCGCAGACCTGGCGCTGTTACTGAAAACATTTGGTAAAGCAGGGCGCATGATATGGGAGCGCAGCCAGGGTATCGATGAACGCGAGGTTCAGCGCGACAGGTTGCGAAAGTCCATTGGCGTGGAGCGGACGCTTGCCGAAGATATCCACCACTGGCCGGCGTGCGAGGCGCTGATTGAACAATTATATCCGGAGCTGGAAAGGCGACTGATGAAGGTGCAGCCTGATTTATTAATCACCCGCCAGGGCATCAAACTGAAGTTTCATGATTTTCAGCTGACAACCCAGGAACACGTTTGGCCGCGCCTGAATAAAGACGACCTCATCGCCACGGCCAGAGAAGCCTGGGATAACAGGCGAGCGGGGCGGGGCGTCAGGCTGGTTGGTCTGCATGTAACCCTGCTCGACCCACAGCTGGAGCGCCAGCTTGTGCTCGGCTGGTAAACCTGCGGCCTAACGTTTGCACTGTGGTGTGCTATAAACGACGGGGCCGCCTCAACAAAGGGCGGCCCCGTTAGCGCGTAAGCGCCCGTCTATCAGGCGCTGTGCGGTTTATTTCTCCGGAATGGCTTTTAACAGCTCCGTCAGCAGCGTCCAGTACTGCCCGACGCTTGCAATATGCACCTGCTCATCCGGAGAATGCGGGCCGGTAATCGTGGGGCCAATCGACACCATGTCCATCTCCGGATACGGTTTTTTGAACAGCCCGCACTCCAGCCCGGCGTGAATAACCATGATGTTCGGCGTTTTGTTAAACAGCTTCTGGTAAGTCTCACGCACTAAATGCATCACCGGCGAGTGCTCATCCGGCTGCCAGCCCGGGTAGCTGCCCTTCGGCGTTGTTTTCGCGCCGGCGAACTGCCCCAGCGACGTCAGCGTGCTCACTACCGCCTCTTTCCCGCTATCAACCAGCGAGCGGATCAGGCAGATAATTTCGATATTCTGTTCCGCCGTGGTCACGACGCCGACGTTCAGCGAGGTTTCGACCACGCCTTTGGCGACGTCAGAGTTGCGGATGACGCCGTTTGGTGTGGCATTGAGCAAATTGAGAAACGCGTCGCGGCTATTAGCGCACAGCGGGGCCAGCGTGCCGGTAGTGGCTTCCAGCTGCAGCGTGATGTTTTTTTCAACTGCGCCCAATTCATTGTGCAAAATTGCCTGGAACGCATTAACGCGCGCGCGCAGGGCGTCTATGTGTTCCGGGGCAACCGCAAGCGTAGCAAAGGCTTCACGCGGGATTGCGTTACGCAGCGTGCCGCCGCTGAAATCGATCACGCGCAGATCCAGTTCGCGCGCCTGGTCGCTTAAAAAGCGCGCCAGCAATTTATTCGCATTGCCAAGCCCGAAGTGAATATCGGCACCGGAATGGCCGCCTTTTAGCCCTTTAAGCGTCAGTTTTAGCGTTGCGAAACCAGCCGGCAGCGCTTCACGCGTTACGGCGAGGGTCGAGATAAAATCGATGCCGCCGGCGCAGCCCATATAAATCTCGCCTTCCTCTTCGGAATCGGTATTAATCAGAATTTCCGACTGTAACCATCCGCTTTGCAGACCGAATGCGCCTTCCATTCCGACTTCTTCCGTCATGGTGAGCAGCACTTCCAGCGGGCCATGCTGCACGCTGTCGTCAGCCAGCACCGCCAGCGCGGACGCCATACCGATACCGTTATCCGCGCCAAGAGTGGTGCCGCGCGCCTTTACCCATTCTCCGTCAATCCAGGGTTGAATCGGATCGGTAGCAAAGTCGTGAACGGTATCGTTATTTTTCTGCGGAACCATGTCCAGATGCGCCTGCAGCGCGACGGGTTTGCGGTTTTCCATGCCGGACGTTGCCGCTTTACGGATCAGGATATTGCCGACGCCGTCTCGCTCGACGAACAGTCCCTTCTCTTTAGCCCACGATATAATATGCCGGGCAAGCGCTTCTTCATGATAAGAGGGATGGGGAATCGCACAGATATCGGCGAAAATATTCCACAGTGGCTGCGGGGAGAGTTGAGACAATTCAGACAAAATGCGTCTCCTTGACGACGACCAGCAAAGTTGCGGGCACAGGGTTACAGAATAAGAATGCGCCACGGAAAAATCCCGGGCGAGGCGCTGAGGATATCATTTTCTCCGGCTTCATGGAGCATAAAAGCCTAAAAAGCGTTCCCTTACCCGCGCGGCACTGGTTTTTGCCGGCCCAGACCTCTATAATTTCGCGCAACCTATTTCCCCTTGAACACTTTTTAAGCCGTTATCACTGGCTGGGACACTTCACATGAGCGAAAAATACGTTGTCACCTGGGACATGCTGCAGATTCACGCCCGTAAACTGGCGAACCGCCTGCTGCCTGCGGAGCAGTGGAAAGGGATTATCGCCGTGAGCCGCGGTGGGCTGGTCCCTGCAGCGCTGCTGGCGCGTGAATTGGGCATTCGCCACGTTGATACCGTTTGTATTTCCAGCTATGACCATGACAACCAGCGCGAAATGAAAATCCTTAAGCGTGCGGAAGGCGACGGCGAAGGTTTTATTGTCATTGATGATTTAGTCGATACCGGCGGTACTGCGGTTGCGATTCGTGAAATGTATCCCAAAGCCCATTTCATTACTATTTTCGCCAAACCGGCCGGTAAGCCGCTGGTGGATGATTATGAAATCGATATTCCGCAAGACACATGGATTGAGCAGCCCTGGGATATGGGCGTCGCGTTTGTGCCGCCGCTGGCGGGACGTTAATCGCAGCGCTGCGACTCATTCTGTAAACCCGGCCCCAGCCCGGGTTTTTTATTGCCTGCCATCAACCGCATTCTGTAAATCTGTTCTTCTCATTGCGCTTTTTTAGTGTGCTTTGGCGGCGCCTTTGGCCGGTAAGGGTTAGCGTTTTCCGGGCGCACAAAAAGGCCATTCGTCCGTTTCTCAGAAACACCCTGCCGCCGGGATTACAGCGCCGGGCGCGATATCCCGCTCATAGAGGTCGACACATTTTTTCTGCAATCCCTGCGCTTGCCACGGGCACCGGTTTGTTTTCTTTGCGCGCGCGTAGCGTACAATACCGGGCAGTGACTTTTAGGGAGAAAACCGCGATGCCGCAGAGCAACCTCAGCGAGGAGTTATTTAAGCCGCATTTTAAACACCCCGAAACCTCCACTTTAATCCGGCGGGCGCACCATCACGCCACTGCTCCGCTGCAGTCGGCGCTTGATGGGCGTACCGACAGCCGCTGGTATCGCCTGATTAACCGCCTGCTATGGGTTTGGCGCGGCGTTAGTCCGCTCGATATTCTGGATGTCGAAGCGCGAATAGCCACCTGCGAAGCCGCGCGCAGTAATGATGCGCTTCTTGATTCCGTTATCGGCTATCGCAGCGGTAACTGGGTTTATGAATGGTCACATCAGGCTATGCTGTGGCAGCAGCGTGCCGCTCAGCAGCCCGATGAGGCGCGGTGTGGCGCCGATTGGCTGGCGGCTGCGAATTTATACAGCATTGCTGCCTATCCGTATTTGAAAGGCGATACGCTGGCGGAACAGGCGCAGGCGCTGGCTAATCGCGCTTATGAAGAGGCGGCCAGCAAACTGTCCGGCGAACTGCGCGAGCTTCAGTTTCCCACGCCCGATGGCGGTCAGGTCACCGGCTTCCTGCATGTACCTAAAGGCGCTAAAGGGCCGCACCCGGTGGTGTTAATGTGCGGCGGGCTGGATACGCTTCAGAGCGACTTTTATCCTCTGTTTGAGCGCTACCTCGCGCCTGCGGGCATTGCGATGCTCACTATCGACATGCCTTCAGTGGGATTCTCGTCAAAATGGAAACTGACTCAGGATTCCAGTTTATTGCACCAGTGCGTGCTTCAGGCGCTGGTAAATGTTCCTTGGGTAGATCATACGCGCGTGGCGGCGTTCGGCTTTCGCTTTGGCGCCAACGTGGCCGTGCGTCTGGCTTATCTGGAAGCGCCGCGATTGCGGGCGGTGGCCTGCCTGGGGCCAGTGGTGCACGCGCTGATGTGCGAGCCTGCGCGGCAACACAATGTGCCGGATATGTATATTGATGTTTTGGCCAGCCGGCTGGGGATGCAGGATGTTTCCGATAGCGCACTCAGCGTGGAATTACAGCGTTATTCGCTAAAAATGCAGGGGTTATTGGGGCGGCGCTGCCCGGTGCCGATGCTATCGGGGTACTGGCGCAACGATCCGTTTAGCCCGGAAGACGAGTCGCGGTTAATTGCCTCGTCTTCGGCAGACGGCAAGGCGCTGGAGATTGCGACCGCGCCGCTATACGCAGGCTTTGATCGCGCTTTGAAACAGATTGTTAGCTGGATGGCTAAACGCCTTAATGGGTAACGACGCCGCTGTGCCAGCCGGCATTGCGAACGCCAGTTCAGCGCCGGCTGCGTTAAAGCCACAGCGCACGCGGGGCGGGCTACTGTGCCAGCTCCCGGCGCTGGCGGTAGAAAAGTGATGTAAGGCGGCCAGGCAGGCCTGCGAACACTAGCGGAAATTTAAACAGAAAAAATTACGCGAAAAAATGGCGAAATCGCCAGTCTCTGCTAAATAAAATGCTTCATAACAGGAGATCGCGATGACGTTACCAACTGGATATCCAAAAAGTCGGCTGATTAAGAAGTTTGCCGCGCTCGGCCCCTATATTCGGGAAGAGCAGTGTGATGACAGCGGATTCTTTTTTGATTGCCTGGCCGTTTGCGTCAATGTAAAGCCTGCGCCGGAAGAACGTGAGTTTTGGGGCTGGTGGATGGAAGTAACGCCGCAGGACCGGCATTTTTACTACACCTGGCATTTTGGATTATTCAATAAACAGGGCTCATGGCAGCGGGAAACCATTAAAGATAGCGCGGTAGAAGCCAGAGTGACCGATGCGCTACGTAATTTTCATGAGCGTTTTCAGGCGCTGCTACATTCGCTGGATCTTGAACTGTTGCCCGCCGAGGGCTTTGTTGAGCAACCGGTAAAACTGCGCGCCTGATTCGCTGGCCGCAGCGCCGTGATATGACGTGCGATGCCTTTCGCACGTCGCTCCCGATGAACCAAACGCCGCCGGTGTGTGGCGCTTTCCTGAGTTGATGCGACCAAAGAGCGATAGCGATTTGGGCGCGCACCTGTTTTCTGTTCGGACAGCGAATTGACAGCCAACGCCAGCCGCTATGATTTGCTACCCAGGCAGCGCGGGCTGATATACATCGCGTTTTAATGATTCCTGCCAGAGCTTTAGCGCCGGCCAGCGATTTTTAGTAAGCCTTTTCTCGCGGCTCTATTTTACCGCCCCCGGGCTGCTAATTGCGCCACGAATTGCGGCTCGGCAGTGGTGGTAAACAGACGCAGCGTATTACGCGGCGGTGCGCCACCCTGAGAGTACCCCATATCCGATAGCGGCAAATTTTATGTGTGGCCGGTATCGCCGGATAAATCCTTTATATATTAAGCTGCCCGCCGGAAATCGGCCGGATTTCCAGACCCGTACGCGCCGTATTAATACGCGATTCGATTGCTTTCGTCGTGTAACCGCCTGGCGAATATCGGCGTGATAAAAGAGAATGTTGCACTCAACCTGGTGCGCCCATCGGCTTGAGCCGGTTTGCTCTGTGCGCGTATGTTGCTGCGCGTGAGGGCTAATTTTTTAGCCTGGCGTTCGCGTAAGATTAACCATAAAACCGTGCGAATAGCGTTGATTACGCCGGCGCTAATTCTCTGCCCTGGCATATTCACCGGTTGGCAAGCCGCCTGCCACCTGCTACAACATGAGCGAAATTTCCTTATTAACTGAAATGGCATAACAACATGAGTAACAGCCAGACGCTGGTCGTCAAATTGGGCACTAGCGTATTAACCGGAGGCTCGCGCCGCCTGAATCGCGCCCATATCGTTGAGCTGGTGCGCCAGTGCGCCCATCTGCACGCGGCCGGACATCGAATTGTTATTGTGACGTCGGGGGCAATTGCCGCCGGGCGCGAGCATTTGGGCTACCCGGAGCTGCCCGCGACCATTGCTTCTAAGCAGCTACTGGCGGCGGTAGGGCAAAGCCGTCTGATCCAGCTTTGGGAGCAGCTTTTTTCCATTTACGGTATCCACGTCGGGCAAATGCTGCTCACCCGTGCGGATATGGAAGACCGGGAGCGCTTCCTGAATGCGCGCGATACGCTACGCGCGCTGCTGGCTAACCGTATTGTGCCGGTAATTAATGAAAATGATGCGGTAGCGACGGCGGAAATAAAAGTGGGCGATAACGACAATTTATCGGCGCTGGCGGCAATTTTGGCCGGGGCCGATAAACTTCTACTGCTTACCGATCAGCAGGGGCTTTTCACCGCCGACCCGCGCCAGGATCCTGGCGCAGAGCTTATCAAAGACGTACACGGTATTGACGATGCGCTGCGCGCTATCGCCGGTGACAGCGTGTCCGGATTAGGCACCGGTGGTATGGGCACCAAGCTTCAGGCCGCTGACGTAGCGTGCCGCGCGGGGGTGGAGGTAGTTATAGCCGCTGGCAGCCGCCCGGGCGTGATTGAAGAAGTGATGGAGAATATCCCCGTCGGCACGCGCTTCCACGCGCAAAGTTCGCCGCTTGAAAACCGCAAGCGCTGGATTTTCGGCGCGCCGCCGGCTGGAGAAATCTCCGTGGATGACGGTGCACAGCAGGCTATCACCGCACGCGGCAGTTCGCTGCTGCCGTCGGGGATTATCACCGTCAGCGGTAACTTTTCGCGCGGTGAAGTTATTCGCATTCGTAATCAGCAGGGCCGGGATATCGCTCACGGCGTTTCACGCTACAACAGTGATGCGATGCGCCGTATTGCAGGATGCCATTCTCAGCAAATCGACGCGATTTTAGGATATGAGTATGGGCCGGTTGCAGTGCATCGTGATGATATGATTGTGAGTTAATGTCCGGTGAGCGCTGGCCGTCAAAACATAGCCGACGCTTTATGGTGTACCTGAGCGAGTAGGACCTGCGCGTATGCGGCCGGTGCGCCGCCGTATTTTTCACACTCGCCGCCGCGCAGCGCCGTCACCGGTGCGGCCTGGAAATCGCGTGAGAGTGTATTGCGTGTCCGCCGTCGCGTCTTCAGGTTACTAATACGATCGGTTGCTGATAAATCACACGCAGCGTCGGCCTATTACAGCCGTACTTCGGGGAGATAGGGTATTTATTGTCTGCCAAAGTAGGGCCGTGTGAAAGCCGGGTTGCACAGGCAATAACCTCAGTGTCCGCCGCTGCGGACACCTGGCCATGTGTCTTTTACATCGTGGAAAAGGTATTCATAATAATTCCGCCGGCAATAATCAGCACCATGGCGAACAGCGCCGGGAAATCCGGCTTTTGCTTATAAAGCAGCATGGAGCACAGCGTGACGCCAACGATGCCAAACCCGCACCACAGTGAATACGCTACCCCGACTGGAATTGTGCTCATCGCGCGGGTTAGTGCGAAATAGCAGAGCGAATAGGCGCAAATCACTAGTACAGAAGGCCACAGGCGGCTAAAACCGTGCGTTTTTTTGATCATTGAGGTGCCGGTTATCTCGGAGCCAATAGAGAGCGCCAGCCATAAAAATCCAAAATTAAACATAGCGTTTTTCTTCCCTGTCAATTAGCGATGGTTTTATCCAGCGGCGCGGGTTCCTGAGTCGGTGTCTCTTCTGCCTCTTCGCCACCCATTTTGGAAAACAGATTCATGATGACAATGCCGCAGGCGATAATCGCCATGCCTACAATGGCGGCGGTGTCCGGGTGCTGGCCATAAAATACCATGCCAAGCGTTGATACCAGCAGGATGCCGGTGCCGGACCACGTGGCGTAGGCCAGGCCGACCGGAATATCTTTCACCGCGCGCGACAGTGAGTAGTAGCAGATACAGTACAGCACCACGATCAGCGCCAGCAGCAGCGTTTTCGTCATTCCTTCGCTGTTATCGAACATTTTAAGCGTCGAGGTGGCCGACGTTTCAGAAAAAATTACCAGCAACATCCACAGCCAACACTTTGTTTTCGATGACATCATCATCTCCTGATTGCATTCATAGCTTTGTTATTAATAGGTTTCTGCCGCAGCGTGGATATCGCGCGCTCGCCTCGCGGTGGCTCGCAGGCGCACTTATATCTGCTATCTGCGGATTACAGTTTTTGTTTCTTCACATAGTCCATTGCCGCATCGGTTAACCGCACGCCCGCCGCGCGGGTGAGAGTGGGATCGCGCTCCAGCGCGGAAGCGGTGATATAGCGCATTCTTTCGGGCACGGCGCTGCGTTCCCGGGCGCAGTCATCGGCGTTTAGCCTCTCTTCCAGTTCATGAATAGCGCACAGCGTGACTCCGCACTGTTTAAGCTGAGCGACTATTGCCTTCCTGTGCGCTAAATAATCAGGATTGCCTTTACCCGCACGTAATTGATTTAGCTCGCTGTCCGGGTCGCAGTGGTAGCGCAGCGCCAGCACCGGAATGCCGCAGAGCAGGGCGTGATGGATAACCTGCGCCGCCGGGCTGATTAATACGCCGCTGACAACGTCGGCCGCCAGCGAATCATTCAGAAACGGCAGCACCAGAGCGCGGCAGGTGCGCGTCGGCATTGCGGCGGGCGATGTCGGGAAAGAAATTGCCTCGCCCAGCTTCAGCCAGCGTTCAGCGTCGGTGACGCCTTCGCTCAGTGCGACCCGGAAATGTACGCCGCAGTCGGCAAGCCGCGCGGCTATCTCCTTCCGATAACCGGCATCGGCGTTCACCAGCAGCGTCACCGGGCGCGTCAGAGTCTGGACAATGCGTGCCACCAGGCGCTCTATATCCGCTTCGCTCATAGCCTGTTTTCCGCCACACGCTGCAGCGTAACCTGCGCGCCGTTCGCCAGCCCGGCGGCGTTAGCCTCTTCCGTGTCGATATGAAATTCCAGCGCGAAGTCGTCGCGCACCCGCACGATAACCTCATCAAAAATCAGCCCGCGCTCACCGGCGGCGCGTACCTGAACTTTTTGACCGTTAGCAACGCAGAAGCGAAGTGCCTCCTGCGGGGACATGTGAATATGCCGCCAGGCGCAAATAAGCTGGGAATGCAATTCAACGTAGCCCGCCGGGCCGACCAGCATCGCGCTGCCGGAATCCTCAAGACATCCTGATTCTCGCACCGGCGCTTTTACCCCCAGGGTAAAACAGTCGGCGCGGGAAATTTCAACCTGCGTAACTGGTCGGGTTGGGCCGAGTACGCGTACATTTTTTAGTGAACCTTTAGGACCGACGAGAGTAACGCACTCTTCGGCGGCAAACTGTCCCGGCTGGCGCAGTGGTTTAAGCGGCTTCAGGTGATAGCCTGTGCCGAACAGCGTTTCTACATCGCGCTGGGAAAGGTGCGCGTGACGGTTGGACACGCCGACCGGAATAGCAGGCGCCGTTGCCCCGAGGCGGGCGTCAATTTGTGCGCGGATCAGCGTATCCATTATGCTTTCTTCCCTTTTTTCACCGGTGCCTTATCCTGCGTCGCGGGTGTCGCGGGTGTCGCGGGTGTCGCGGGTGTCGCGGGTGTCGCGGGTGTCGCGGGTG
>CALYPF010000046.1 GCA_945271245.1 uncultured Enterobacteriaceae bacterium | reverse complement strand
CTGGATCAGTTTTCAACCGCTGGGGTGGATCAGTTTTGCACCGTTGGTAACAGATAGCGCGGGCTGCCAAAACGGCGACGGGAAGCCCGGGCTAATAGCGCAGGAACTATTGCGGCCCACACTGTGGCGGCTAACCCGGCATAACCAATCGCATAGAGGAAGCCGTTAGGCCACAGTAGCCCGCCAATTACCGGCGGGAGAAAAGTGATAGACGCGGTTTTCAGGCGCCCCAGAGCAGAATCATCAAAGCCAAACAGATCGGCAAGGTAATCAAATAACCCGAGCGTTACACCCAGGAACGAACTGGCGACGGCAAAGTTCGAAAAAACAATTAGCAGCACATTAAGCGATCGGCTGTGTAGGACGCCGCTGAGCGACTGCACCAACACATCGATATTGCCGCCCTTTTGGGCTATGGCAATAAAATCACGGCGCGGCAGGTTTCCCATTGTGCCCAGCAACCAGATGATATAGAGCCCCAGCGCCATGAGTGTCCCCCAAAACAGGCAGCGGATAATGGTACGCGGCTCGCGGCCATAATACTTCATCAGGCTAGGTACATTGCCGTGATAGCCAAAAGACGCCAGGCAAAAAGGCAGCGTCATCAGGAGATAGGGAGAGTACTGTGGATTTACTTCAGTGAGGTTAAATAGCGTGGCAGGTTTCACATGACTTAGCAGGCTGCCAAAGGTTAGAAAAAATGTAATCACCTTCGCGCCAAGAACAACCGCAGTCATGCGGCTTACGGCTTTGGTGCTAATCCAGACAATGATGGCCACTAACAGCGCAAACAGGGTTCCAGCAAGACGAGCAGGGATACCAAATGCCAGCTCATGCAGGGTGTGATGCAAAATAGAGCCGCTGGCTGAAATATAAGCATAGGTAAGAATATACAGCACAAATGCGATCGAAATGCCGTTAATGACATTCCAGTTACGCCCTAGCAGATCGCGCGTCATCGTGTCAAAACTGGCGCCCGGCGTATAATTTAAATTCGCTTCCAGAATCATTAAACCGGAATGCAACATGCAAAACCACGTGAAAATCAGGGCAGCCAGAGACCAAAAAAACCACGCGCCTGACATGACGACCGGTAAAGAGAACATTCCTGCCCCAATGATGGTTCCACCGATAATCATTACGCCCCCTAATATCGAAGGATTAGGACGAGGCACGCAGTAAGCTGACATAAACAAATATCCTTAAAGTAATAATAATTGGGCGAAGTGCAATATTGTACCAGTACATGAGTACAAAAGGGATAAAAAAAACCCCAATCAACGATCGGGGTTTTGTACCATAAACGTTACAACCGATTAGGCATCGCCAAAACGTCGACGGCCGGTGCTGTTATCGTCCCGACGCGGACCACGGCCGCCTTCGCGGCGCTCACCGGAAAAACGACGACCTTCACCGCCGCCGCGACGCTCGTTATTACTGAAGTTACGTCCCCCACCGCTGCGACGTTCGCCACGCGGCTGTGCATCACCCAATAGTTGCATATTCATCGGTTTATTCAGAATACGCGTACGAGTGAAATGCTGTAACACATCGCCTGGCATACCTTTCGGTAGCTCGATTGTCGAATGGGAAGCAAACAGCTTGATATTACCAATGTAACGGCTGCTGATATCCCCTTCGTTGGCGATGGCGCCAACGATGTGGCGAACTTCCACGCCATCATCGCGACCTACTTCAATACGGTACAATTCCATTTCACCAGCGCTGCGACGCTCACGACGCGGGCGCTCGCTGCGATTCTGGCTCTCATCACGCTCGCGGAACTCACGGCGCGGACGACGCTCAACTACCGGATCCGGCGGCAGAATAAGAGTGCGTTCGCCCTGCGCCATTTTCAGCAGCGCGGCAGCCAGCATCTCCATTTCAGACTCGCCTTCTGGCTGGATCTTCGCCAGCAGAGCGCGATATTGCTCCAGATCGCTGCTTTCAAGCTGCTGCTGGACGCGACCGGCAAATTTTGCCAGACGGCGCTGACTCAGCAGTTCTGCGTTTGGCAGCTCGACCTCAGGGATGGTTAGCTTCATTGTACGCTCGATATTGCGCAGCAGCCGGCGCTCACGGTTCTCGACGAACAGAAGTGCACGCCCGGCGCGCCCCGCACGGCCGGTACGCCCAATACGGTGAACGTAGGATTCGGCATCCATCGGGATATCGTAGTTAACGACCAGGCTGATGCGATCAACATCCAGGCCGCGTGCAGCAACATCGGTAGCAATCAGAATATCCAGACGCCCATTTTTTAAGCGTTCCAGCGTCTGCTCACGCAGCGCCTGGTTCATATCGCCGTTTAATGCGGCGCTGTTGTAACCATTACGTTCCAGCGCTTCCGCCACTTCCAGCGTCGCGTTTTTAGTGCGCACAAAAATAATTGCCGCATCAAAATCTTCTGCTTCGAGGAAACGCACCAGCGCTTCATTTTTACGCATTCCCCAGACAGTCCAGTAACTCTGGCTGATATCAGGGCGCGTATTGATACTCGTCTGGATGCGCACTTCTTGCGGATCCTTCATAAAGCGACGAGTGATACGGCGGATAGCTTCCGGCATCGTTGCGGAAAATAGCGCAGTTTGATGCCCCTCAGGGATTTGCGCCATGATGTTTTCAACATCTTCAATGAAGCCCATGCGCAGCATTTCATCGGCTTCATCCAATACCAGACCGCTCAGATTAGAGAGATCCAGCGTTCCGCGTTTCAGATGATCAAGCAGACGACCCGGTGTTCCCACAACGATTTGTGGACCCTGACGCAGCGCGCGTAGCTGTACGTCATAACGCTGGCCGCCATAAAGCGCCACCACCTGTACACCGCGCATATGTTTAGAGAAATCGTTGCACGCCTCAGCGACCTGAACGGCTAGTTCACGCGTCGGCGCCAGCACCAGAAGCTGCGGTGCGCGCAGATCCGGGTCGATATTATTCAGCAGCGGCAAAGAGAACGCCGCCGTTTTGCCACTACCGGTCTGTGCCATACCCAGTACATCTCGCCCTTCCAGTAAATGTGGAATACAGGCGGCCTGAATCGGAGAGGGCTTTTCATAGCCCAAATCATTCAGAGCGGTAAGGATGGAGGTTTTCAGACCCAGATCGGCGAAAGTGGTTTCGATATCAGCCATGTAGTACGTGTGCCTCAATATTCTTGGCGGCCAGTCTACATAACTCAATATGAAAATATTCGGCAATTTTCATTAAAAAGTGTGAACCGGCTCAAATTAGATGGATTAACAAACAAAAACGCCCTCACCCGTAAAGATGATGACTTACAAAAGTTATGGGCTGAAAATGTTCGTCAGCTATTGCTGGTCCGATTCTGCCAGGTCATCTTGCCCCTGGCCCAAGAGCGCTAACTCCAACAATGCATAACGGTGCTCAACGAAGTTATGTACGTTGTTGGCGACCGCTAACTTAAACAGCGCCGTAGCACTGTTCTTATCCCCCAGACTTAGGTAGTACTTACCTAAATAGAAGTTGGTTTCACTGAGATGTTCAGCGAGCGAAGTGTTATCCGTTGCGTCTGCCTTCAGGCGATCCATCAGCGTGTTTTCGCTGATATGGCCAAGGTAGAATTCGACGATGTTCCATCCCCACTGCGACTTATCCGATTTGTCATAACGCTGCTGAAGCAGCATCTTCGCCTGTTTCTCATTTAGCTTGCTTTCAGCAAGCCAGAGCCACAGGCATCGGAAAGGATCATTGAGATCGTCTTGATAAAACGCCAGCAGATCATCTTGCGCTAACCGGTAACGGCCTCCGTAATAGAGAGCGATACCGCGATTTAAATGCGCGTAGTTATAAGTTGGATCAAGCTCAAGTACAGAATCAAACGCTTCATAGGCAGCATCAAAGTTGCCTGCCTGCGTTAAATAAATGCCTAAGTAATTGAAAACCTCAGGCATATCTGGGCGAATCGCCAGCGCTTGTGAAAAATCATTTCGCGCCAGTGCTCGCAAACCAAGACTATCATACAACACTCCGCGCTCATATAAAAGCTGAGCGCGTTCATCATCGGTTAAAGCCCGACTGGCGAGAATCTGTTCCATACGCGCCAGAATCACCTCCTGCTGGAGGGTCGGCTGCAATGGTACGGCCAGAACTTCATTCTTACGCCATGCAGAGTTGCCGCATCCTGCCAACGTCAGTGCCGTCGCAACGAGACACCAGCGCAAAAAAGGCTTCATTTCCTACTCCCGAAGACAACGATTGAATTACGTCCTGTCACCGGTTGCGATAAGAGTATTAAGCTGACGTAGAAAGACTTCCCGCAAAGGGAAGTCTTCGTCAACGTGTTACTCAGCTTCAGGCTCAGCAGGCGCTGCAGCAGGAGCTGACTCCACCGCTTCCTTGATACTCAAACGGATACGTCCCTGACGGTCAACTTCCAGCACCTTAACCGGCGTTTCCTGGCCTAACTGCAAGTAGTCAGTGACCTTCTCAACGCGCTTATCCGCAATCTGAGAAATATGCACCAAGCCTTCTTTGCCGCCGCCAATAGCAACAAATGCGCCAAAGTCTACGATGCGAGTGACTTTACCATTATAGATACGCCCGACTTCAACTTCAGCGGTGATCTCTTCGATACGACGAATCGCGAATTTCGCTTTTTCTCCGTCGGTCGCTGCAATCTTCACAGTACCGTCATCTTCAATTTCAATTGTCGTACCGGTTTCTTCAGTCAGGGCACGGATGACAGAACCGCCTTTACCGATAACGTCTTTGATCTTATCAGGGTTAATCTTGATAGTGTGGATGCGCGGCGCGAATTCGGAGATATCCCCACGCGGCGCATTGATAGCCTGCTCCATCACGCCCAGAATATGCAAACGAGCACCTTTTGCCTGGTTCAAAGCCACCTGCATAATTTCACGCGTGATGCCTTCTATCTTGATATCCATCTGCAGCGCAGAGATACCATCGCGGGAACCGGCAACTTTAAAGTCCATATCGCCTAAGTGGTCTTCATCACCCAGAATATCGGACAGAACCACATAATTGTCGCCTTCTTTTACCAGCCCCATGGCGATACCAGCAACGGCCGCTTTAATTGGCACACCTGCGTCCATCAGCGCCAGAGAGGCACCGCAAACAGAAGCCATAGATGACGAACCGTTAGATTCGGTAATTTCAGAGACCACGCGCACCGTATACGGGAAGCGATCGGCATCCGGCATCACGGCAAGTACGCCGCGCTTCGCCAGGCGACCATGACCAATTTCACGACGCTTAGGCGAACCAACCATACCCGTTTCCCCTACAGAATACGGAGGGAAGTTATAGTGGAACAGGAAGCTATCAGTACGCTCACCCATTAATTCATCCAGTGTCTGTGCATCGCGCGCGGTACCCAGAGTTGCGGTTACCAGCGCCTGCGTTTCACCGCGGGTAAACAGCGCCGAACCGTGTGTACGCGGCAGTACGCCGGTGCGTACATCCAGACCGCGAATCATATCTTTTTCACGGCCATCGATGCGCGGTTCACCAGCCAATACGCGAGAACGCACCACATTTTTTTCAATCGCGTGCAGAATATCACCCAGCTCATTTTCATCCAGTTGCGCATCTTCCGGCTGTTCAGCCTGCAGTGCAGCAATAGTTTCCGCTTTGATAGCGTCAACCTGAGCATAGCGCTCCTGCTTGTCTGTAATGCGGTAGGCGTCGCTAAGGCGCGCTTGCGCAAGTGCGGCAACGCGTGCGTTCAAGGCTTCATCAACCGCTTCTGGCTGCCAGTCCCAACGCGGTTTACCCGCTTTCGCAACCAGTTCTTTAATATTCTGGATAACGACCTGCTGCTGGTCATGCCCAAACACAACGGCGCCAAGCATTTGTTCTTCGCTCAGAAGCTCGGCTTCAGATTCAACCATCAGCACCGCGCCTTCGGTACCAGCAACCACTAAATCCAACCGGCTGTTTTTCAACTCATCTGCCGTCGGGTTTAATACATACTGATCGTTGATATAACCGACACGGGCTGCGCCAATGGGGCCATTAAACGGCAGACCAGATAAAGACAGAGCGGCAGAGGCGCCAATCATCGCAACAATATCCGGGTTTACCTGAGGGTTAACGGAAACTACGGTTGCGATAACCTGAACCTCATTAACAAAACCTTCAGGAAATAATGGACGAATGGGACGGTCAATCAGGCGAGCCGTTAGCGTTTCACCTTCGCTAGGACGGCCTTCACGGCGGAAAAAGCTCCCCGGAATACGACCAGCTGCGTAGGTACGCTCTTGATAATTGACGGTCAGCGGAAAGAAGTCCTGACCCGGCTTCGCTTTTTTAGCGCCCACAACGGTCACGAACACGGCCGTGTCATCCATGCTGGCCATTACGGCTGCCGTTGCCTGGCGAGCCATCATGCCGGTTTCCAGCGTTAATGTATGCTGACCATATTGGAATTTTTGAACGATCGGATTAAGCAAAATTATATCCTTACTTATTTAACAATAGCCGCCCACAGCGCGAGCAGCGTTTTACTCCGATCTTATCCGCATCCTCGCGACTAATGACAACCTTAACCCGTAATTACGGATAAAGCCTCTCATTAGCCGCGCGAACCTCTGCAGTAAGATCGCTCTTAAACATTCAGAGTGCTGTACTAATACGTCAAATGAACAGGTCATGCTGTTACAGCAAAAACTGTTGCCAGTAATAGGTTACGACAATCCTGATATGCTGCCAGTCCAACAGCAACAATACATGAGTTTATCGTTAATTGCTGCTGCCCTACTGAAAAAAGGGGCCATAAAGGCCCCTTTTTATGAAACTCGCAATGATTAGCGACGCAGGCCCAGACGTTCAATCAGGCTAGTGTATCGCGCAACATCTTTACGTTTCAGGTAGTCGAGCAGTTTACGACGCTGAGAAACCATACGCAGCAGACCACGACGGCTGTGGTGATCTTTTTTGTGCTCCGAAAAGTGACCCTGCAGATGGTTGATCTGCGCAGTCAGCAGCGCTACCTGTACTTCAGTAGAACCGCTGTCGTTAGCATCACGACCAAACTCAGAAACGATTTTTGCTTTAGCTTCAACGCTTAGAGACATTCTTTACTCCAGACAACTGTAGATATTAAAAATATAGGGTGCCGATCTCTAATTCAGCCACCCCCAGATAAAACCGAGCTATTCTAACTGGCTATACGGGTTATCGCAAGGAGACCACATAGCTTACAGCGGATACTCCACAACCAGGCGACGCGGCGCGACGCGCCCTTCATCATCGATGATACCCATACCGATAAACCGCTGCTCCTCGCCTTCGGTCACCCGCACAAGCCCCTCAAATGGCGCATTCGCAGCGCGCACCGGCTGGCCTTGCCTGAAATAACTGGCGACGGATGTCAGTAAATTCACCACCGGAAAATCGGCCGCCGGGCTATCCATCGGTAATAGCAAGGGATCCAGCAGTGTGGACGAGGGAACGCTCTGGCGCTCGGCGTCCGCAACCAGCTCAGTAAGCTGTGCCAGCGTCACCATACGCTCTACGGGATAGCGGCTTACAGCCAGGCGCCTTAGCATAGAAACATGCGCGCCACAGCCCAGCACTTCACCTAAATCATCAATAATTGTGCGGATATAAGTGCCTTTTGAGCAGTGGATCTCAAGCTCCAGCTCATCGCCCTCATGGCGCAAAAATAGCAACTCATACACGACGATAGGACGCGCCTCTCGTGCCACCTCAATCCCCTGGCGCGCGTACTCATATAGAGGGCGCCCCTGGTGTTTCAACGCTGAAAACATTGAGGGAACCTGCTGCGTCTCTCCACGAAACCGGTCAAGTGCAGCGGCAAGTTCGGCGGGCGTAAAGTTAACTTCCCGCTCCTGAACTATCTGCCCATCCGCATCCGACGTGTCAGTCCGTTTCCCCAACCGGGCGATAACGCGATAGCGCTTGTCCGCATCTAACAAATACTGTGAAAACTTTGTCGCCTCACCAAGACAAATAGGGAGCATCCCGGTTGCTAAGGGATCTAAAGCGCCGGTATGGCCAGCCCGGTTAGCCTGAAATAAGCGTTTTACTTTTTGCAGGACATCGTTTGAAGATGCCCCTTGAGGTTTATCCAATAGCAAAACACCATGTACATCGCGACCGCGACGACGGGGACGACTCATTATTCCTCCTTGTCGCTATCGTCGCTATCCGCGCGGCGCGCCTCATCGCGCTTCACGACATTTGACACCAGATTTGACATCCTCATTCCCTCAACCAGTGAGTTGTCATAGAAGAAGGTCAATTCCGGTACAATACGCAAACGCATCGCCTTACCTAAAAGTGAACGAATAAAACCTGAGGCATCATGCAGGGCTTTAAGCCCTGACTTAACGGCCTCTTCATCATCATCATTAAGGAAGGTAACAAAGACTTTCGCATAAGCTAAATCGCGAGAAACCTCTACGCCAGAAACGGTGGTCATTAGTCCAAGACGGGGATCTTTAATTTCGCGCTGCAGGATGATGGCAATCTCTTTTTGCATCTCCTGCGCCACGCGCTGCGGGCGGCCAAACTCTTTAGCCATAATAAATTCTCCAGACAAAGAGGGGGGCCGCAGCCCCCCGAAATTATGTCGATGAACGATTAGCTAATAGTACGCTGGATCTCGATAACCTCGAAGACCTCAATCATATCGCCGGTGCGAACATCGTTATAGTTCTTCACGCCGATGCCACATTCCATACCGTTACGTACTTCATTCACATCATCTTTAAAGCGGCGCAGGGATTCCAGCTCGCCTTCATAGATAACAACGTTATCACGCAGAACGCGGATAGGATTGTGGCGCTTCACCGTTCCTTCCGTCACCATACATCCAGCGATAGCGCCAAATTTCGGTGACTTAAATACATCGCGAACTTCAGCAAGCCCGATAATCTGCTGCTTATACTCAGGCGCCAGCATACCGCTCATCGCCTGCTTCACTTCGTCTATCAGGTGATAGATAACGGAGTAGTAGCGCAGATCCAAGCTTTCCGCATCGATAACCCGACGCGCAGAAGCATCCGCACGCACGTTAAAGCCAACGATAATAGCGTTCGACGCCGCCGCGAGCGTGGCGTCGGTTTCCGTAATCCCACCAACGCCGGAACCGACAATTTTCACTTTCACTTCATCGGTAGACAGCTTCAGCAGCGAATCACAAATGGCTTCGACAGAACCCTGAACGTCTGCTTTCAGGACAATATTGACTTCGGACACTTCGCCTTCTGTCATATTAGCGAACATGTTTTCCAGCTTCGCTTTCTGCTGACGCGCGAGTTTCACTTCACGGAATTTGCCCTGACGGTACAGGGCGACTTCACGCGCTTTTTTCTCATCGCGTACTACGGTCGCTTCATCACCTGCTGCCGGAACGCCTGACAGACCAAGAATTTCCACCGGGATCGACGGACCGGCTTCAGTCACTTCCTGACCCAGTTCGTTACGCATAGCGCGTACGCGACCATATTCAAAGCCGCACAGTACGATGTCGCCCTTATGCAGAGTCCCTTCACGCACCAGCACCGTAGCAACCGGCCCACGGCCTTTATCCAGGAATGACTCAATAACCGCACCGCTGGCCATACCGTTGCGCACGGCTTTCAGTTCGAGCACTTCTGACTGCAACAGAATTGCATCCAGCAGCTCGTCAACGCCGGTTCCCGCTTTCGCAGAAACATGCACGAACTGGCTTTCTCCGCCCCACTCTTCTGGGATGATACCGTACTGAGCCAGCTCATTTTTAACGCGATCCGGATCGGCCTCCGGTTTATCAATTTTATTGACGGCCACAACAACCGGCACCTGAGCGGCTTTAGCATGCTGCACGGCTTCAATTGTCTGCGGCATCACGCCATCGTCCGCGGCAACAACCAGCACAACAATATCCGTCGCCTGAGCGCCGCGCGCGCGCATTGCGGTGAACGCGGCGTGCCCCGGGGTATCCAAGAACGTAATGCTACCGTTATCCGTTTGAACGTGATACGCACCAATGTGTTGGGTAATACCGCCTGCTTCACCTGACGCAATTTTCGTTGAGCGAATGTAGTCCAGCAGCGACGTTTTACCATGATCGACGTGGCCCATGATTGTCACTACAGGCGCACGCGGCTCAGCTTTCGCGCCCGTGTCGCGATCGCTCATTACCGCCTCTTCCAGCTCATTCTCGCGGCGAAGAGTGACTTTGTGCCCCATTTCTTCGGCAACGAGCTGCGCGGTTTCCTGATCGATTACCTGATTAATGGTCGCCATCGCGCCCATCTTCATCATCGCTTTAATTACCTGCGAGCCTTTAACCGCCATTTTGTTAGCCAGCTCGGCGACAGTAATAGTTTCACCGATAATCACGTCGCGGTTAACTGCCTGCGCAGGTTTCTGAAAGCCCTGTTGCAGCATACTGCCGCGGCGATGCTTACCGCCTTTGCCACCGCGAACGGCGGCGCGAGCCTCTTCACGATCCGCTTTGGTTTCAGAATGTTTATTGCCTTTTTTCGGACGTGTAACTTTGGCATTACGCCCGCGTCCGCGACCGCCTTCAACTTCACGGTCGCTATCGTCTTCCGCCTGACGTGCGTGTTGAGAAGTCGTGAGATGATAATCACTATCTTCCTCAACGGGAGCCGGCGTTTCTTTGTTATCCCAATTCTGGCTTTCTGCCATGCGTCGTGCCTCTTCCACCGCGCGACGCGCCTCTTCTTCAAGTTTACGACGCGCTTCTTCTTCCGCTTTGCGTTTCAGTTCAGCCGCTTCAGCTTCTCTGCGCGCTTTTTCGGACTGTGCGGCTTTTGCCGCTTCGTCAGTTGGTTTATTGCTCACTTTGTCTTTTTCCGCCGCTTCACGTTTTGCTTTTTCAGCGGCTTCGCGCCTGGCCTGTTCTTCAGCTTCACGTTTCGCTTTTTCTTCTGCCTCACGTTTAGCGGCTGCTTCCGCCTCGCGCTGGCCTGCCTCTTCCGCTTCACGCTTAGCCTGTTCTTCCGCGGCAAGACGTTCGGCTTCTTGCGGATCGCGTTTTACAAAGGTGCGCTTTTTACGGACTTCAATCTGTACCGATTTATTCTTACCACCGGTACCCGGGATGCTCAGAGTACTGCGCGTTTTGCGCTGTAGCGTTAATTTATCCGGCCCGGAACCGTGTTCACGGTTTAAGTGGGCCAGTAGCGTTTGTTTCTCTTGCGCCGTTACAGAGTCTCCAGCAGACTTCGGAATCCCTGCATCAGCAAATTGCTGTACCAGGCGATCCACAGAGGTCTGAATCTCAGCGGCCAGCGCTTTTACGGTTACATCGGTCATGCTGTTCCTTCCTGCTACAGTTGATTACGCCTCGTCGCCGAACCAGCAAATATTGCGGGCCGCCATGATCAGCTCACCGGCTTTCTCATCGGTGAGATCTTCGATATCGGCTAAGTCGTCGATACCCTGATCGGCAAGATCTTCCAGCGAACAAATCCCACGCGCGGCCAGTTTAAAGGCCAGCGAGCGCTCCATACCCTCCAGGTTAAGCAAGTCTTCCGACGGTTTTTGATCCCCGAGACTCTCTTCCTGGGCCAGCGCCATCGTGGTCAGCGCGTTTTTCGCGCGCTCACGTAATGCTTCAATGGTCGTTTCATCAAGGCCATCAATCTCCAGTAGCTCTTTCATCGGCACGTAAGCCAATTCTTCGAGGCTAGAGAAGCCTTCTTCCACTAACACCGTGGCAAAGTCTTCATCAATATCGAGATACTTTGTGAAGGTTTCGATCGCAGCGTGCGCTTCTGCCTGGTGTTTCTCCTGCAGATCCTCAATCGTCATGACGTTAAGGTCCCAAGTGGATAACTGCGATGCCAGACGCACATTCTGCCCATTGCGCCCGATCGCCTGCGCCAGATTGCCAGCTTCAACGGCGATATCCATCGTATGTTTATCTTCGTCCACTACGATAGAAGCAACATCAGCCGGCGCCATCGCGTTGATAACAAACTGCGCCGGGTTGTCATCCCACAGCACGATATCAATACGCTCACCGCCGAGTTCTGTCGATACAGCCTGAACCCGCGCGCCCCGCATACCTACACAGGCGCCTACAGGATCGATACGCTTATCATTGGTTTTTACGGCAATTTTTGCGCGTGAACCCGGATCGCGGGCTGCCGCTTTGATTTCAATAACTTCTTCACCAATCTCAGGCACTTCAATGCGGAATAATTCAATCAGCATTTCAGGCTTGGAGCGTGTAACAAATAGCTGCGCTCCACGGGCTTCCGGACGCACGGAATACAAAACTCCGCGCACGCGGTCGCCAGGGCGGAAATTTTCGCGTGGCAGCATATCTTCACGCAATATCACGGCTTCCGCGTTATTTCCCAGATCAAGCGAGATATTCTCGCGATTCACTTTCTTAACAACGCCGGTAATAATTTCACCTTCGCGGTCGCGGAACTGCTCCACAACCATTGCACGTTCGGCTTCACGCACTTTCTGAACAATTACCTGTTTCGCCGTTTGCGTGGTGATACGGTCAAAGGTTACAGACTCTATCTGGTCTTCAACGTAATCGCCCAAGTTTAGTTCTGGTTCATCGTAACGTGCTGCTTCAAGCGTAATTTCACGCGTAGGCATAGTAACTTCATCAACAACCAGCCAGCGGCGAAACGTATCAAAATCGCCGCTTTTGCGATCGATGCTGACCCGAACATCGATCTCTTGCTCATATTTTTTCTTGGTCGCCGTTGCTAGAGCACTTTCCAGCGCTTCAAAAATTTTCTCGCGCGGAACAGCTTTCTCATTAGAAACCGCTTCAACAACAGCCAAAATTTCTTTGTTCATCAGGGGCTTCGCCTCAATCCAGACTGTTAAAAATGGGGAACCAAATTCGCCTTCTGAATATTGCTCAGCGCGAACACGTCATCGCTACCCTCAACGGTAAGCGTAATCATTTCGCCATCAACGGCTTTGATGATGCCCTGCCATTTACGGCGATTTTGAACAGCCATGCGTAATACAAGACTGACTTCTTCGCCGAGGAAACGGCGATAATGCTCGGCGTTAAATAGCGGGCGATCTAGCCCCGGCGAGGAAACTTCCAGGTTATAAGCCACGCTGATAGGATCTTCTACATCCAGCACCGCGCTGACCTGGTGACTCACATCAGCGCAATCATCAACATTGATACCATTCTCACTATCAATATAGATGCGCAGCGTAGACGTGCGGCTGCGGATAAATTCAATGCCGACTAACTCGTAGCCTAGTGCCTCTACCGGCGCCGCCACCAGTTCTGTTAATTTCTGCTCTAATGTGGACAATTCCACCCCCGGGACATAAAAAAAGGGCATATAGCCCAGTTATTGCTCGTCAGATAACAAAAAACCCCGATAAATCGGGGCTTTATATAACTGAACCCTGTATAACCTTCTAGGAGAATTTTTTTTCAAAACCTCGTAAAGGCACCTGCCGGTCTCTACAGTATATTTGAAAAAGAACTCTTAAGGAAAGTGGTTGCGGGGGCCGGATTTGAACCGACGACCTTCGGGTTATGAGCCCGACGAGCTACCAGGCTGCTCCACCCCGCGTCAGAAAACGTGGCGTATGCTACACAAGCTGCGTTAAAAATGCAAATTTTAACGAGGATTGGTACCGAGGACGGGACTTGAACCCGTAAGCCCTATTGGGCACTACCACCTCAAGGTAGCGTGTCTACCAATTCCACCACCTCGGCACTAAGATATCCGGATTTACGATTACCCGGATTTAACGAACAACCAAAGCTGTTAGTTAGGGATATCGCTGGACGGCTTTGCCGGCGCTGCGGGTTGAGTCTGCTCGGACTTCGGCTGAGTCAAATTATCCCATTCGCTTCCTTTATTGGTTTTATTGCTGTTTATGTTCCCCAGCACAAGGCTGATGATAAAAAACAGCGTAGCTAATATAGCAGTCATGCGGGTCATAAAATTCCCGGAACCGCCTGAACCAAACAGCGTAGCAGATGCACCAGCGCCAAAAGAGGCTCCCATATCAGCGCCTTTACCCTGTTGCAGCATAATTAGACCGACGAGGGCCACGGCTACAATAAGGAAAATAACTAAAAGAGCTTCGTACATAATTGACCTGTTCCTTGCGGATCTCCGCACACTATATTGCTTCAACCAAATAATTGTGAAGACGTTTTTCATTCCCCACAGAAGCGGGTGTGAATACTAACCAAAGCAGTAGCCGCGCGCAAGGGCAATTTTACATGATGATGCCGACTGAGGAAAAAAGCAGCGTCCGATGAACCATTAGTGGAATCTTACGCTCTTTATTACCAAAGGCTGTAACCAACTTTTCCCAGATTCTGCGATCCTGATAAGCAAGCAAAGCCATGCTTTAATGAATCTTGCAGAATAAAAGTAATCGCGTCTTCATACGAAGGCGCGATTACTGTTTGAATCCCCTAAACGCTTTTAACCGCATCTGCTATCCGGTTAGCAAACTCGATGACCTGTGCTTCATCCTCGCCTTCCACCATTACACGAATCAGCGGTTCTGTTCCTGATTTGCGCAGTAAAACGCGGCCGCGAGCACCAAGATTATCTTCAACTTCCTTCGCGACCTGTTTAACCGCTTCAGTTTCCAGCGGATCGCGGCTACCTGCGGTATACCTTACATTTACCAGCACCTGCGGGAACAGCGTCATACCGCTGCATAAATCATGTAACGTCATGGCGTTACGCGCCATTGCGCTTAACACCTGCAGGGCAGCGACAATGCCGTCACCGGTCGTAGTTTGATCGAGTAGAATCACATGTCCGGAGTTTTCCGCACCGATACGCCACCCTTTCTCCTGTAATTTCTCAAGAACGTAACGATCGCCTACCTTCGCTCGCTCGAAGGGAATACCTAACTGCTTTAATGCAACCTCAAGCCCCATATTGCTCATTAGCGTGCCAACCGCGCCGCCGCGTAACGCTCCCTGACGCAGGCCTTCTCTGGCAATAACATAAAGAATCTGGTCGCCATCTACTTTATTCCCCGCATGGTCGACCATAATTACGCGATCGCCGTCGCCATCAAACGCGATACCTAAATCAGCCTTTTCGGTCAAAACGCAGTTTTGCAGCATACGGACGTCCGTGGCTCCGCATTGGTCGTTAATATTAACGCCATTAGGCTCACAGCCAATTGTCACCACCGTAGCACCCAGCTCACGCAGTACATTTGGTGCAATATGATAAGTAGCCCCGTTTGCACAATCCACTACGATTTTCAGGCCATTCAGGCTTAACTCGTTTGGAAACGTCGCTTTACAAAATTCGATATAACGACCAGCGGCATCGACTATGCGGCTGGCTTTACCCAGCTCAGCCGAGTCAACGCAGTTAATTTCTTTTTCTAGTTCGGCCTCAATGGCTTCTTCCACGTTATCCGGCAATTTTGTTCCATCGATGGAAAAGAACTTAATACCGTTATCGTAATAAGGATTATGAGAAGCGGATATTACAATACCTGCCTCTGCGCGAAAGGTACGCGTCAAATAAGCAATCGCCGGTGTGGGCATTGGACCGGTAAATGAAGCAGATAACCCTGCCGCCGAGAGCCCTGCTTCCAGCGCGGATTCCAGCATATAGCCCGAAATTCGCGTATCTTTTCCAATAATAACTTTACGTGAACCGTGACGCGCCAGTACCTTCCCTGCAGCCCAGCCTAATTTCAGCACAAAATCTGGTGTGATCGGTGAATCTCCTACCCGCCCGCGAATACCATCGGTACCAAAAAATTTCCGCTTACTCATAATGATTATTTTCCTTCTCTGAGAGCGTAGCTTCTACTACGCGCAGCGCTTCTACCGTCTCTTTTACATCGTGCACGCGTAGTATATGTGCACCCTGCATAGCCGCAACCACCGCACATGCCAGGCTGCCACTCAAACGCTGGCCAGGCCCCACATTTAAAAGCTGCCCTATCATTGATTTCCGTGACATTCCTACTAATAACGGCAGATTAAAGCGATGGAATGTAGAGAGTTTGGCAAGAAGCTGATAGTTATGCGTTAGATTTTTACCGAAACCAAAGCCCGGGTCGAGCAACAATTTCTCTTTTGTTATTCCTGCCGCTTCACAGCGGGCAATTTGGTAAGTAAAAAAATCACCGACATCCTGACATACATCCAGATAAGACGGCGCTTCCTGCATTGTCCCGGGCGTCCCCTGCATATGCATTAAACATACTGGAAGCTCAGATTCCGCCGCGGCCTCCAGAGCCCCAGGTTCGCTTAAAGAACGAATATCATTAATGATATGCACGCCGGCCTGCGCGCTTTCCGTAATGACTTCCGGCTTTGAGGTATCAACAGAAATCCACACCTCAAAGCGCTGGGCTATAGCTTCAATTACCGGAACAACTCGTTCCAATTCTTCTTCCGCACTGACTTCTGTAGCCCCCGGGCGAGTCGATTCTCCGCCGACATCAATAATGGTCGCACCGGCGTTGATCATCTCATTCGCATGGCGGATAGCCTCCACCAGAGTGTTATGCCGTCCTCCATCAGAAAACGAATCAGGCGTAACATTCAATATCCCCATAACGTGAGGATAGGTGAGATCCAGTGAAGATCCCTGAGCATGCAGTTTCATGGAAATTCTCTTTTCGTTGAAAGGATAGTTTTGGAATATCACGGCACGTTAACTGGCCATTTTATGTGTTATTGCAAAATAGCGCAGCCCAATGCTTCTCTTACAGAAAACACGCTTTTCAAACGAATACCTCATGGAATATGAATACGCCATATTTCACGCCGGTGCCAAACAATAGCTTCAGACATAAGTTAAGGATTGGAAAAAGCAAAACCCCGGAATTCCGGGGTTTTATTTAACGCTTACGACAAATGGTTTTATTTATCGTTGAACTGCTCAGACATGGTGTTACCTGGGTTTGGCGTCCGAGGTTCATCGACTGGACGTGGAGCCTGAGGCTTACCGTTATCATCAGTATTATCAGATGATGCAGCCTCTTCCCAGCCAGCAGGCGGACGAACTTCACGACGGGCCATCAAATCGTCGATTTGCGGAGCATCAATGGTTTCATATTTCATAAGCGCGTCTTTCATCGCATGTAAAATATCCATATTGTCATTCAGGATCTGGCGCGCGCGGTTGTAATTGCGTTCAATTAACGCTTTTACTTCCTGATCGATAATACGTGCCGTCTCGTCAGACATATGCTTCGCTTTTGCGACGCTGCGACCAAGGAATACTTCGCCTTCCTCTTCCGCATACAGTAAAGGCCCAAGTTTCTCAGAGAAGCCCCATTGGGTTACCATGTTACGTGCCAGGTTTGTCGCAACTTTAATATCATTCGATGCACCGGTCGAAACATGCTCTACACCGTAGATAATTTCTTCAGCAAGGCGCCCACCGTAAAGGGTTGAGATTTGACTCTCAAGCTTTTGGCGGCTGGCGCTGATCGCATCACCTTCAGGCAGGAAGAATGTAACGCCTAGCGCGCGGCCTCGCGGAATAATGGTCACTTTATGTACAGGGTCGTGTTCTGGCACGATGCGCCCAATAATAGCGTGACCGGCTTCGTGATATGCGGTGGATTCTTTTTGCGCTTCAGTCATCACCATGGAACGGCGTTCCGCTCCCATCATGATTTTATCTTTCGCCTTTTCGAACTCAACCATGGAGACCACGCGCTTATTACCGCGAGCGGCAAACAACGCGGCTTCGTTAACCAAGTTCGCCAGATCGGCACCGGAAAAACCCGGGGTGCCACGAGCAATGATAGCAGCATCAATATCTGGCGACAGCGGTACACGGCGCATGTGGACTTTTAAAATTTGTTCACGACCACGAACATCCGGAAGCCCCACGACAACCTGGCGGTCAAAACGACCAGGACGCAATAGCGCCGGATCTAAAACATCGGGGCGGTTAGTCGCAGCAATAACAATAATGCCTTCATTGCCTTCAAACCCATCCATTTCGACCAGCATTTGGTTCAACGTCTGCTCACGCTCGTCATGACCACCGCCAAGCCCGGCGCCACGCTGACGGCCGACCGCGTCGATTTCATCGATAAAGATGATGCATGGCGCAGCTTTTTTCGCTTGTTCAAACATATCGCGGACGCGAGATGCACCTACGCCAACGAACATTTCAACGAAATCAGAGCCGGAAATGGTAAAAAATGGCACTTTTGCCTCACCGGCAATCGCCTTCGCCAGCAGCGTTTTACCAGTACCAGGCGGGCCCACCATCAAAACACCTTTGGGAATTTTACCACCCAACTTCTGGAAACGGCTGGGTTCACGCAGATATTCAACCAGTTCAGCCACTTCTTCTTTTGCTTCATCGCACCCTGCGACATCGGCAAAAGTCGTTTTAATTTGATCTTCCGTTAGCATCCGCGCTTTGCTTTTGCCAAACGACATTGCGCCTTTACCACCGCCGCCTTGCATTTGGCGCATAAAGAAGATCCACACCCCAATCAGTAATAGCATTGGGAACCAGGAAATGAAGATAGAAGCCAACAGGCTGGGCTCTTCAGGGGGTTCGCCAACAACCTTGACATTCTTAGTAATGAGATTATCAAGAAGCTTGGGATCGTTAACCGGGATATAAGTCGTGTATCGGTTACTATCTTTCTTGGTAACGTTGATTTCACGTCCGTTGATACGCGCTTCGCGAACCTGATCCTGATTGACCTCTTGCAGGAAGGTAGAGTAATCCACCCTACGGCCATTCGACTCGCTGGGCCCAAAGCTCTGGAACACCGACATCAGCACAACTGCGATGACTAGCCAGAGTATTAGGTTTTTCGCCATGTCACTCAAGGGATTAACCTCATATTACAACTGTGTTAAAAACAGCGTCAGGATACTATATATCCAATGTCTTTCAAGCTGCGATATGTGCCTTCAGCGCTGGCCTCTTCCCTCGGCATAAAGTTATACGCCTTCAGAATCCATACGATTGCTATACCGCCGCCCGAAATTCACCGGTTATACTTTACGCCCGGTCGCTACAATATACACTTCACGCGAACGGGCACGCGAAGAGTCCGGCTTACGAACTTTCACCTTCGTAAACAGGGAGCGAATTTCCCGCAGATATTCATCGAAACCTTCGCCCTGGAAAACTTTCACTACAAAACTGCCGCCCGGCGCCAGAACATCACGACTCATTTCCAACGCCAGTTCTACCAGATACATGGCCCGCGGGATATCCACTGCGGGTGTACCACTCATATTAGGTGCCATGTCAGACATGACGACCTGAACTTTATTATCTCCCACGCGTTCCAGCAGCGCTTTCATCACTAATTCATCACGAAAATCGCCCTGAAGGAAGTCTACGCCGACGATTGGATCCATAGGTAAAAGATCGCATGCGATAATACGCCCTTTACCACCAATCTGTGTTACGACGTATTGAGACCATCCACCGGGCGCCGCGCCGAGATCGACAACGGTCATCCCCGGTTTGAAAAGCTTATCGCTTTTCTGTATTTCATCCAGTTTAAACCAGGCGCGGGAACGAAACCCTTTTTTCTGCGCCTCCTGGACATATTTATCGCTAAAGTGTTCCTGTAGCCAGCGACTGGAGCTGGCAGAACGCTTTTTACCTGTCATCTTTTATTCCATCTGAATTCATCGCGCGCAGCCGCCAAATGATGTCGCCTTGGCTATAGTTAAGAGATGGCGGTAGAATGCCCCGTTTTCAATCCCAACTTAAGCAAAAACATAATGAATCTGAGTACTAAACAAAAACAGCACCTGAAAAGTCTGGCTCATCCACTCAAGCCTGTCGTGCAGCTTGGCAATAATGGTTTGACCGAAGGCGTGCTGGCCGAGATTGAACAAGCGCTTGAACATCATGAGCTTATCAAGGTAAAAATCGCCACGGAAGATCGTGAGACTAAAATCCTGATTGCAGATGCAATTGTGCGAGAAACCAAAGCCTGTAACGTGCAGATTATTGGAAAGACGCTTATTTTATATCGTCCAACCAAAGAGCGTAAAATTTCACTGCCGCGCTGAATACGCCACCGACACCATAGATGCCAGTATTGCCAGGCGCTTATTCTACAGGGGCGTGAGCAACATGCCACGCCCCTATTGTCGTTAAAAGGCCGCATTGCGGCCTTTTCTTATCTTTACAAAAGTGACTGGCGTTCAGAGTAGCAGAAATCAGAGGTATTCTACCTTCAAAATTTCATACTCAACTTCACCGCCCGGAGTTTTAATTACCACAACGTCGTCTTTCTCCTTGCCAATAAGCCCGCGCGCTATAGGGGAATTCACTGAAATCAGATTTTGTTTAAAATCGGCTTCATCGTCACCCACTATGCGGTAGTTCTGTTCTTCATCGGTATCGAGGTTTAAAACCGCCACGCTCGCACCAAATATCACCCGCCCATTATTTGGCATCTTCGTCACATCGATAATCTGGGCATTCGATAATTTAGCTTCAATGTCTTTGATGCGGCCTTCACAAAAGCCTTGTTGTTCACGCGCCGCGTGATACTCCGCATTTTCTTTCAAGTCGCCGTGCTCACGCGCTTCGGCGATCGCTGCAATAATTTCAGGCCGACGAACAGACTTCAGATGTTCCAGCTCTTCACGAAGTTTATCTGCACCGCGTAAGGTCATCGGAATAGGTTGCATTTGTTATACCTCTTCATACTGTCCTGTTGAGATTGCGCATCGCAGCTAGCGTCAACGCTATATTCGGTGGCAATCCTCCACCGACTGAGAACAAAAGAAAACCAACCCGGGAAGTTACCCAGGCCAGCAACAATTTTTCATTTTGATGCACATTTTATCCCGAAGTTCATCGGGGGTCATCGTTTACTTTTCAGCACAATGCGCCATAGTATGGCTATTCGTTTCCAGGCCGTCATTGCGAGATTTATGCGATTTTCCAGTTTTATCATCGGATTGACCAGCATCTTTACACTGAACGCTCAGGCTATCAGCATTGAGGAATACGCGCAGCAACTGCCGCCCGGTTCAAACCTGGCGCTGTTAGTCCAAAAGACCGGTGCCGGAAATCCGGTGCTCGATTATCACGGGCAGCAAATGGCCCTGCCTGCCAGCACTCAAAAGGTGATTACCGCTCTGGCGGCATTGCTCCAGTTGGGGCCGGAATATCGGTTCACTACCACACTGGAGCGACGCGGTAATATTAACGGCGATATTCTCAACGGGGATTTAATCGCGCGTTTTGACGGCGATCCCACGTTAAAAAGACAGAGCATTCTTAACCTTGTTGCTGCGCTTAAGAAAACCGGGGTACGTGAAATAAAAGGCAATGTTCTTATTGATACCTCAGTTTTTGCCAGTCACGACAAAGCGCCAGGCTGGCCGTGGAACGATATGACGCAATGCTTTAGCGCCCCGCCTTCCGCCGCAATTATCGATCGTAATTGTTTTTCTGTATCTCTCTATAGCGCGCCAGAAGCTAATAAACCCGCCTTTGTGCGTATTGCATCTTATTATCCAGTCACTGTCTTTAGCCAGGTCAAAACGCTGGCTAAAGGCTCGCCGGAAGCGCGCTACTGTGAACTGGACGTAGTACCCGGTGATTTAAATCGTTATACGCTTACGGGCTGCCTGCCTCAGCGCAGCGATCCGCTACCGCTTGCCTTCGCTATTCAGGACGGCGCAGGATATGCGGGTGCCATTATCAGGGAAGAACTTAAAAAAGCCGGGATCCGTGTCACCGGTACGCTTTTGCGTGAAACCCAGCCTTCCACACCGGGTACGATCATTGCCAGTGTACAATCGCCCCCGTTGCATGCACTTCTGCATACAATGTTAAAAAAATCAGACAACATGATTGCAGATACTGTATTCCGAACCATTGGCCGCCAGTATTTTGGCGTTCAGGGAACCTGGAGAGCGGGTGCAGATGCGGTGCGCCAATTGCTGCGTCAAAAAGCAAATATCGATTTAGGAAATACTCTCATAGTTGACGGTTCCGGCCTTTCCCGTCACAACCTGATCTCCCCAGCGACAATGATGCAGGTATTGCAATACATCGCCGCTCACGATAGCGAACTAGATTTTATCTCTATGCTGCCTCTTGCTGGTCATGATGGCTCACTACGCTACCGTGCTGGCCTGCATCTCGCCGGCGTCGACGGGAAAGTTTCTGCGAAAACTGGCTCGCTGCAGGGCGTGTATAATTTGGCGGGCTTTCTTACCGCCGCCAGTGGGCAACGGCTGGCCTTCGTCCAGTATTTATCCGGATATGCCGTTGAACCAGCCGAACAACGAAACCGCCGCGTACCGCTTGCCCGCTTCGAAAGCCGGTTATATAAAGCGCTTTATCAAAATAATTAGTCTGCGGGATAAAAGCTTCAGTAAGTTTCACGGCGCGTAAAAAATTGAGGTCCGGGCTAAGCCGGACCTCAACAAAAACTAGCAGCAGCGTTTACAGCGCATTTCTCCAAAAGACTACTAAACACCACTAAAAACGCTAGTGTTTATAGATGAATTCAATGCCTTCCTCGTCATCTTCATCCCAGTCATCATCCAGAAGGTCGTCGTCCACTTCGGCGTCTTCAAGCTGCTGGCGATGATAATCATCCCACATGAATTCAACTTTTTCCGGCTGGGCCTGCTCTGCTTCCTTGACCAGCGGGTTTTCGATGATGAAATTCATCACATCCCAGCATAGGGCATTGACACCCTCATGGCTGGCGGCCGAAATCAAATAATAATTGTCTTCCCAGCCGAGCGCCGCAGCAATTTCCTTCGCTTTTGCTGCTGCCTCTGTCTTATCCATCAAATCAACTTTGTTAAATACCAGCCAGCGCGGTTTTTCTGCCAGGTTAGCGCTGTATTTTTCCAGTTCACCAACGATAATAAGCGCATTATCAACCGGATCGGTGCCGTCTATCGGTGCCAGATCGATAAGATGCAATAGCACCCGGCAGCGTTCAAGATGCTTCAGAAAACGGATCCCTAAACCGGCCCCTTCAGAGGCTCCCTCAATAAGGCCAGGAATATCCGCAACGACAAAGCTTTTCTCATTATCCATCCGTACGACGCCAAGGCTCGGCACCAGCGTAGTAAAAGGATAATCAGCCACTTTGGGTTTTGCCGCTGAAACAGCCCGAATAAAGGTCGATTTCCCCGCATTCGGCAGCCCTAGCATCCCTACATCCGCCAGTAGCATTAATTCCAGTTGTAAATCGCGTTTATCGCCGGGCGTACCGTTTGTCTTTTGGCGTGGGGTACGGTTTACAGAGGATTTAAAACGCGTATTCCCTAATCCGTGCCAGCCGCCTTTCGCTACCATTAGCCGCTGGCCGTGCCGCGTCATGTCGCCCATGACTTCGCCTGTTCCCTGGTCGATAACCCGAGTACCGACAGGGACCTTAATTGAGACATCTTTACCACGTTTGCCGGTACAATCACGGCTTTGGCCGTTCTGACCCCGCTCGGCGCGAAATGATTTTTCAAAACGGTAATCAATGAGCGTATTCAGGTTTTCATCGGCTTCCAGCCATACGTCGCCGCCGTCGCCGCCATCACCGCCGTCCGGGCCACCTCTAGGAATGTACTTCTCACGGCGAAAACTCACGCAACCATTTCCACCGTCACCAGCCACAACCAAAATTGTCGCCTCATCTACAAACTTCATTGTACTTCTCCGTAAATCATTCGCCCGAGCGCTGAACAACCGCTACCGTCTGTCGCTCCAGTCAAAGGCTATGGTCTGATATATTGCTCTGGAAACGGTATTAAGTGCTAATTAATGGCACGATGCCGGAATTTAATGTGTTATCGCACTCATCATCACGCCTTAAAGCCTGCAATTGGGCATTCAAAGCATGACACACGTTTATTTTGTGCAGGCAGGCTGCCGTATATAAAGTGTACAACATAACTACAGTTCGTTGCGCCTCAGCCCTGGCTTTCTTTATAGCACTCTAATGTTTGATTATCTCTCGCACAGTTTCTATAACACTGCAGGTTAGGCTTGCTTTAAAAGATATAACAGATATGCATTAGTCTGGTTTCAGCTTGTTTCATAACCAAAATGGCTATATCAGCGCTGCTTCCCATAAGGCAACCGCCCTATTCTTACATCATTCATGCCGGTAATTATGGCTTACTCACCCTCAGCATCATAGCCAGAATGGGGGTTTATTCAGAGCTAATGCCATCGATAAAAAAGCCCAGAAGCAGAATATAAAAAGCCCCGCAACATGTTGCGGGGCTCCATCCGTATCCGGAATGCGTAAAACTTATTCAGCTTCGATGCTGATAAACTTACGGTTCTTCGGACCTTTCACTTCGAACTTGACTTTACCGTCAGCCAAAGCGAACAGAGTATGATCGCGGCCACAACCTACGTTGTTACCAGCATGGAATTTAGTACCACGCTGACGAACGATGATGCTACCAGCCAGAACTGCTTCACCGCCAAAGCGCTTAACGCCCAGACGTTTTGCTTCAGAATCGCGACCGTTACGAGTTGAGCCGCCAGCCTTTTTGTGTGCCATTTAAATTCGCTCCCCTTGTATTAAGCGCTGATGCCAGTAATTTTAACATCAGTGAACCACTGACGGTGGCCCTGCTGCTTACGGTGGTGTTTACGACGACGAAACTTAACAATTTTAATTTTTTCGCCACGACCATGCGCAACGACTTCAGCTTTGATGAGACCGCCATCAACGAAAGGAATGCCGATTTTGACATCTTCACCGTTAGCAATCATCAGCACCTGGTTGAATTCAACGGATTCACCCGTTGCGATGTCCAGCTTTTCCAGGCGAACGGTCTGACCTTCGCTTACTCGGTGTTGTTTACCACCACTTTGGAAAACCGCGTACATATAAAACTCCGCTTCCGCGCATGCCGTGATCACAATGCAGGCCGCGCTATAAATATTCACAATAGGGCGCGAATATTACGCAAATCGCAACGCTTTGACAAGCCCGATTGTCATTCCCCGTTGAAAAAAAACGCAGCCGTAACGACGCCGTTTATCTGACGCATTTTTCCGGTACAATCTGTACTACATTATCAGTTCAACCCCTCTCGTTATCCCATACGGATGTGTGGTCAAACAGGACGATAGCCAGACTTTGCGATGAATTTAGAAAATATAAACCAGTTAACCGCACAAGACATGGCGGGTGTCAACGCAGCGATTCTCGAGCAGCTCAGTTCTGACGTGCAGCTTATTAATCAGTTGGGATATTACATCGTGAGCAGTGGGGGAAAACGTATTCGCCCTATGATAGCCGTGCTTTCGGCGCGCGCGCTTAATTATCAGGGGAATGCCCATATCTCGCTGGCCGCGCTGATTGAATTTATACACACCGCCACGCTTCTTCATGATGATGTCGTAGATGAATCCGATATGCGCCGGGGGAAAGCTACGGCCAACGCAGCTTTTGGCAATGCCGCAAGCGTGCTGGTCGGCGATTTTATCTATACGCGCGCTTTTCAGATGATGACGAGTCTTGGCTCGTTAAAAGTACTGGAAGTGATGTCTGAAGCCGTTAACGTCATCGCGGAAGGAGAAGTGCTCCAGTTAATGAATGTTAACGATCCGAATATCACCGAAGAAAATTATTTGCGCGTAATTTACAGTAAAACGGCGCGTCTTTTTGAAGCTGCATCCCAGTGTTCTGCAATCCTTGCGGGAGCAACGCCGGAACAGGAACAAGCGCTACAAGACTACGGGCGTTATCTGGGCACTGCGTTCCAGCTAATTGACGATCTCTTAGATTACAGCGCTGATGGCGAAACGCTTGGAAAAAACGTGGGTGACGACCTCAACGAGGGTAAACCTACGCTCCCACTGCTGCATGCCATGCACCACGGCACGCCGGCTCAGGCCGCATTGATTCGTCAGGCGATTGAACAGGGCAACGGGCGTCATTTACTGGAATCTGTTTTGGAAACGATGGCGGCATGTGGTTCACTGACATGGACCCGCCAGCGCGCTGAACAGGAAGCCGATAAAGCCATTGCCGCTCTGGCGCCGCTGCAGGATAGCGACTGGAAAGAGGCGCTCATCGGGCTGGCTCATCTCGCAGTACAGCGCAATCATTAATCTTTATGCCGTTCACCCGGTCTGTGAGCGGCCACTTCTTCTGTTCCTTTTCATCAATTACATATCCTTTGTGTCGTAAGCCACATTTCGCAATCGTTTACGAAACAACTGGAGCGTTTATGAAACTTTTTGTGCTATAAAAGGCGGGTAAATATAACAGGATTATTACCGTATAGGTTGCTGACAGGGAGAACGCATGGAACGTCAATTTGCCGACTGGCACCCCGCAGACATTATCGCCGCACTGCGTAAACGGGGAACTTCTTTGGCTGCGGTTTCACGCCAGGCCGGTCTTAGTTCTTCTACACTCGCCAATGCCCTTACTCGCCCATGGCCAAAAGGGGAATGGCTTATCGCGAGTGCACTGGGAACCGACCCCTGGATTATTTGGCCTTCGCGATATCACGATCCCATAACTCATGAATTCATCGATAGAACCCAGCTTATCCGATCGCGATAACTATCGATTGCATCTTCCAAAGGAAATGCGCTGATAACAGTCCCTCTCTCGTCTCAGTTCCGATACCTCATCTGTAGAGGAAATCGCTTTCAGATGCCGCCCGTTGTTGGAAGCGGCATCGATATCATTAATGGCAAGGATTTTTATGCCAACAATTTCAGAGATCGCCATTAACCACCTTTTGCTAATAGCTCAACGCTCCGCCATTCTTTGAATTTGGGTAAACATAAAATTCTCACACCGAGCGTCAGCCGCTGGCGATAAATCGGTAATCATATAAAACGCAGGTTTCATTGCTTCTTAAAAGGTTAAGCACGCCTGTTTGCTGGGGTCTACTAGCATAGCAATAGGCGAACCCCACCTATTTACGCTGCGCTTTTACCTTTCAGGCAATGTTATCTATGCGCAAATAAAAATCCGCCTTCGTAGAAGGTGCATTGCTTTGGCGCGCCGGAGGGGCGTACTAAGTTCTAACCCGTTGGGACCTCGCCTCACATTCCATTCAGGCTCAGTCGGGTTTCTTCATGCTCATGTTTCTCCTGATATTTTACATATCTACGGATCGTTTCTGCACTCACTCCTACGTATCCACACAATACCCTTTCGCCCAAAAGTGACTCCCCATAATTATGCTTCCTGAGGTATGGAAATTTATTAAAGAGTCGTATCGCTGTTCTGCCTTTCTGGATGACCCAACATTTTCGATACTGACAGCTTTAGTAGGGTTTTTACCGGCAAATGGACATGATCCAGCTGGATATTTAGCTCCACTATTTCAATATGAAGTTATTGGCTTAATAACCTGATTTTACTGAAAATCTCTTCGCCTACACTGCTCTTCAGCATTCGAAATCGACACTTGGGTGTCCAGTCTATATGGCATTGTCAATGCTATTGTCAACAACGGGTAAAAAGTGATCCACTTACCGTCACCACCAACGGTCTA
>CALYPF010000045.1 GCA_945271245.1 uncultured Enterobacteriaceae bacterium | reverse complement strand
GACCGTTGGTGGTGACGGTAAGTGGATCACTTTTTACCCGTTGTTGACAGCAGAATATGCTTAGCCAGACGACGTTTGCCGCCAATCCATGGAACGATGGGTAAAGATTGTTCTTTCATTATCCGTAAGCCTTTTGCAATTAGTGAAAATATGGCAGGCTAGTCTGGTCTCGCGAGACTGACTGAACCCTGGTCGGCTCACAGTGCATACCTGTGAGTTGATGACCAGCCCGGTGTTCGCGCACTGGGCTGGTCGTTCTTTCACTGTCAGGATGAGGTTTATGGATAACTGTTTTCTATTAACGCAATTTACTGGATGTGTAACCTACGTGCAGTGTTTGTTCGATAAGGATTGTTTTCTGAATGGGAACGTATTACACACTTGATTCCGCTAATCGTCTGCCTTCGCCTTGCCATGTTATTACCGTAAAATACGAACCTGAAGTGCCGGAGCTGGCCGCTTTCCTTCATCAGATGTATCCCGATGGTCTTTCCAGGCACGGTCATAACTATCTCTATAACCCCGGCCCTAAAATGGAAGATGACAGCGGAGTCAGCAGAAGTCTGCTGGTCGGTCTGGTGTTTGAGTTAGTTCGCCGTAGCCATTTTCCTGACAAACCCTCCCGCTATCAGTCACTGTTTGCCTGTCAGCATCTAAGTGAAGTCAGGAAGTTCCGGGGATTACTGGCCGATGAGAGAGGCGAAGAGGAAATCAGAACGGCACCGATATATGAAGTCATCACTGATGAGCCGGTGCATCGCGGAGATATGAGGTTATTGAACAGTGATTGCCCGGTGCTGGAACTGTATCACCGGGCCTGGCTTTACTGGTCGGGAGAAGCGGCCCCGGTTAAGACTGGTGAGGAAGAACCGTTCTGGGAACTGCTGATTCCGCTTCCAGTAATCGTTGGTCGCAGGATAACTGAGCAGCAGGATTAGGTGCAGCTTTATATCGTGATGTCGCCGCCACATTGCCAATCATCATGACGTTGTTTTCTCCGCTGGCGAAATGACTTCTTCTCTCTTCAAGTGCAACCAGCGCGTTTTTCAGTTCTGCAATCGCTTCGGTTGGGCAACATGCATCCACGCTTAGCGTGTAAGTTTTATTTTTCTCTCCGGTTCTGATCCCAAAGAGGAACCCTTTTTTAAAACCGGGCTGTTTCGGTTCAGTCATCGTGCTTGCCTCCCCTGTGTTTTGTGTGCCACCATTCTGGCCGCTTCCCTCTGCGAACACTTATAACGCGCTTTAAAATCCGTATCCCGCCACATTTGTGATGCTGTCTCCCACACAACAAGGAGACACCCATGAAAAACCTGAAAAAATTCATTCCCCCTGTTAAAAAGCCCCGTCTCAGCGGCTGGCTGCTGACCTCTGTGCTGTTGCTCGGCACCATCGGTCTGGTATCGCCCCAGCAGTTGCCGGTGGTTGTCTACAAGCTGTCGCTCATCACGCTGGCGGCTGTGCTGGGCTACTGGCTTGACCGTTCGCTTTTCCCCAAATCCCGCCCCGGTCAGTACCTGAAGCACGATGACAGGCTGATGGCTGATGGTCGCTTCCCCGTCCAGACTGGCCTTCACCTGGTCTTTTCCGCTGCGCTAATCCGCCGTGCGCTGATTGTTGCAGCGGTCTGTCTGGCCGTGGCGACGGGGCTGTGACCATGAACTGGCCTCAAATCACCCTCATCATCCTGCTCGCCTTTGGTCTGGGCGTAACCGCCATCAAGCATGGCGAGCCACGCAACGATAAATACAGCTTCTGGTGGCAGCTCGCTGGCAACCTGGTTATTGCCTGGCTGCTCTGGTGTGGCGGTTTTTTCAGTCAGGCCTGCGCAGCCGAGCCGCCACAGGCCGCGCTGCAGTATCGCGACGATGTGATCCGTAATGCCCGGCTTGAATGGGGACTGTCTGCGCCGGTGGCTGACTTCGCCGCACAGCTGCATCAGGAAAGCGGCTGGCGACCTGATGCGGTCTCGCCGGTTGGCGCTCAGGGGCTGGCGCAGTTTATGCCCGCCACCGCTGACTGGATAAGTCAGCTGATGCCGGGGCTGAACAGCCACGAGCCGTTTAATCCGGCATGGGCCATCCGGGCGCTGGTCAGCTATGACCGCTGGCTGTGGCAGCGCGTCAGCGCCGCCAACGGCTGCGAACGTATGGCCATGACGCTGTCCGGCTATAACGGCGGTCTGGGCTGGGTACAGCGGGACAAACGGCTGGCCTCTCAGCAGGGGCTGGACAGCACCCGCTGGTTTGATCATGTCGCCACGGTGAATGCCGGACGCAGCGCCGCCAACTGGCGTGAGAACCGCCATTATCCGCAGCGTATCCTGCGGGAGCTGGCTCCGCGCTATCTCAGATGGGGAGGCAGCAGCTGTGTGGAACCTGGTTAAAAGATTACCGTGGCGCGGCATGGTGCTGGCGCTTGTTCTGGTGACTGCTCTTTATGGACTGAACCGCTGGGGCTATCACGACGGTTCTGAGGACGCAAAACGTGACGGTGACGCAGCGCTCAGTCGACTGCAGTCAGCGTTTGATACGTACAAAACGGAGCAGGCAACGCTTGAGAACGCCGCACTGAAGGCCTGGGCACAGCGTTATCAGGAGCAGGTCGCAACCGGGCATCAGGCAGAAGCCGGTTACCTGGAGCAGATAGCCCGGCTGGAGAGCCGGAATCAACAACTACAGAGGCAGGTAAACGATGTTACACAGCGCTGGATTGATGAAAAAGGTAAGAGCCATCCCATTGAGTGCGTGTTTACTCGCGGTTTCGTGCGCCAGTACAACGCCGCGCTCGGATACGACGACGCATCCGTCGACACCGGTCATTCAGGCCCGGTTGCCGCTACTGGCACCGGCACTGGCGCAGCGTCCGGGCAACCTGACGCCGCTGGTGCCTGGCTACGCGACTCAGGCGTCACCCAGCGTGACGTCCTCGCCAACATCATCGACAACGCGAAACAGTGCCGCATCTGGCGCAGCCAGATAAACCGGCTTCTGGACGAACGGGAAGGATTACAGAAATGACGTTGCAGGTTGAATTCTGGACGGTGGTGGGCTTTCTCATCACCTTCATGAGCTTTGTCGGTGGTATTGCGAAGTGGCTGTTCAGCAAGGCGGAGGAGCGCCAGGCGGCGCGTTTCGCCTCCCTTGAGCAGTCGCTGCAGCAGTCCAGCTCCAACTGGGGCGAACTGGAGAAAGAGTTCATGCGTTTCCGGGCTGAACTGCCCCTGAACTACGTCCGCCGCGAGGATTACATCCGGGGGCAGACGGTCATCGAGGCCAAGCTGGACGCGCTCTATAACAAACTGGAAGTGGTACAGGGGTACCGCCATACAGGAGGTCACAATGGTTGATATCGCCCGCGTGCGCCGGGAGTCCCTGCGCTGGAGTCTGCTGGTTGCCCTGAACAAAACCCGCCCGTACACCGCCAGCGAAACGTTGCTGCTGGACGTGGCCCGCGCCATCTACCCGGATACCACGCCGCTGGAGCTGCGCCGGGAGCTGGATTATCTGTCAGACCGCAGGATGGTTGACTTGGAGAAGAAGCCCTCCGGTGACTGGTTTGCCGACCTGACCCGCCTCGGCGTTGACCTGGTGGAATACACCGTGGAATGCGGCCCCGGCATCGCCCGCCCGGAAAAGTACAGGAGTGAATGATGGCCAGACGCAGCACGATAGAAAAGCTGCCGGAAGACGTGCGACGCTGGCTGGAGCGGGCGCTGACTGAATCCGGCTTCAGCGGGTATACCGAGCTGGAGTCCCTGCTGCGTGAGCAGGGGTATGTCATCAGCAAATCCGCCATTCATCGCTATGGCCAGAAGATTGAGCGCCGCTATGGTGCCATCCGGGCGGCCACCGAAGCGGCCCGGATGCTGACCGAGGGGGCGGCGGACGATCAGGATGCGCGTTCTGAGGCGGTCATTGCCCTGATTCAGACTGAACTGTTCGAAAGCATCGTCCAGTTGCAGGAAGCAGAAGAAGGCGACGTCGACCCCAAAGAGCGCGTGGCGCTGCTGTCGAAGGTGGCGAAGAACGTGGCCACGCTGTCCCGCGCTTCCGTCAACCTGAAGAAATTCCAGACCGAAGTCCGCGCCAGAGCGCAGCAGGCAGCCAGCAACGCCGAGAAAATTGCCCGCAAGGGTGGTCTGTCAGCCGACGCGGTACAGGCGCTGCGCCGTGAAATTCTGGGGATTGCCACATGAGTCAACTTGCGCCAGTAATACCCGATACCTCCGGTTATGACGCGCCTCCCGTTCTGCTGCCCTACCAGCAGCGCTGGGTGGCTGATCCATCGCCGTTCAAGGTTATGGAGAAAAGTCGCCGTACCGGTATCACCTGGGCCGAAGCGTCCGATAACGTGCTGACCGCTGCATCCTCGGCAGCTGCGGGCGGGATGAACGTGTATTACATCGCCTATAACCAGGACATGACCGTTGAATATATCCAGGCCTGTGCCATGTGGGCGCGGGCGTTCAACTATGCCGCCAGCGAAATCGAAGAGGGCTTCTGGGAAGAGGAGGAAGAAGACAAACACATCAAGACATACACCATCAAGTTTCCCGACTCCGGCTTCCGTGTTGTCGCGCTTTCCAGCCGCCCGTCTAACCTGCGTGGCCGTCAGGGCGTTATCGTCATTGATGAGGCCGCGTTCCATGAGCAACTGAAAGAGCTGCTGAAGGCGGCAATGGCGATGCTGATCTGGGGCGGTAAGGTGCGCGTTATCTCCACCCATGATGGCGATGATAATGAATTCAACACCACCATCACCGACATCCGCGCCGGGCGTCTTGGTGGTAGCGTACAACGCATTGACTTCAAAGAGGCGGTGGCTGAGGGATTGTTCCGCCGCGTCTGTCTGCGCACGGGGCAGGAATGGACGGAGGCCGCTGAACAGGCGTGGATGGCGTCGGTGTACAAATTTTATGGTGCCGGTGCAGCGGAAGAGCTTGACTGTATTCCGGCCAACGGAAGCGGCGCCTGGCTGTCCCGTGCCCTGATAGAGTCCCGCATGTCCGCTGATACGCCGGTTTTGCGTCTGACCTGCCCGGAGGGCTACGAGCTGAAGCCCGACGAGGTGCGCTGGAATGAGACACAGGACTGGCTGGACGAGCATCTGAAGCCGCTGCTGGAGGCGCTACCCGCTGATGCCCGCTCTTTTCTGGGACGCGACTTTGGCCGCAGCGGCGACCTGTCGGTTGACTATCCCCTGTTGCAGGAGAAGAACCTGGTGCGCCGGGTGCCGTTCGTGCTGGAGCTGCGCAACGTGCCGTTCAAACAGCAGGAGCAAATCACCTGGTATCTGATGGATGGCCTGCCCGGCCTGCTGGGTGCCGCGTTCGACGCCCGTGGCAACGGCGCTTACCTTGCTGAATACGCCATGCAGCGCTATGGCTCCAGCCGGGTTAAGCAGGTGATGCCAACCGAGGGCTGGTACCGGGAACATATGCCGCCGGTCAAGGCGGCGCTGGAAGACGGCAACCTGGTGGATTTGCCGAAGGATGAAGACACGCTGGACGACCTGCGGGCCGTTCAGGTAGTGAACGGCGTCCCTCGCGTGCCGGAGCAGCGCTCAAAAGCCAAATCTGACGGTGGTAAACGCCATGGTGACTCAGCCATTGCAGTGGCACTGGCCTGGTTTGCCAGCCGTGAAATTAACAAAGGGCCGGTGAAGGCAAGTTCGCGCCGTCGCCGCCAGTCTGCCCGTATGCTGGAGGGATACTGATGGCCAGAGGACTCTGGGTTTCACCCGATGAATTTGTCAAATTTGCTGAACCCACTAAAACGCTGACGGAGCAGATCGCCTCGCGCAGTCGTTCCATCGATTTCTTCGGGCTGGGGATGTACCTGCCTAACCCTGACCCCATCCTGAAATCTCAGGGCCGGGATATCCGCATCTATCGCGAGCTGCGTACCGACCCGCTGGTCGGCGGCTGCATCCGCAGGCGTAAGGCGGCGGTTAAATCGCTGGAGCGGGGTCTGGAGCGTAGCCATGCCCCGGCGCGGGTATTCAGCTTCATCCGGGATATGCTCGACGATCTGGACCTGTCCCGCATTATCGGCGAGATGACCGACGCCGTTCTCTACGGATATCAGCCCTGCGAAATCATGTGGGGCCGCTCTGTAAAGTCCTGGGCCATCGCCGATATCGTGGGTAAACCACCGGAGTGGTTCCAGTTCGACAACGACAACCTGCTGCGCTTTCGCGCTAAGGATGCCGGGCTGGAAGGCGAGTCGGTACCGCTGAACAAGTTCGTGGTACCGCGTCAGGACGCGACCTACGATAACCCGTATGGCTTCCCTGACCTGTCGATGTGCTTCTGGCCCGTGACATTCAAAAAAGGCGGCATGAAGTTCTGGGTACGTTTTGCCGAGAAATACGGCTCACCGTGGGTTATCGGCAAGCATCCACGCGGTACCGCTCAGGGTGAGATTGACCTGCTGCTGGACTCCATGGAAGCGATGGTCGAAGACGCGGTGGCCGCCATCCCCGATGACTCCTCCATCGAAATCAAGGAGGCCGCAGGCAAGGCCGACAGCAGCGATATTTATCAGAACCTGATTACGCTTGCCCGCAGTGAAATCTCCATCGCCCTGCTGGGGCAGAACCAGACCACTGAGGCCAACAGTAACCGCGCCTCTGCGCAGGCCGGACTGGAGGTTACGGATGATATCCGCGACGCGGATGCCGATATTGTGGAAAGCGCGGTGAATCAGGCCATCAAAATGGCGGTGTCGCTGAACTTCGGGGATGTGGCCAGCCCCGTCTGGAAGATGTGGGAACAGGGAACGGTCGACGATACCCAGGCAACCCGTGACGAGAAACTCAGCCGCGCCGGTGTGGTCTTCACCCCGCAATACTTTAAGCGTGAGTATCAGTTGCAGGACGGGGATATCGACGAAACGCCCCCTTCAGAGCGCCAGAATAACGGGCTGCCACTGTCGTTCTCCGAGGCGGTGGATGCCGATATTCAGGCACAACAGGCCCTGGACGATGCACTGGATATTCTGATGAACGGAGGCTCGTTAAGCGGTACGCTGGAGCCGGTACTGGCACCGTTGTTTAAACGGGTTGAAAACGGCATCAACCCGTCCGAGCTGTTGGGCGAACTGGCCGAGCTGTACCCGCAGATGAACGCTGAAGACCTGCAGGAGCGGCTGGCCAGGGTTATCTTTGTTGCAAGTCTCTGGGGGCGTCTGCATGAGCGTAACCACGACTGAACTGGCTTACTGCATGACGCTGCCGCCCAAGCGGGCTATCAGTTACCTGAAATCCAAAGGGTATAAAATTGCCTGGGACTGGGAGGATATGTGGCAGGACGCCCATGCCCGCGCCTTTACCGTCGCCAAAGTGGCCCGTCTGGATATCCTGGAGGATATCCGCAGCCGCCTGCAGCAGGCGCTGGACGAGGGGAAGACTGACCGCTGGTTTCGTAAAGAGCTGGAGCCGGAGCTGCAGCGCAAGGGATGGTGGGGGCCGCGTGACACCACCGACCCGGTAACGGGGGAGCCGGTCACCATCCAGCAGGGCAGCCCGTGGCGACTCGATACCATCTTTCGCACCAATATGTCGGTACTCTACAGCGGCGGACGCTGGGCCGAACAGATGGAGAACGTCGACGACAGGCCGTACTGGATGTACACGGGCATCAACGACAGCCATACCCGCAGGAGCCATCTGGCCCTGCACAGTCTGGTGCTGCGTTACGACGATCCGTTTTGGCAGGCGTTCTACCCGCCGAACGGCTGGCGCTGCCGCTGTGGCGTGATTGCCCTGAGTGCAGCGGAGGTTCGTGCCCGTGGTCTGAAGGTCGTGAACTCCAGCAATGCTATGGGGTGGGAGCTGAAACTGGTCTCGGAGAAAACCGGCGAGATGCAGAACGTCGCCACCTTCAATACCGGCACCACGAAAGTGGCCACCGACGTCGGCTGGTCTTATGCGCCGGGAGCGGCTTACCGTCCCGACCTTGCCCGCTATCAGGGTACTCTGAAATCGCTGGCACAACAGGAACTGAGAGGATAATGATGGCTTCAGATAATCTGGTCAATATCACCATAAACGATAAATCGCTGCGTCAGAGCCTGAATGTGCTGGAGCTGGCGGCGACAGACCTGACACCCGCAATGCGTAAAATAGCCGGAACCCTGCTGACGGAGACCCAGCTTAATTTTATGGATGAGGGGCGTCCGGCCTGGACGCCCTCACTGGCGGCTGAAGAGCGTGACGGCCAGACATTGCAGCTTACCGGGCGTCTGATGGGGTCGGTATCGACGGACTATGATGACAGGCAGGCTGCGGTGGGTACCAATGTCGTTTACGGAGCCATTCACCAGTTCGGCGGCAAAACTGGCCGTAATGAATCCGTTGAGCTGGAGGCCCGCCCTTATTTACCCATCACCGGCGATGGCGAACTGCAGCCGGAGGCAGAAAAGTCGGTTCTGGATACCGTTGTCCGGCATCTTGAATCTGCGGCCCGTCGCTGAATTTTACCCTCCGGGGCGGGTGATTTACCGTGTTAACCGCCCCGACGCCTTTATAAAGGTTTACAGCCCCCTCGTTTGCCGCTTTAATCGTCGCTGTTTCCCCCCGCTGTCTTTCCTCCCCCACGATTTTTTCTAAAGCAGATTAAAAGCACTGCTGGCGGCTTTTCCACACACTGTTCCCGACAACGTAACGCGGGACAGCAAAATGTCAGCCATTCACATTTTTAAAGCCGGTACTCATACCGATATGCACGGCAAGCAGTTGCCGTTCACGCAAAGCGACCTGGCCGCCTGCGTGAAAGCCTACGACCCGACCATCCATGAAGCGCCTCTCGTCATCGGTCACCCCAAAACGGAAGACCCTGCATGGGGTTGGGTGAAATCCCTGTCGCTGGACGGCTCCAACCTGAATGCGGAGCCAGGGCAGGTCGACCCGGAGTTCGCCGAGATGGTTGCTGCCGGACGCTGGAAGAAGATTTCAGCTTCGTTTTACCTCCCTGACTCCCCGAACAACCCGAAGCCCGGCACGCTTTATCTGCGTCACGTCGGCTTTCTGGGCGCACAGCCGCCATCCATTAAGGGGCTGAAGCAGGTGTCGTTCGGTGAGCAGGAAGAAGGCGTCGTCGAGTTCGCCGACTGGAGCGATATCACCAACGCCTCTTTATGGGGCCGTCTGCGTGATTTTCTGATTGCCCAGTTCGGGCTGGATGAGACCGACAAGGTGCTTCCTTCATGGCAGGTTGATTCCCTGCGTGAAGAGGCTTACCGCGACACCGGGAAGTCTGAACCGGACTTCAGTGAACACAATCCCACCCCTCAACAAGAGAACAGCACCATGACTGAAGAAGAAATCAAAGCGCTTCAGGCGGAAAACGCCCGTCTGAAAGCGGAAGCCACCCAGCGTGCAGAGCAGGAAGCGAAGGCGAAGCAGGACAAACTGCATGCAGAAAACGTCTCCTTTGCCGAGAAGCTGGTTGGTGATGGCCGTCTGGCCCCCAAAGCAAAGTCGGTTGTTGTGGCCATCCTGGATGCAGTCTCCACGGGCGATAAGCCGGTTGAGTTTGCTGAAGGTGATACCCGCACTCCGCTGGCCACGGCGTTTAAGACGCTGCTGGACAGCACTGAGCCGGTGCTGAATTTCAGCGAGCACGCGACCAAAGACCGCGTGAACACGGATATCAAAACGACGTCAGCAGAGTTTGCTGAAGCCGACCCGGAACGTCTGGCGCTGCATCAGAAAGCGCTGGAACTGTCGAAAAAAGAAGGCATCAGCTACGACGCTGCTGTCTCCCGCTGCCTGTAATTAAGGAGAGAACATGTCTGACTATTTAAAGGGTAAGCGCGTTGTTGACCCGGTACTGACCAGTATCGCTCGCGGTTATAAAAATGCCGCGTTCATCGGCGAGCACATCTTCCCGATCGTGTTGACCGATAAGGAAGGTGTCACCGTTCCGACCTTCGGTAAAACTGCCTTTGTGGAGTACGACACCGAGCGTGCCGTGGGGGCTGACAGTAACGTTCTGGTGCGTGAGAAAACCGGCACACTGGACCTGGTTCTCAACGAACATGACCTGGCGGTTCCGGTGGATTTCCGCGAGCAGGCCGAGTCCATGTTCAACGAAGAAAAGAAAGCAATTCGACGTGCCACCAACGGCGTCAACCTGAAACGCGAACTGTATGCGGCCCGTCTGGCTCAGGACAAAAAAGTCAATCGCGCGGCTAACGTCAAGGCGCTGGCTGCGGCTGAACGCTGGGCCGGTGGTCAGGGTGATCCGATTGGCATCATTGAAGGCGGGATCGAAGCGGTACGTAACGCCACTGGTCTGCGTCCGAACCTGATGACCATGGGGGCAAGCGTCATGTCGCTGCTGAAGTTCCACCCGGCGATTCAGGCCGCGATTGGAGCCAACGAGCGCAAGCGTATCACCATCGAAATTCTGAAAGACCTTTTCCAACTGGAAGATGTGGTGATCGGCGAGCCGGTCTCCATGGCCTCCATGAAAGACGCGCAGAACAAGGACAAAGTCCCGACCGATATCTGGGGCGACAACCTGATGCTGCATTACGTCAACAAGCCGCAGCTGGACACCGACAGTGCCGACGAAAACGAACCGTCGTTCGGCTATACCCTGCGCCGTAAAGGAATGCCGGTGGCGGATAAATACGATGGCGTCGGCGGCAAGGTGAAGTACTGCCGTTATACCGATATCTACAAAGTCGCCGTGGTCGGTGGCGATGCCGGGTATCTCGTCACCAACATCGTGAAATAAGGAGACGCTCATGGGTACAACTCAACAGGTCATTCTGACCACTACCGTGACGGCCAGCGCGGCGTTGACGCAAGCGCTTTGTCGGTGCCGATAACGCTCCCTGTCAGGCCGGTGCCGTGGCGCTCGGCGTGGCGGAGGTGAATGCCGCTGCCGGTGATGTAACCCCGGTCAACGTGCTGGGTATCGTTGCCGTCGAGGCTGGTGCCGCCATTGCCAAAGGGCAGATCGTTCAGTCGGATGCGGACGCCTGCGCCGTTCCTCAGGTCCCCGCAGCCGGTGAGACCCCGGCAGGCATTTCAGCCGGGATTGCGCTGGATGAGGCGCTGGCCGAAGGTGACGTTATCCGTATCCTGCGCGGGGTGTGATATGTACTGCACCCTCGCGGATTTGCTTGAACAGGTTCCTGAGCGGACGCTAATCCAGCTCACCAATGAGGAGCTGGACTTCGACTCGCCCGCGACGGTGAAAACTGAGGTGGTGGACAGCTGTATTCGCTATGCCGATGAGCTGATTGATGCCCACCTGCGCGGACGCTATACCCTCCCGCTGGCGGAGATACCGACCGTTCTTCGGGATATTGCCATCAAGCTGGTGCGTTACCGGCTCTACACCCGCCGCCCGGAAGGCGCTGTCCCGGACACCGTGAAGGATGATCACAAAGAAGCCCGTCAACAGCTGGAGGCTATCCGCGACGGGAAACTGACGCTGGGGCTGCAGTCCACTCAGAAAGATGTGCCCGAGTCCGGTGAAATCCGGGCGCGGGCACGCCGCCCCACCTTTGGCGGGCGCGACGGATTACTGGAGAAATACTGATGAACATTCTGCCTGTCCTCGATGCGGTACTGGCCCGGTTACGCGAGAAGCTGCCGCAGTTGCAGGTGGAGTACTTCCCGGAGAAACCGGCTGAATATCGCCTGAATCATTCGGTTGGAGCGCTGCTGGTGAGCTATGCCGGGTCGCGCTTCGATAAGCCGAATGATATCGGTGCGGTGATCCAGCCTCAGATTATCCAGCTCTGCGTCACGGTGATCTTCCGCCAGCTCAACGGTAAAAGAGGCGCGATTGACGTCCTGGATGCAGTCCGCCGCATCCTCGGCGGCTATACCCCGCCGAACTGCCGCCGTCGTATCTGGCTGACCCGCGAGGTGTTTATCGGTGAGGTCAAGGGGCTGTGGCAGTACGCCTTCGACTTTGCAACTGAAAGCGTCTTTATCGAAGACAGCGACTTACCGTCCGGCCCGCTGTTAACCGAAGTGAACTATGAGGAAAGCGAGTGATGAAACAATACCGCTATTCCGGCCCGGCCAGCGGTGTCACGCTGTCGGACGGAACCGAAATTCTGCTCTGGCCGGGGAAGGATGTCTCCCTGCCGGAGAATCATGATTATGTAAAGGTACTGGTGGCGCTGAAGCATTTGATGCCGGTATCTGAAGAGACTAAACCCGCCAGCACACCGCCTGTGCAGTCACCAAAGCGCAGGAGCGGCGGTGACAGCGATGTGAAAACGGAGGACTCCCATGACAGCTAACTATCTGCATGGTGTCGAAACCATTGAGGTGGAAAACGGTGCCCGCCCGGTAAAAACGGTGAAGTCTGCCGTCATTGGCCTGATTGGTACCGCCCCGATGGGGGACGTCAATACGCTGGTGCAGTGCCTGTCTGAGAAAGATGCAGCGGCGTTTGGCAGCCAGCTCACCGGCTTTACCATTCCGCAAGCGCTGGATGCGATCTACGACCATGGGGCAGGCACCGTTCTGGTCATTAACGTGCTTGATCCGGCTGTGCATAAAACCGCTGTGGCCGATGAAGACGTAACGTTCGACAAGGCGACGGGCAAGGCGCAGCTGGCCAGTCCGGTGGTTGCGCAGCTGGTACTAAAGCCGGACAGCGACAGTCAGCCGTATGTTGAGGGGGAAGATTACACACTCGATGCGCAGGCCGGGACAATCACTAATCTCGGTAAAAGCATTGCTGCAGGGGCAACGGTGAAGGCCAGCTATAACTATGCCGATCCGACCAAAGTCACCCCGGCTGATATCATCGGCACCGTTAATGCTGCGGGCAACCGTACCGGCATGAAGCTGCTGAACGACAGCTTCAACCTTTTTGGCTACTTCGCCAAAATCCTGATTGCGCCGGTGTTCTGTACCCAGAACAGCGTCTCGGTTGAGCTTATCGCTATGGCCGAGAAGCTGGGAGCGGTGACCTACATCGACGCGCCGATTGGTACCACTTTTGCTCAGGCACTGGCGGGGCGTGGCCCGGAAGGCACCATAAACTTCAATACCAGCTCCGACCGTGTCCGTCTGTGCTACCCGCACGTCAAGGTGTACGACGCGGCCACCAACAGCGAACGGCTGGAGCCGCTGAGCCAGCGGGCTGCAGGTCTGCGTGCCAAAGTCGACCTGGACAAGGGTTACTGGTGGTCGTCCTCCAATCAGGAGATTCTGGGTATCACCGGCGTGGAGCGCCAGCTGTCAGCGATGATTGACGACCCGCAGAGTGAGGTAAACCTGCTCAACGAACAGGGCATTACCACGGTCTTCAGCAGCTACGGCAGCGGTCTGCGTCTGTGGGGCAACCGAATGGCGGCATGGCCGACGGTCACCCATATGCGCAACTTTGAGAACGTCCGCCGCACCGGTGATGTGATCAACGAGTCCCTGCGCTACTTCAGCCAGCAGTACATCGACATGCCGATTACCCAGGCGCTGATTGATGCGCTGACGGAGTCGGTCAACGCCTATGGTCGCAAGCTGATTGGCGACGGTGCGCTGCTGGGCTTCAGTTGCTGGTTTGATCCAGCCCGTAATGAAGAGACGGAGCTGGCCGCCGGTCACCTGTTATTGAGCTACAAATACACGCCGCCTCCGCCGCTGGAGCGACTGACGTTTGAGACCGAGATCACCTCGGAATATCTGTTAACCCTGAAGGGGACCAGCTGATGGCAAAGATTGAGATCAACCGCATCACGAATGTCAACATCTACCTGGATGGCGCTAACCTGTTGGGCCGGGCCGAGGAGGTCAAACTTCCTGATGTCTCCATGACCATGCAGGAGCATAAAGCGCTGGGTATGGTGGGCAAAGTTGAGCTGCCAGCCGGATTCGATAAGTTAGAGGGCGAGATCAAGTGGAACAGCTTCTACCGCGACGCGATGCTGTCTGCCGCGAACCCGTATAAGTCGCTGGCACTGCAGTGCCGTTCCAGCGTTCAGCGCTACAGCTCTCAGGGGCTGATTGATGAGATTCCGCTGGTCACCTTCCTGACGATCATGTTCAAGAAGAACCCGCTGGGGACATTCAAACAGCACGAGAACGCCGAGTTTTCCAGTGGCTTCACCTGCACGTACATCAAACAGGTGCTGGACGGTGAAGAGTTGCTGGAGCTGGACTATCTGGCCAACATCTTCCGCGTCGGTGGCGTTGACCAGTTGACTGACTCCCGTATCAATATCGGGGGATAATCATGATGGTACCCAAAGTGGATCGCAAAACGGTAGACGACCTGGTGGCATCGCTAAACTATCAAACCCATCACTTTCCGGGCACCACACTGACTATCGCCGTTGCCCTGATGCCCGATGGTTTCATGGTCAGCAGCGGTTTCAGTGCGACTGCGCATCCGGGGATGTTCGATGAAGAGACTGGCAGGAAGCTGGCCATCGCCAAAGCGCAGCATAATGCCACGGAAGCGCTGTCGCAGTTTGAGGCGTACGAGCTGAAGTCGCAGCTGACAGCGGGGAGCCAGGATGACCGTTAGTATTGAAGACAAAGGCGGGAACTGTGGTGCCATCGGCATGGCAAATGTTACCTGGTTCACTATTCTGGATATTCCGGGGGTGGAAAAGCTGTTTAACATCCAGAAAACTAATGATCCGATTGACTGTACCCGCTCCAAAGCCCGAAAGCTGGCCAACCTGATTGAGGCATGGGAGCCGCCCCCGCACTGGTTTACCGGCATCGGCAAAGTTGAAGGAAAGGCACTTCTCATCGCCTTCCTGCGTAACTGCAAGGGGTTTCGTACCCACTGATAACAGGGGCTTCGGCCCCTTTCTTCTTAATCCCCTTTAATATCCGCCATACCCATCACCAGACATACTGCCCCTGAACTTACACAGGAGCATGAACATGTCACAGACTCAAACTGAAGCCGAAATCTTCACACTGAAATACCCCTTCACTACTGCAGCAGGTAGCTCTATTTCCCAACTCTCCCTCAAGCGCCTGAAGGTTAAAGACCTCAAGCAGGTCAAGCAAACCCACAAAGACCCGGCTGACTGGGATGAGCCGCTGATTTCCCGCAGTACCGGCCTGCTGCCGGAAGACCTGGACAATATGGATCTGGCTGACTATCTGGAGCTGCAGACCCGATTTCAAAAAATCACAGGGCTGGGTAAACAATCCGACAGTGCTGATAAAGGCGCAGGGACTACTGGCGAGATGGTTCCGGTTTCAGCCGGAGGCGATTGAGGCGCTCGATACTGACGATCTGGAAATGTGGCTGGAGCAGGCTGAAGAGCAAATCAAAAGCGAGTACGGCGACAGAAACTGATGAACATGACAGCAGTCGGTAACGGCTGCTTTCTTCCTTTATATACCACCCGGAGGATATCCCGTGGCCAGTAACTTTTCCGTCGGTGTTGTTATTGGCGGTATGATTGGCAGCACCTTCCGTTCAGCGATGAGCGGCACCCGACGTGCCCTCGACTCCCTGAACAATACCTCCCGCCGCCTGCAGGAGCGCCAGAACGCCTTAACCCGTGCGACTGAACGTTATGGCCAGTTGGGTTCTTCCCGGATGCAGCGCCTGAACAGCGATCTGCTGCGAGTCAGCCGAACGATGGAGCGGGTTGAACGACAGCAGCGCCGTCTGTCGGCAGTATCGGCCACCAGTGATGAGCTGAAAGCCAACCGCATGGCGCTCTATGGTCAGGGAGCGGAAACCTACGCTATCGGTAGAACCCTCGGAGCGCCAGTTATGGCATCCGTCAGGCAATATGCCTCCTTTGAATCTCAATTGCGCGATATCAGCGTCACCGGCGATCTGGATGCCCGGCAGGAACAGGCTATCGGCACCGCTATTCGTCAGGCATCGCTCAGGGTTAACCAGCTGCAGGAGTCGCTGTTGGGCGGCGTTGGCCAGTTAGTTGCCGATGGTATGAACCCGGAGCAAGCCGCAAAATTTGCGGGGCTACTGGGTAAGGCCGCCACGGCAGAAAAGGCCGATATGACTGACCTTGCCAAAATGACCTTCGCGTTTAGTGATGCACTCAAAATTACCGATGCGAAAGAACTGGAGCAGGCGTTCGGTATAGCGGCTACCGGGGCAAAACTCGGTTCATTTGAGCTGAAAGACATGGCAAAGGCGTTGCCTGGCATGGCCAAAGCCTTCGCAGCCCGTGGGATTTACGGTAAAGAGGCGATTACCCAGATTGTTGCCAGTCTTGAAGTCGGTAAAGGCAGCGGCTCCGCTGAAGAAGCCGTAACCAATATGTCCAACTGGCTGGCCGCTATGGGGCGCGGAGATACCATCGGAAAGTACGCAAAAGCCGGGGTGGATTATCAGGGTTCGATGCAGAACTATGTCGCCCAGGGATTTTCCCAGTACGAAGCATCTCTCATGATTGCTAACCGTTTTGTTGACGGTAAAGGTAAAGCGTTTTTACAACAGTGGAAAGCCGCAGGGTCAAGAGGCGATCAGGAGGGCCAACAGAAGCTGATGGAATCCTTCGGGCTGGCGGAAGTCTTTACCGATATTCAGACCGTGAACCATCTTCTGGCAATGCGTCAGGGCTGGGATAAATATCAGTCAAATAAAAAGGAAATGAACACTCCAGCTGCAATGTCCACGCTGGATAACGATGCGGCAAAGCAGAATGATACGCTTGAGGCGCGTTGGCGCAGGACTCAGGTAGGTTTTAATGAGTCAGCCATCAGCATCGGTGAGTCATTAAAACCTGCATTAATCCAGTTGGGTGAAACTTTCATCCCCCTGATAAACAGCGTCGGTAAGTGGATTGCGGCGCATCCACAGCTGGTCAGCGGTACTATCAAAGTGGTCGGCGCATTGCTCGCGTTTAAGATGGCCACCATCGGTCTTAAGCTGGGGCTGAACCTGTTGCTCTCACCCTTCACCAGCGTCTGGAAAAACGTCATTTTATTGCGAACCAACTGGCTGCGACTTAACGTTGCGCTGGCTGAAGGTGGCAAACTCCGCTGGCTGGTGACCGGCTTCAGCTCAGTTGCGAAGGGAGCTGCAACGCTGGGCCGCGTGCTGTCTGGTAGTCTCATTCGCGGCATCATGCTTGCCGGACGCGCCGTTCTCTTCATTGGCCGTGCGCTGCTGATGAATCCCATCGGTCTGACCATCACCGCCGTCGCGGCAGCGGCTTACCTTATCTACCGCAACTGGGGAGCGGTTAGCGGCTGGTTTAAGCAGCGCTGGGCTGACATTAAAACGGCGTTTAACGGCGGTATCGTGGGGATTTGTAAGCTGCTGATTAACTGGTCGCCGGTGGGCCTGCTCTATAAAGCCTTTGCGGCTGCACTGAAATATCTCGGCGTTGATCTGCCAGCAAAGTTCACTGACTTCGGTGGCCATCTTATCGACGGCCTGATTAACGGCATCAAAAACAAATGGGAATCGCTCAAAACCACTGTCACCGATATGGGCGACAGCGTCGGCGGCTGGTTTAAAGAAAAGCTGGGTATTCACTCGCCGAGTCGGGTGTTTATGGGCTTTGGTGACAATATCGCGCAGGGTGCTGCCATTGGTCTGCAGCGAACCACTCCACTTGCGGCGCTGGCCGGACAGAAGCTGGCAGAAGAGATGACGCCTGACGTTCCCCGTCTGCCGTCACCTGAGATTATGGCCGCAGGGTATGCTGGCCGGGGTGCAGGTGCTGCTGCCGGAAGCGGCGCGTCAGGCGGCATACAGGTCAATTTTAATCCCCAGTTCTACCTTAACGGCAAAGAGGCCTCGGCACCTGCCGGGTTAACCGGTGCGCTGAATATGAGCGTGCATGAGCTTGAGAAAATGCTGGAGCGTCTGCTGGCCCAGCAACAACGCCGGAGGTACAGCTGATGTTTGCGGTTCTGGGTGATATTGAATTCGAGCTGATTACCTACTGGGACGGCTTCGAGGCGACGTTCGGCGTCGATTACGCCGAGCATTCCCGCATCGAGGGCAAACCCGGCCTGCAGTTCATCGGCGACAAGCTGGACGAGATCCAGATAAGCCTGGTCTTTCACCAGCACTATTGCGTGCCCGACGTCGAGCTGGCGCGTCTGCGAACGGCGATGAAAGCCCATCAGGCGCTGGCGCTGGTGTTTGGTAACGGTGACTATCGCGGCTGGTTTGTGATTACCGATGTGACTGCAACCAGTGAGCAGACCGACAGCACCGGCAACGTGCTGGCGGTCAACGCTACTGCATCGCTCCGGGAGTACATCGGTGACCCTAAAAACCCACTGAAGCCACCTGCTATCCGTACACAGGTACCGGGCACCGGCGCGGTATCTGCTGCGGTTCCGTCGCCTTCCGGTGTGGCGCAGTACGTCCGCGACGGCGTCAACTATGCAAAACAGGCACAATCTGCGCTCCAGACCACCATCAGCGCGGTGCGTATTGCCCAGAAAATGAAGGATAACCCCACCGTCGCACTGACCCGCGTACCGGGGTTGCTGAGCGGTCTGGGCAATATCTCCGGTTCACTGGGGAGCAGCGTTCCTGCATTCAATGCACTCGCCGATTCCATGCCGGATGCCATCCGCCTGGCGCGGGCCACCAGTGAGGCCGCCTCGTATGTTCAGCAGGCGCAGTCTTCGCTGAACGGCGTCGACGGCAGCAATATTGCGGCGGCGCTGGATGCAGTTTCCGGTCAGCTGAACTCCGCCAGTACCACCTTTACCCGCATGTCGCCGGGATTAAGCACCATGGCAGCCAGCATTCTAGCGAGGAGCGTGTGATGTTTCTTGAGCATGTCACCCGTGAGGGGGAGCGCTGGGATTCTCTGGCATGGCAGTACTACGGTGACCCGATGGGCTATCCCCGGATTATTGCCGCTAACCCGCACGTGGCCATCACGCCAGTGCTTCCCTCCGGGCTGCTGTTGCTTATCCCGGTCATTGAGGCTGAAGAGGCCACGACAGAAGAGGATACCCCGCCATGGCTGAGGTAAGCAGCACGCAGGCATCATCTGCCCTGACCGGCGTCAGCGACGTACTGTCGCCGGTGTTCACCCTGTGGTATCTGAAAAAGAATATCACCAGCGATATTACCCCTTACGTCACCCGCATTACTTACAGCGATAACATCAAAAATGAGTCCGACACCATTGAGGTGGAGCTTGATGATACCGATGGTCGCTGGCTGGATGCGTGGTATCCGGGCAAAGGTGACACGCTGACCCTGAAGGTCGGCTACCAGGGGGAAAAACTGCTGACCTGCGGTACCTTCTCTATTGACGAGATAGAGGTCAGTTCGCCCGCGTCCGTGGTCTCCATCCGGGGTGTGGCCACTTCGGTCAACAGCGCATTACGGACGAAATCAAGTCGGGGCTTTGAGAGCACTACGCTTGCGGCCATTGCCGGGCGCATTGCCAAAAAACATCAACTGAAACTGGTGGGCAGCATTGAGGTCATCAAAATTGACCGGGTAACACAGTACGCCGAGACCGACGTGGCCTTCCTGCACCGCCTCGCCAGCGAGTATGGGTATGCGGTGAAAATTGTCAGCGATCAGCTGATATTTTCGCATCTGGCCACACTTCGCAGTCACGAGCCAATTAAGCAGCTGAAGCCGCAGGATGTGGCACGTTACTCGCTGCGCGATACCATCAACCGCGTCTACAAATCCGCCAGGGTCAAGCATCAGAAGAGCAGCACGAAAAAACTGATTGTGTATGAGGCTGACGGCGGAACCAGTGAGAGCGGAAAACAACTCAAGGGCGGCAAGGTCACCAGCGCCGACAGGCTGCAGGTCAACAGTCGCGTCAGTGACCCGGACAGCGCCCGCATTAAGGCCGATTCAGCCCTGGCCCGCCACAATGAATACCAGCAAAGCGGCTCCCTGACCCTGATGGGGGCGTCCCAGCTGATAGCGGGCAATAAAATTGAGCTGTCCGACTTTGGCCAACTGTCCGGGCCGTGGCTGATAACCACCGCCCGCCATACCCTTGACCGTAGCAGCGGTTACGTGACCGAGCTGGACGTTGCACGTGGGCCTGTGACGCGAGGCAAGGCGAAGAAAGGTAAAAAGACCGGCAAAACCCAGACGCTCACCGTCTACAAACCGGACGGCAGCACATCCACGGTAATAAAGGAGAAGAAAAAATGACAGGCGTAACCCTGCAGACCGGTACAGTCAGTGCCGTAGATGCCGCTGGCGTGAAGGCCCGCGTCAGGCTGCCGGAGTGCGACAATATGCGCACCAACTGGCTGGACGTACTGCAGCGTAATACCCAGAACAACAAGGATTACTGGCTCCCGGATGTGGGCGAACAGGTCAAGGTACTGCTGGATGAGAATGGCGAGGATGGCGTTATTCTCGGCGCAGTCTATTCAGACGTCGATAAACCATCGTTCAGCGACAAAGACGTGCGCGGCACTCGATATAATGATGAAGCTAGCTTCAGCTACAACCGGGCCACTCATACGCTAACGATCAACGGCGGTATTGAGCATATCGTGATATCTGTGGCCACTAACGTTTCTCTGACGACAAAAAACGTCAGCGTGACGGCAGAGAGCACAGCAATTGAGGGCAATGTGCAGATAACGGGTAACGTTGCTATCACTGGCAATGTCCAGGCTACAGGCGATATCCTCGCTGGCGGAAAAAACTCTAACCACCATTCACATTAATTGTGACTAAAGAAAAGGCCGCATTGCGCGGCCTCATCAACAAGATTCAGAGAGGTCTTTCAAAATCAAATATATCTTTTAGATACAGACCGTCACTCTCATCAAGCGGAATTTGTTTACCCGTTGTAAGTGTTATCGTGAATCTGCCACTGACGGGTTCCCAGCGAGCTTCAACAATGTGATCAGGGTTAATAAAATGATTTTTGTTCGTCAGCTGAAACATTTTTTTCTTCATAAAAACTCCTTTTTAAAATGCATGCCTACAAGATGTTAGGTCTTTTTTCACCATTTCAACTCTCTATAGAGCAGGCTATCGCACCAGTAACTGTTCCTAAACGCCTTTAATATCGGCGTTCCTGCGTAGGGGCAATACTGCCCCTATGAAAACAACCTCCGTATTCTGGCAACCGGCCCTGCAGGCCCCTGGCGAAATCGTCCAGGGGCTGGATGATATCTGGCAGGCCATCAAAATCATCCTGCGTACTCCTCGCGGCAGCGACCCGCATCGCCCGGAGTTCGGTAGCAATCTGCACCTTTATATCGACTGGCCCGTTGAACGTGCTATTCCACACGTTGTGCGCGAGTCAGTCGATGCTATCCGCCACTGGGAGCCTCGTTGCCAGATTATGTCGGTCAAACCCGCCGTCGACGGCGAACATCTTACGCTCCGGGTGAGCTGGAAAGGCTCAGACGGAAAACCCCGGACTCAGGAACTGCTATGGCGCTGACAGAACCCAACTTTATTGAACGCGATGCCAATAAAATCACGGCTGAAATGATTGCACAGTACGAAGCCGTAACCGGCAAAATACTGTATCCCGCTCAAGCTGAACGCCTGCTGATTGACCTGTGGGCCTACCGAGAAATGTTGGTGAGAGTGGCGGCGCAGGAAGCCGCCAAACAGAATCTGGTGGCCTTTGCCCGTGAGCCGATGATTGATTACCTCGGCGAGCTGGTAGGCGTATACCGTCTGGCTGCACAACCTGCCTCCACTTCGCTCCAGTTCGCCGTCGATGATCCATTGGAAATGGATGTGTTGATACCGGCTGGCACCCGCGTAAGCGCCTCCAACAGCGTTATTTTTGCCACTGATGCCGACGTGGTGCTGAAGGCAGGGCTTCTGCTGGTCAACACCACGGCGACCTGCACAGAACCCGGCGATGCAGGTAACGGCTGGCAGGCTGCTCAGGTCAGTCAGTTATTGGATGATATTGACAACGTCGACCTGCAGGTAAGTAATCTGTCAGTCAGTTCTGGCGGCTCAGAGCAGGAAGACAATGACCGGCTGCGTGAGCGCATCAGGCTGGCCCCGGAATCTTTTACCAATGCAGGGAGCCGTATGGCATATCGTTTTCACGCCATGTCAGTACATCCCAGCATTGTAGATGTTGCCGTCCCGAAAAATATAATACCCGGAGTGGTGCTTCTTTATCCGTTACTCAGCACAGGCTTGCCTGATGCAGAAATTCTTCAGGCTGTTTATAGCTTTTGTTCCGATGAGAAGGTCCGGCCACTCACGGATACGGTAAAAGTTATTTCCCCCCTTCAGGTGGATTATACCATAGCGGCCAATATTACTATCTATCGCGACCAGGATGCTAATTCTGTCAAGAATGCCGCCAGTAGCGCTATACAGAACTGGGTGGCATCCCGCGCCGCCACACTGGGGCGCGATATCGTCCCCAGCCAAATTATCAGTGTGCTGTCGGTTGAAGGGGTGTATCAGGTCGAACTAATAACACCGGCTTTGCGAGTTGTAGCGGAAAACGAATGGGCAAATTGTACTGCCATCACCCTGAATATTACTGGTGTATCCGATGATTAATCCACTACAACTGCCGCCTTCTCTTGAGAGTGATATCAGTTTCAGAACGCTGGGAAGTCTGGCCGCACGAATGAACAGCATTAACCTTAGCGTACTGATGGTTTATCTGGTTGATATCGTCGACAGCTCTGCACTGCCATGGCTGGGCGAACAGTTCTCATTGTTCGGTGATGGCTGGGATCTGGCGGAATCGGATGATGTGCGTCGCACGCTTATAAAATCCGCCATTGAACTCCACCGCTATAAAGGGACACCATGGTCAATTCGGGAAATTATTCGCCGTTTTGGTTTCGGTGAGGTGGATCTAATTGAAGGTACTGGGCAGGTCAATTATGACGGTAGCGCAACATACAACGGCAACTATGTTCATGGAGATGCTGAGTCATGGGCCGTTTATCGCGTCATTCTCCGGCAACCCATCACAAATGACCAGGCTGTATTACTCCGTATGACTCTGGACGCATTTGCTCCGGCTCGCTGCCACCTGGCGAGTCTGGAATATCAGTCTGTGGCTATTCGCTATAACAGCACCGTTAACTACGACGGTAGCTATAACCATGGGAGCAGTTAATTATGGCAAACCTACCTGAAACCCCGCAGTGGGAAGATGGCATCTATCAAATCGAGGTCTCTGACCCGGTACTGGGCGGACCTGACGGGATTTCTAACCGCCAGGCTAAACAATTGGGAAGCCGCACGTTGTACCTGAAACAACAGGTCGAAAAAGGCGGCTTGGACCTTGCGAAACACATTGCAGCAGTTGACCCACATACCCAGTACGCGCTGAAGGCCAGCCCAACATTCACCGGCACGCCAACAGCGCCCACGCCTGCAAATAACGACAATAGTAAAAAACTGGCGACGACGGAGTTTGTGTCCCGAATTGCATCAGAGATAAACGAAATCGTTTCAGACAAGTTGTCACAGGAGTTGAATGGTGCAGATATTCCCGATCCAGACGTATTTATCAAAAACCTTGGTTTAGGAGAAGGTTCCGCGTTGCCAGTTGGCGTCCCAGTTCCGTGGCCATCGGCGACACCTCCAGACGGTTGGCTAAAATGCAACGGCGCAACGTTCAATGCGGCATTGTATCCGAAGCTGGCGCTGGCATATCCGTCCGGGAGGCTGCCAGATTTGAGGGGAGAATTTATTCGTGGCTGGGATGATGGGCGTGGGGTTGACGCAGGTCGAGGGTTGTTCAGCGCACAGGGCGATGCAATTAGAAATATTACGGGAGCCGTGAATGAGGTGGGGGGCATTATTGATACAGCTATATTCAGGTTCCGAACTGCTAATGGTGTGTTCGGATTAGCAGCTCAGTCAGTCAGAAATATTTATGATAACTCAGGGGCATACACAACTCAGAACAACCCAGCAACGGGGGTTAATTTTGATGCGTCTCGTCAGGTGCCAACGGCTAGCGAAAACCGTCCGCGCAACATCGCATTTAACTACATCGTGAGGGCAGCATAATGACAGATGCTATATTGGATAAAAACAACATTGCCACTCAAGCAGGAAATATCACTGTTTATAATTTTGACGGTGCCTCCCGAGAATATATTTCATCGTCGGTTGAATATCTGGCGGTTGGTATTGGAATCCCGGCTAATTCGGCTGTTGATGAACCACCCATGAAAAATAAAGGAAAGGCTGTTTGTCGTAAGGCTGATAGCTCAGGTTGGGAATATATCGCAGATCATCGCGGCGAAACGGTCTACAGTACCGAAAGTGGTGAGATAATAGAAATCACCGCCCCAGGAGATTACCCTAAAAAAACAACCTCCATAGCGCCTGCTACACCGTATGATAAATGGGATGGTTCTGCCTGGGTAACTGATACCGACGCTAAGCACACCGCGGATGTGACGTCCTCAGAGCAGCAGAGAGGCTCGCTATTAGCTGAGGCGCAGATAACGATTAGCATCTGGCAAACCGAACTACAGTTAGGAATTATCAGTGACGGCGACAAAGCCAGTCTGATTCACTGGCTATCGTATATTAAAGAACTACAGGCCATTGATATTGATGCAGCACCTGATATCAGCTGGCCAGTTACTCCGGCAGCGTAGGCCACTTAATATCTGGGGCGGTGGAGGTGTCAATGGCATTCACTGCGTCCAGATAGTCCAGCCATCCATTAAATTTCACTGTTTCATCCTCTGAAAGACGGCCCAGTGCGAGTTTAGACGGCCATTGCTGTGCATTTATCCAAATATTGGCCTCGTCAATCCGCCATTGTTTCTCTGCCTGCGCGTCCTCCCCTTCCGCTGTCTGTTGCGAGGCAGTGTCAGTCACCCAGACAGAACCATCCCATTTATCATACGGTGTGACCGGGGCCAGTGTCGTTGTTCCTGCCGGGTAATTTCCCAAGGTGGTAACAACTATTGGTTCGCCGGTTTCGGTGCTATAGATCGTTTCGCCTCGATGATCAACCAAGTATTCCCATTGCCATGGGGCGTTTCTTTTTCCATGTGATGTCGGCACTGGCGGAGATGGAACGTGAACTGATTGTCGAACGAACACTGGCCGGGCTGGCAGCGGCCAGAGCACAGGGACGCATAGGTGGAAGGCCCAACGCATTAACGCCGCATGAGCAGGAACAGATTGGGCGGCTATTGGATAAGGGGCATACCCGTCAGCAGCTGGCCATTATCTACGGGGTGGGGTTATCGACAGTCTACCGGTATTTTCCGGTAGATGGTCATAGGAAGGATGACGCGATAGGATTGTAATTCTTTTGCAACTATTGAAACGCCGCAGCGGTGCCATTTATCTCACGGAAATGGGCGCATTTATCGCGCGGCGCATCAGTTTCGACAGCAGACCGGAATGTCGATTAACCATTATTTACGTCAGTTACGCATTTGCCATGCGCAGCATCTGTTACAGCAGTCTGCGCTGCGGGTGAGCGAGGTCGCGATGCGATGTGGCTTTGAGGACAGTAATTACTTTTCCGTGGTTTTTGCGCGTGAAACGGGGCTGACGCCCCGGCAGTGGCGTCAGCATCATGCAGGGGCGGGGGCAAGTTAGCTTGCCATTCCCAGGCCGACAATATTGGCGGCAATAATAATCACCACGCAGCCTACGCTGAGCACGCCTACTGGCCGCCGCCCCGCGTTGTTCCACTCCCGCAGAATTAAACCCACCAGCCCGCCGCAGAGTACGTAGAAGCTCATGTGCAGCATCCAGCTCATATAGTCATACTTCGCAGGAATGCTGGCGTGACCCCAGGCATAGAAGAAGAATTGCAGATACCACATCGTGCCTCCAAGTGCGGAGAGCAGAATATTGCTGATGATAAGCGATTTTGCCTGTGAGAAATCGCGTTTTATCGATAGTTCGGGGACTTTCGATAAGCGTATGAAACAGAAACCAAGGTTTACCAGTGCGCCGCCGCCCATGATAATCACATAGCTAGGCAGCGCTACATACATAGCGTTGACACCCAGCGCCGCTGCGGCTTCATGCATGGGTCTTGCGGCATCCATGGCAAACGACATACCGGCGGAAAAAATACCGCAAATGACTGCCAGAACCAGCCCTTTTTTCAGGTTAAACTCTTCGGCCCGAATTCCCATTTGCCGCTCTTTAAGCTGACCTGCGCGAGTCACAATAGCGACGCCAATTAGTGCGACAAAAACGCCCAGCAGTGTCATACGTCCGCCGGTAGTGCCAATCAGAACGGAAAACTTTCCGCCCAATATAGGCGTCATGAGGGTACCGACGATAAGCGTAATGCCGATCGCGATGCCGATTCCCATCGACATACCCAGATAGCGCATGGTCAGCCCGTAGTTGATGTTGCCGATGCCCCACATCGCGCCGAATAAAAAGACCGGCAGTAATGTTGATGCCCCAAAGGCGCTGTAGTAATCCCAGAAATGCGGCAATAGCGCCAGGCTTATCGCGGAAGGCAAAATGACCCATGAGACGATACCGCCGATGGACCACATAGTCTCCCATGACCATTTCTTGACTCGTTTAAACGGGGCGTAGAAACAGGCCGCGCTTGCCGCGCCGACCAGATGCCAGACAATCCCCATTGTTATTGCGTCACTCATTATTTGTACTCCCTGGTTTGCGGGTTAGCGGAGAAAACGCCGCTTATAGCAGGAGTCTAAAAAGTGACGGGATGGATAACCTTTATACCGCTGCCGCCTTCATGGGCGAACTGGCAAAATGCGCAGGAATCAATTGCCTGCCTTCACATTTTTGTCATTCTGTCGCACAGTAAATAACCGGACGAAGAGTAAGGCACTGATAAACATTTTCAATATCATTTAATTAACTATAATAAACCGATTGCTCACGCGGCATTAACAATATTCGGCCGCTCAATAATGGAGATGAGACTATGAGTTATACATTGCCGTCGCTACCCTACGCTTACGATGCTCTGGAACCGCATTTTGATAAGCAGACGATGGAAATCCACCATTCTAAGCACCACCAGACTTACGTTAATAACACCAATGCCGCACTGGAAAGCTTGCCCGAGCTGGCTAATCTGCCGATTGATGAACTTATCACCAAACTGGACCAGGTTCCGGCAGACAAAAAAACGGCGCTGCGTAATAACGCGGGTGGTCACGCTAACCACAGCCTGTTCTGGAAAGGCCTGAAAAAAGGCACCACCCTGCAGGGCGACCTAAAAGCTGCCATCGAGCGCGATTTCGGCAGCGTGGAGAAATTCAAAGAAGAATTTGAGAAAGCAGCTACAACCCGCTTTGGCTCTGGCTGGGCGTGGCTGGTGCTGAAAGATGGCAAACTGGTTGTGGCTTCTACCCCGAACCAGGATAGCCCGCTGATGGGTGAGGCGATTGCCGGAGTTTCCGGCTATCCCATTCTGACGCTAGATGTGTGGGAGCACGCCTACTACCTGAAATACCAGAACCGTCGTCCGGATTACATCAAAGAATTCTGGAATGTCGTGAACTGGGATGAAGCCGCAGCGCGCTTTGCAGCAAAAAAATAACGTTGCAATCTTACATTCAACAAGCGAGCCTATTGGCTCGCTTTTTTGTGTTCGCAATAGAGGAGTGGCAATGCGTTATCCAGTGCAAGTTTATCTCGGTCAGATTTGTGATTACCCCGGTAGCCATCCCAGCGCGATAGATAAGTGTCAACAACGGGTAAAAAGTGATCCACTTACCGTCACCACCAACGGTCTA
>CALYPF010000044.1 GCA_945271245.1 uncultured Enterobacteriaceae bacterium | reverse complement strand
GACCGTTGGTGGTGACGGTAAGTGGATCACTTTTTACCCGTTGTTGACAGTTGTGCTGCACGATCATTACCTGGATCGCGTTACCAACGTCGCGCAGCGGTTCCCCGATAGGGCGCGTAAAGACGGGCGCTACTACGCGATTGATTTTACGCTGGCGGAAATAAAATCCCTGAAATTTACTGAAGGGTTCGATATTAAAGACGGCAAGCCGGTGCAGACTTATCCGGGCCGATTCCCGATGGGTAAATCAGATTTTAGGGTTCATACCTTCCAGGAAGAGCTGGAGTTTATTCAGGGGCTGAATCACTCAACCGGGAAAAATATCGGTATTTATCCGGAAATCAAAGCGCCCTGGTTTCACCATCAGGAAGGGAAAGATATTGCGGCGCGGGTGCTGGATGTATTAAAGCAATACGGCTAAACCGGGCGTGAGGACAATGTTTATCTCCAGTGCTTTGATGTAAATGAGCTACAGCGGATTAAAAAAACGCTCATGCCGGAACGGGGCATGAATTTGAAGTTAATTCAGCTTATCGCCTACACTGACTGGCATGAAACGCAGTGGCGCAAACCCGATGGTACATGGGCTAACTACAGCTACGACTGGATGTTTAAACCCGGCGCCATGAAACAGATTGCGCAATACGCCGAGGGTATCGGCCCGGACTATCATATGCTGGTGGCCGATGGCGCAACTAAAGGCCATATTACGCTGACGGCCATGGTGAAAGAGGCGCATGCCAGCAGGCTTGCAGTGCATCCGTTTACCGTTCGATCGGATGCGCTACCGAACTATGTGTCTGATGTTAATCAGCTTTATGATTTGCTGTATAACAAAGCCGATGTCGATGGGCTGTTTACCGACTTCCCGGATAAAGCGGTGAAATTTCTGAATAAGAATTGATATTGGTTACGCAGCGTTAAATCAAAAAGGGCCGATTTCGGCCCTTTTTGCTGTCTCAGAGTGGGCCATTTATGGCCGCTTTAGCACCGATTCATGGGCGTTTCTCTGCGGTTTAATTCGGCGTTTTGTGAGTGAGTTAACCTGCCGAATGCGTAGTTGCTGCCGATGTCGACTCGTATCGCTGTCGGCAGAGGGGATTGACGCGCTGATGCAGGGCTAAATTCTGCGTGCGGGCTGGAGGAGGGGCTAAAGGGGTTAGCCCACGCAGCTAAAGTGCTGCGCGCAGCAGCTATATATCGATTTCCACATCGCCGCGCGCCTTGCAGCAGCACGGCAGAATTTCGCCCGGCTGTATGAATGCCAGCGGTGTATTTATCCAGTGAACTTCTCCGGCGACGAGACGCATACGGCAGGCGCCGCAGTAACCTTCACGGCACTGATATTCCACCGCGACATTATGAGACTCCAGCGCCGCCAGCAGCGACGGATGTTCATCGCTGCACTGGAGATCGGTGCCGGAGACGCTTAGCCGGATACGCGTGTTAGCCATTAGAGCTGGAAGTTACTCAGGTCATCGGCATCAATATTCGAATCTATTTGCCCGACCAAATAAGAACTCACTTCCACTTCCTGCGGTGCGACCTGTACATTATCAGAGACCAGCCAGGCGTTAATCCACGGAATAGGGTTTGAGCGCGTCTGGAACGGTAGATCCAGGCCCACCGCCTGCATGCGTATATTAGTGATATATTCCACGTACTGACACAGGATATCTTTGTTCAGCCCAATCATAGAGCCGTCGCGGAACAGGTAGTTTGCCCACTCTTTTTCCTGCTGAGCCGCCATAACGAACAGGTCATAGCACTCCTGCTGGCACTCTTTGGCGATTTCTGCCATTTCCGGATCGTCTTCACCGCTGCGCATCAGGTTTATCATGTGCTGAGTGCCGGTGAGATGCAGCGCTTCGTCGCGAGCGATAAGGCGGATAATTTTCGCGTTGCCCTCCATCAGTTCGCGTTCTGCGAAGGCGAAGGAGCAGGCAAAGCTGACATAGAAGCGAATCGCTTCCAGGGCGTTAACGCTCATCAGGCACAGATAGAGCTTTTTCTTCAGCTCATGCAGGTCAACGACGACAGCTTGGCCATTGATATGATGCGTGCCTTCACCGAGCAGATGCCAGTAGCTGGTGAGTTCAATGAGATCGTCATAGTAGTTAGAAATATCCCGGGCGCGCTTGAGGATCTCTTTGTTGGTGACAATATCATCAAAAATAATCGACGGGTCGTTAACGATATTGCGGATAATGTGCGTGTAGGAGCGCGAGTGAATCGTTTCAGAGAACGCCCAGGTTTCCACCCAAGTTTCCAGCTCCGGAATTGAAATCAGCGGCAGCAGCGCGACGTTAGGGCTGCGGCCCTGAATAGAATCCAGCAGCGTCTGATATTTTAGGTTACTGGTAAAAATATGTTTTTCATGTTCCGGCAGTGCCTGGAAATCAATGCGATCGCGTGAAACGTCCACTTCTTCCGGGCGCCAGAAAAAGGAAAGCTGTTTTTCAATAAGCTTTTCGAAAATTTCATATTTTTGCTGATCGAAACGGGCCACGTTAACCGGCTGACCGAAGAACATGGGCTCTTTAAGCTGGTCGTTTTTCGTCTGTGAAAATGTGGTGTATGCCATGAGTGTATTCCTGTGAATCAGAAAAAAGGGATGGGCTGCGCCATCCCTCTGTCGTCAGATCTTACATGCGCCGCTTTCGCAGCCGTCATCCTGGATAGAAGGCGCCAGATCGTCCTGGGTATCTTCTGCGCCGTCGCGAGTGTTCTGATAGTAAAGTGTCTTCACGCCGAATTTATAGGCTGTGAGCAAATCTTTCAGCAATTGTTGCATCGGCACCTTACCGCTCGGCCAGCGCTGAGGATCGTAATTGGTATTTGCTGAAATCGCCTGATCGATAAATTTTTGCATGATGCCGACCAGCTGGAGATAACCGTCGTTGTTGGGCAAATCCCACAGCAGTTCATAGTTATCTTTCAGGCGCTCATATTCCGGGACGACCTGGCGTAAAATACCGTCTTTCGACGCCTTAATGCTGATATGACCGCGCGGTGGCTCGATACCGTTGGTGGCGTTGGAGATCTGCGAAGAGGTCTCTGACGGCATCAGCGCGGAGAGCGTTGAATTCCGCAGGCCGTGCGTCTTAATCGATTCACGCAGGCTTTCCCAGTCGTAGTGCAGCGCTTCATTGCAGATGGCGTCCAAATCTTTTTTATAGGTATCGATTGGCAGTATGCCCTGCGCCCAGTTGGTTTCATTAAACCACGGGCAGGCGCCTTGTTCTTTCGCCAGATCGTTTGAGGCTTTCAGCAGCCAGTACTGAATAGCTTCAAACGTTTTGTGAGTCAGGTTATTCGCGCTGCCGTCAGAGTAACGCACGCCGTGCTTCGCCAGATAATAGGCAAAGTTGATAACCCCGATGCCGAGCGTGCGTCTCCCCATGGCACCGCGTTTCGCCGCGGGAATCGGGTAGTCCTGGTAATCGAGCAGGGCGTCGAGCGCGCGCACGGCAAGAATGGCCAGCTCCTCCAGTTCATCGAGATGATTAATCGCCCCAAGGTTGAACGCGGAGAGCGTACACAGCGCAATTTCGCCGTTTTCATCGTTCACATCCTGCATCGGTTTGGTCGGCAGCGCGATTTCCAGACACAGGTTGGATTGCCGCACCGGGGCGATTTCCGGGTTAAACGGGCTGTGCGTATTACAGTGATCGACGTGCTGAATGTAGATACGCCCGGTAGAGGCGCGTTCCTGCATCATCAGAGAAAACAAATCGGCCGCTTTGACCTGGGATTTTCGTATGTTTTCATCATTTTCATATTGTACATACAGGCGCTCAAACTCATCCTGGTCTTCAAAGAAGGCGTCATACAGGCCCGGAACGTCGGACGGACTAAACAGCGTAATATCGCCGCCTTTTAGCAGGCGGGTATACATCAGTTTGTTGATTTGTACGCCATAATCCATGTGGCGAACGCGGTTTGCGTCAGTGCCGCGGTTATTCTTCAGCACCAGCAGGCTTTCTACTTCCAGGTGCCACAGCGGGTAGAATAAGGTTGCTGCGCCGCCGCGTACGCCGCCCTGCGAGCAGGATTTCACTGCGGTCTGGAAATGTTTGTAGAACGGAATGCAGCCGGTGTGAAACGCTTCGCCGCCGCGGATAGGGCTGCCCAGTGCGCGGATGCGCCCGGCATTAATCCCAATGCCCGCGCGCTGAGACACGTATTTTACTATCGCGCTGGACGTGGCATTAATGGAATCCAGACTGTCGCCGCATTCTATCAGTACGCAAGAGCTGAACTGGCGCGTTGGGGTGCGGACGCCGGACATAATCGGCGTCGGCAGGGAAATCTTAAACGTTGAGATAGCATCGTAAAAGCGCTTAACGTAATCGAGACGTGTTTCGCGCGGGTAGCCGGAAAACAGGCAGGCTGCGACCAGAATATAGAGGAACTGAGCGCTTTCGTAGATTTCACCGGTTACCCGATTCTGGACTAAGTATTTTCCTTCCAGTTGTTTCACCGCCGCGTAGGAGAAGTTCATGTCGCGCCAGTGATCGATAAAACCGTCAAGCTGGGCGAACTCCTCTTCCGTGTAATCTTCCAGAAGATGGGCGTCGTATTTGCCCAGCTCCACCATATTCACTACGTGGTCGTACAGTTTCGGCGGCTCAAACTGACCGTAGGCTTTTTTACGCAGGTGGAAAATAGCCAGCCGAGCGGCCAGGTATTGGTAATCCGGCGCTTCGCGTGAGATAAGATCTGCCGCGGCCTTGATTATGGTTTCATGAATATCAGAGGTTTTGATGCCGTCATAGAACTGAATCTGCGAGCGTAGTTCTACCTGTGAGATGGAGACGTTATTCAGCCCCTCGGCGGCCCAGTCCAGGACACGGTGAAGTTTATCCAGATTGATGCGCTCAGTGCGGCCATCACGTTTTGTAACCAGTAGGCTCTGATTCATGTGGGAAATACCTGTCCGTGAGATGAATATATCCCCTGCGTTTTATCCACAGAGTTCGTTTGTGACTAACTCTGTGGATAAATACTATATCTAGGGGCTTTAACATAAATGAATCACTATATGGTGAGTATTCTAGTAAGGAATCGCGCGAGGACAAGTATTGATTTTGTCATGAAATTAAGGTTGTGGATTTCAGATTATCGCGCAGCCCTCGCCGGCTATGGGCTGGTGTACTTGTCAATAATCCGTGAAAAAAAATCAAAATATGACTGAATGATGGTTTCTTAAACGTGTGAGAAATTATGCGCCCTGGCGCTATGCTTTGCTGTAAATTAATGAGCCTCGCAGCGAGGAAAATTAATCAATATTATATTTCAGTGGGTTGCCAGAAATCAGGTCAGATTTTTGCAATTGGCTGCGACAAGTGAAGCGGCGATCGGCGCGTTAACACGGTATGCGGCGGTTTTCGCACTATTTGGCGAACTGCGGCTCTTCACGCACTGGCGATGGTAGTCATGAGTTTACCCAGTGTGAATAGATATTATCTTTTAGTGCTGGTGAGTTTTCTGGTTAGCATGGCGGGCAATTTGGCCGCAAATTGGCAAACAACTGGCAGGGGAAATTATTGATGCCTGCGGCAGGGTAATTAAGGAGGAGTGTGGGTTAATATCAGCCCTGATACTGGCCTTTGCCGTACTGTTATCTTTTGTTAAGGCTGAAAGCCGTGGTTGTTAACTTTCTATCTACGCCGCCCTGCGGCTCCCTGCGGCGCTGCCGGGAGCCAGAAAGCGTTTAGCGGGCCTGGGTATGTACCATATAGTTAACGTCGACGCCGGGCGCCAGCCGAAAATGGTCGAGCAACGGGTTGTAGTGTAAGCCGGTCATATGGCGCTCTTGTAGCGAGGTTTCGTCGACCCAGCTTAGTAGCTCTGCTGGCTTGATAAATTTGCTCGCGTCGTGCGTGCCACGCGGCACCATGCGCAGAATGTATTCGGCGCCAATTACCGCCATCAGCCAGGACTTTCCGTTCCGGTTGAGCGTTGAAAAAAAGACGTGTCCACCGGGTTTTACCAGACGCGCGCAGGCATGTACCACTGAGCGCGGATCGGGAACGTGCTCCAGCATTTCCATACAGGTGACGATGTCATATTCTCCGGAATGCAGTTCCGCATGCTGTTCCACCGTTTGCTGCACATATTCAACCTGCGCGCCGCTTTCCAGTGCATGCAAACGCGCTATCTGCAGAGGCTCTGCGCCCATATCCAGCCCGGTTACGATGGCGCCTTCTTGTTCCATACTTTCACTTAAAATTCCACCGCCGCAGCCGACATCGAGAATTTTTTTCCCAAACAGGCCGCCTGCCCGATCGCAAATATAGCCAAGGCGTAACGGGTTAATGCGATGCAACGGTTTGAATTCGCCCTGCGGATCCCACCAGCGGGTGGCGACTGCTTCGAACTTTGCGATTTCGTGGCTATCGACATTCGGGGAACGCGCTGCATTTTCTGCATTCATGGGACGTTTACTCCTTGCTTTTATCATGCCTGCGAGTATATCAGGCCGCGCGCCTGAATAAAGCGCTGGCGCACGGCTTAACCGCTTACCTGAGTGCGCCGGGCTGTGTTATAATTTGCGACCTTTGAATCCGGGATATTAAAGAGGGATAGCGGTTACATGAGCGACCTTGCCAGAGAAATTACGCCGGTTAACATTGAGGAAGAACTGAAAAGTTCCTATCTGGACTACGCGATGTCGGTGATTGTTGGCCGTGCACTGCCGGATGTCCGTGATGGCCTCAAGCCGGTTCACCGTCGCGTTCTGTACGCCATGAACGTATTGGGCAACGACTGGAACAAAGCTTACAAAAAATCGGCCCGTGTTGTTGGCGACGTTATCGGTAAATACCATCCCCACGGTGATTCAGCCGTTTACGATACGATAGTGCGCATGGCGCAGCCTTTTTCGCTGCGCTATACGCTGGTAGACGGGCAGGGGAACTTTGGTTCTATCGACGGCGACTCCGCGGCGGCGATGCGTTATACCGAAATTCGTCTTGCAAAAATTGCCCATGAATTAATGGCCGATCTCGAAAAAGAGACCGTTGATTTTGTCGATAACTACGACGGGACGGAAAAAATCCCGGAAGTGATGCCGACAAAAATCCCTAATTTGCTGGTGAACGGCTCCTCCGGGATTGCGGTAGGTATGGCGACGAATATTCCGCCGCACAACCTGACGGAAGTGATTAACGGCTGTCTCGCTTATATTGATGATGAAAACATCAGCATTGAAGGGCTGATGGAGCACATACCGGGCCCGGATTTTCCTACTGCCGCTATCATTAACGGGCGTCGCGGTATTGAAGAAGCCTACCGCACCGGGCGTGGCAAAATTTACATCCGCGCTCGCGCAGAAGTAGAAGCTGACGCGAAAACCGGGCGTGAAACCATTATCGTTCACGAAATTCCCTACCAGGTGAATAAAGCGCGATTGATTGAAAAAATCGCCGAACTGGTCAAGGACAAACGCGTAGAAGGCATCAGCGCTCTACGCGACGAGTCTGATAAAGACGGGATGCGCATCGTTATTGAAGTGAAGCGCGATGCGGTGGGCGAGGTGGTGCTGAATAACCTCTATTCCCAGACGCAATTACAGGTTTCTTTCGGTATTAACATGGTGGCACTCCATCATGGTCAGCCCAAAATTATGGCGCTGAAAGAAATTCTGGAAGCGTTCGTGCGTCACCGCCGTGAAGTTGTGACGCGCCGCACTATTTTTGAATTGCGTAAAGCGCGCGATCGCGCGCATATCCTGGAAGCTTTAGCGATAGCGCTTGCCAATATCGATCCCATTATCGAGCTTATCCGTCGTGCTCCGACGCCGGCAGAAGCGAAAGCCGGGCTAATTGCCCAGCCGTGGGCGTTAGGTAACGTGGCGGCGATGCTGGAGCGTGCGGGCGATGATGCAGCGCGTCCGGAGTGGCTGGAACCAGAGTTCGGCATTCATGACGGTAAATATTATCTTACCGAACAGCAGGCGCAGGCTATCCTGGATTTGCGTTTGCAAAAGCTGACCGGCCTTGAGCATGAAAAGCTGCTGGACGAATATAAAGAATTGCTCGGACAGATAGCCGAGCTGCTGCATATTTTGGGTAGCGCTGAACGTTTGATGGAAGTTATTCGCGAAGAGCTGGAGCTTATTCGCGATCAGTTTGGCGATGAGCGCCGCACTGAAATTACTGCCAATAGCGCTGATATCAATATTGAAGATCTGATCAACCAGGAAAACGTGGTTGTCACGCTGTCGCATCAGGGCTATGTGAAGTATCAGCCGTTGACGGATTACGAGGCGCAGCGTCGCGGCGGTAAAGGTAAATCTGCCGCGCGTATCAAAGAAGAAGACTTTATTGACCGGCTACTGGTGGCGAACACGCATGACACTATCCTGTGCTTCTCCAGCCGCGGCCGCCTTTACTGGATGAAGGTATACCAGCTTCCTGAAGCCAGCCGAGGCGCGCGCGGGCGTCCAATCGTCAATCTGCTGCCGCTGGAAGCGAACGAACGCATTACCGCTATTCTGCCGGTGCGTGAATACGAAGAAGGTATAAATGTCTTCATGGCTACCGCCAGCGGAACGGTGAAGAAAACCGCGCTTACAGAGTTTAGCCGCCCGCGCAGCGCGGGGATCATCGCCGTTAATTTGAATGAAGGCGATGAGCTTATCGGCGTCGATTTAACCGACGGTAACGATGAAGTTATGCTGTTTTCGGCGCTGGGTAAAGTCGTGCGCTTTAAAGAAGATGCGGTGCGCACCATGGGACGTACCGCGACCGGGGTTCGAGGTATTCGTCTGGCAGAGGGCGACAGTGTGGTATCACTGATTGTACCGCGTGGCGAAGGCGCTATCCTGACCGTTACGCAGAATGGTTACGGTAAACGCACCTCCGCGGCAGAATACCCAACCAAATCGCGCGCTACTCAGGGCGTTATCTCCATTAAGGTTACTGAGCGAAATGGCCACGTTGTGGGCGCCGTTCAGGTGGATGACTGCGACCAGATAATGATGATAACCGACGCGGGGACGCTGGTGCGCACGCGCGTTTCCGAGGTCAGTATCGTTGGACGTAATACTCAGGGCGTTATCCTGATCCGCACTGCGGAAGAGGAAAACGTGGTTGGGCTGCAGCGCGTTGCAGAACCGGTGGACGAAGAGGATCTCGACGCCATTGACGGTACCGCCGCGGAAGGCGATGACGAAATCGCACCGGAAACCGAGGGGGATGATATGCCGGAGAGTGACGAAGAGTAATCTGGCGTTACTTTCATGGAAAACAGGCCGGCGCGGCAGCGTGCCGGCCTGTTTTATTGCTGCCTCACAATCTCCTCCTGTGAGGCGGTGATTGATTGTTATCCCTGAATTCTGGCGTAATTCATCCCATTGAATTTACGTTTTTTCTCCCGTGTAGGCGCCTGGAAAGAAGCGCTTACCCCGGCGAAAAGTAACCGGTGAGTTGCCGACAGGTTGTCATTGCGGGCGCAGGCGTTTATCGCTACCTTATCGGCATTATTTAAGATTGCAGGTGAAAGGACGCCGGAGCCGCTTTGAAATATTTTGTCTCTTTCCGATCGACGCTAAAAGTGTCGCGCTACCTATTTCGCGCGCTGGCGCTATTGCTCTGGCTGTTAATCGCTCTATTTTCTGTCTTTTATATCGTTAATGTGCTGCACGTTAAAGAAATGGAAATTCAGCAGGCATTTACGCTGAGTTACGACCAGGCGCAGCGCTATATTCAGCGCACTTCCGACGTAATGAAAGAGCTGAAATATATTACTGAAAATCAGTTTGTCGCCAACTCAGCAACGGCTCAAAATCAGAACAGCGATGCGCTGGAGCCACCGCGCGCGCTGTCGCTCCCCGGGGGACGTGAGCAGGGCTGCCAGATAATGAGCCATTCGCTGACGAATTCAGTGAAATCGCTGCGCTGGTTTATGGAAAACTGGCACGATAACCTCTCTGCCTCATACGATCTTAATCGCGTTTTTCTAATTGATGGCCCGAGCCAGTGCATGGTCGATTTCGGGCTACGTAATATGCCGCTTGAGCGTAGTAATACGCTAAAAATGCTTCATGATAAAATTAAACTCTATCGCAGCGCGCCGAAAAATGAGCGCGCGAATAGCCTGTTTTGGATTGCGCAGGGACCAAGGCCGGGTATCGGCTATTTTTATACCTTAACGCCCGTTTACCAGCCTAATGGAACGCAGGTAATGTTGGGGATAGAGCAAACTCTCCGCATGGAGAATTTTTTTACCCCGGGCGCATTGCCGATGGGAGTAACGCTGCTGGATGAAAATGGTCATACCCGACTTTCGTTAACCGGAAACGAGACCGCGCTGCATCCGGATGCGCGCTGGCTACAAAAACGAATGTGGTTTGGCTACACCACCGGTTTTAAACAGCTAATTCTGAAAAAGAATCTGCCTCCTTCATCGCTCAGCGTTATTTACTCTGTTCCCGTGGATATGGTGCTGGAGCGTATCCGGATGCTGATATTAAACGCGGTGCTGCTAAATGTACTGACGGGAATTATGTTATTCACGCTGGCGCGTTTATATGAGCGGCGTATTTTTATACCGGCGGAAGCGGACGCGCAGCGTCTGGAAGAACATGAACAATTTAACCGCAAAATAGTCGCTTCCGCACCGGTTGGTATTTGCATTTTACGCACGCTGGACGGCACAAATATCCTGAGCAATGAGCTGGCCCATAACTATCTAAATATGCTTACCCAGGAAGATAGGCAGCGGCTAACGCAAATTATTTGCGGGCAGCAGGTTAATTTTGTCGATGTGCTGACCAGCAATAATACGAATCTGCAGATAAGTTTTGTGCATTCCCGCTACCGTAACGAAAATGTCGCCATTTGCGTGCTGGTGGATGTGAGCGCGCGCGTAAAAATGGAAGAATCTTTACAGGAAATGGCGCAGGCAGCAGAGCAGGCCAGCCAGTCTAAGTCCATGTTTCTTGCCATGGTGAGTCACGAATTACGCACGCCGCTTTACGGTATTATCGGCAATCTGGATTTGCTGCAAACGCGGGAGTTGCCAAAAGGCGTAGAGCGCCTGGTAACCGCCATGCATAACTCATCGACGCTGCTATTAAAAATTATTAGCGATATTTTAGATTTTTCCAAAATAGAGTCGGAGCAGTTAAAAATAGAGCCGCGCGAGTTTTCGCCGCGTGAGGTAATGAACCATATTACCGCGAATTATTTGCCGCTGGTGGTTCGTAAGCAGTTAGGGCTTTATTGTTTTATTGAACCGGATGTGCCGGTAACGCTAATGGGCGATCCTATTCGCCTGCAGCAGGTCATTTCAAATTTATTGAGTAATGCCATCAAGTTTACGGATATAGGATGTATTGTCCTGCATGTCACCGTGGATGAGTGCTATTTACGGATTCAGGTTAGGGATACCGGCGTGGGAATACCGGCGAAAGAAGTGGTGAGATTATTCGATCCTTTCTTTCAGGTGGGCACTGGCGTTCAGAGAAACTTTCAGGGAACCGGGCTAGGGCTGGCTATCTGCGAGAAGCTGGTCGGCATGATGGATGGCGATATCGCTGTCGAGACTGAGCCGGGAATGGGAAGCCAGTTTACTATTCGCATTCCACTGTACAGCGCACAAACCGCTCCACCCGCAGAAATCGCGGAGTTGGCTGAAAAACGCTGTTGGCTGGCAATACGTAACCAGGCGTTAAGTTGTTATTTAACTTCGTTTTTGTCCCGGAATGGTATTAGTGCAATTGCTTTCGATGGCAATTTTTCTGACGTACATGAAGATATTTTTATCACTGACAGTGAACCGGATGATATCTGGCCGGGCAGGGCGGTCATTTTGTTTTGCCGGCGTCATATTGGCATGCCGATAGAGCGCAGACCGGGGTATTGGGTGCACAGCGTGGCGGCACCGCACGAAATTATGACGCTACTGGGACGTATCTATAGCGTTGAGGTGTCTGTGCCGGGAGCTGCAGGGCTGCCTGCACCGGAAGCGCTGTGTGAACAAAACGACGATATGATGGTGCTCATCGTTGATGACCATCCTATCAACCGGCGTCTTCTCGCCGATCAGCTTGCAACCCTGGGTTACCCTTGTAAAACAGCCAATGATGGCGTAGATGCGCTCAATGTGCTGAGTAAACACTCGGTTGATATTGTTCTCAGCGATGTCAATATGCCGAATATGGATGGCTATCGCCTGACGCAGCGTATTCGTCAATTAGGGCTGACGCTGCCGGTGGTGGGCGTTACGGCAAATGCGCTAGCCGAAGAGAAACAGCGGTGTATTGAGTCTGGGATGGATAGCTGCTTGTCAAAGCCTGTGACCTTAGATGTACTACGACAAACGCTGGCGCTTTATGCCGAGCGTGTAAGGCGCGCTCGGACGTAATACTTATTCCATGTAACGGGTTGGCGTATCACGCAGCGTTTCGCCAACCTCATATTTATACTACGCGGTCGGAAGCTGTTTAATATTGTGCAGTATTGGCTTGCTGACGCTGGATGGCGGTCTGGAAAAATTTTGCGCCATATGTCGTGAGGTGTAATAAAAGGGAGGGAGGCCCTCATCAGCAGAGGGCCAGGGAGAAGCGTGACTACTCTTTATCCGCAGGCGTCAGGCTTACGGAGGAAAGATAGTTTAGCAGCGCGATATCATTATCCACGCCGAGTTTCATCATCGCTGATTTTTTCTGGCTACTGATGGTTTTGATACTGCGGTTGAGTTTGCGCGCGATTTCGGTAACCAGAAAACCTTCGGCAAACAAACGCAGAACTTCACTCTCTTTAGGAGAGAGCCGCTTATCGCCATATCCGCCTGCGCTGATTTTTTCCAGCAGGCGAGAGACGCTTTCCGGCGTAAATTTCTTCCCTTTCTGTAACGCGGCCAGCGCTTTAGGAAGATCGGTGGGCGCACCCTGCTTAAGCACGATACCCTCGATATCCAGGTCCAATACCGCGCTAAGAATTGCCGGATTATTATTCATCGTTAATACGATGATTGACAGGTTAGGAAAGTGGCGCTTGATGTATTTGATGAGCGTAATACCGTCCCCATACTTGTCGCCGGGCATGGAAAGATCGGTGATAAGCACATGCGCATCAAGTTTCGGGAGGTTATTGATCAAAGCTGTGGAATCTTCAAACTCACCGACAACGTTCACCCATTCAATCTGTTCAAGTGATTTTCGGATGCCAAAGAGCACGATCGGATGATCGTCGGCAATGATTACGTTCATGTTGTTCATGTAATAGGCTACCTTGCTAAAGCAAGCTTTTGACGTAAGCGTCAATCTCGCTGATATATTTCTCTATGACCGGGGCATCTTTCTCCTGAATGTGATGCTCCAGCGTTTCACACAATTGCTTACCGGGCGTAAGATTTAACATAGCAAACACCCCTTTTAGGCGGTGAGCCGTTTGCCCTAGCGCAGCAAAATCCTGGTTTGCTGAATCAGTATACAGCCTCTGGACGTCATCCGGTACCGTATCGACGAAGAGCGCATAATAGCCGCTGGCATGTAACTGTGCGTTTTCATCGTTAACGGAGGCGATATCGGAAGCGGACTCGCGGGTCAGCTGCTCTTCAATAAGCTGTAATATAGCGTCCTGCATAGCATGGCGAATATTAAAGTTAACGCGATACTGGCCCGGTCCTAATTTCCTTACGCCTTGCTCATCATCGCTTAAAAGTAGGCCGAAATCAGTAAGATTTGATGGATTATCTGTTAAAAAAAGATCGAAGTCTTGTCCGGGCGCTTTTTCATCGCTGGTAATGCACGATGCTCCCATGCTTTCGAGCTGTCTGACGATAATATTTTTGACTTCGCCAGCGGCGATATCAATCAGTGCGGTGAGATCGTCAAGCAGCCGTTCCTGCGGTCTTTCACGCTTGTCCTCAACGGCATCTTCTTCCGCCAGCGGGAGGATAAGGTGCAGGCTGTAGCGCGTTCCTAAATCGAGATGTGATTTAATATTCAGATGACCGCCCATAGTGCGAGCGAGCTTGTCGCACAGGCGGAAAGCAAGGCCGTTCGCTGCGCCTTTATCATCTTCCCTGGGAGCATGCAGGTAAGGAAAGTGAACATTATCAATTTCATCGTGAGTAATACCCGTGCCGGTATCCAGCATCCTAAACAGCAAACGCTCGGGCGCATTTTCTTCCGCACTGATATCCAGCGTGATTTTTCCGATTTTTGTCGTGGTTATCGCATATTGCAGCAGCATACTTAACATTCTGTGAAGCGCAGTACGATCGCCAAAGCGCTCATCATCAGCATTCAAATGATTATTGATGAGAAACTGCAGCCCTTTGCGTCGAATAATTGGCAGGATAGAAGGCACCAGATCGTCAAGAAGCGCCTGTATGGAAAACCGGACGCTTTCCCCCTGCCAGCTTTCGTCTTCCAGTTGATTTAATAATTGGATTTCATCCACCAGGCAAATAATGCGCCGGGCGTCATCGAGAAGCGGAACCGGGCTTTCCTGCTCCCCAAGCGCGGCCAGCCTTTCGGCAAGGCGATTAACCGGCGTTTTTAGCGCTGCGCCAATGTGCTGCATAAAGGCCATTCTGGCCTGCTGATTTTTTTCATATAGCATGTGCGCCTGGCGCAGTTTTTTGGTGACCAGGATTTCTCTATCCTGCTCCCGAATGATAAAGATTTGCGTGCGCGGTACGGCCTGGCTGCGGTATTGGCGGATTTCGTAAAGTTCATTATTAACGGTGGCCTGTATTACGCCCTGATGTCTGTCTGCCATCGCCGCGATATTTTGTAAATTCAAATGAGGTAATAAATGATCGGCGGTGGGATTACTCATTAATGTACGGCGAGTTTCCGGATCGTGAACCAACAGACCTAGCGGTAATAACGCAATAATTTCTTCATTGAGCGCGCGCAGGGTTTTCAGCTCACTGCCCACGGTGGAAGATGCGTCGGCCTGACGCGGGGAGGACGGATGGCGAAACGTAGCGTAGCCGAACAGCGCCAGCGCCAGTAGCCCGATATTTAATAGCAGGGGTAATAGCAGCCCCTGTAACGTATCGATGAGCATTGCGCCAAACGGCACTTTCCAGACCAACTTAAGCTGCGTATCGCTTACCGGAGACGTAATTTCAATACGCGTGCCGTTGAATGAGACGTGAACGCGCCTGGCGCGCTCTTTATCCGTGCCGGTTGCGGTACGCTGCGTTTCATCAGGATCGAGGCGCAAATTGGCGAGCGCCATTGAAGCAGGCAGGAGGTCATTGACTGGGATATCAAAAGCGACGACGGTGGCCAGATGGCCGGGCTGATTGAACGTTGTGCGCAGGGTAAAATAATAGACATTTTGCCAGGACAGGCGTCTTAACGGCGAGAAGCTTTCTCGCTCATCTAGCATATTCGCCTGCTGTAGCATTTCTGCACGGCGCGAATCGACGATGCCATTGACGTTAGCATCCTTGAATCCAGCGGTGAGATCTTTAAGCGGCAGCGTTGAGGTCAGGATGAGGCTATTATCCTGACCGTTGAGATAGTACATCGACCAGGGTAGGCTTTCTGCGCCCCAGAGGGTATCCAGATAGCCGGAAATTCTACGAGCCATTTCGCGTGTACTATCTTCATGCGCGCCAAAAATCAGTGCTTCAATCTTATGACGCGGTTTTTCCAGATAGTAAACATCCTGACGCAGGCGCGTTTCCTGGATATTGCTCTGCTCTTCACTATACGGGATAGCGTTGACGCTATCGTAAATTTGCCAGGTCGCGTATCGGTAGGTATCAACGCGCTTGTGTAACGTGCGCGTGACCTCAGCCAATTGATAGCTTCTGTCCTTTAGCCAGATATTAATGCCACTTTGCACCATCACGCCCATAGCGACTAAGAGCACGACGATAAGCAGTAAAAAGAAGCGTGTGATACTGCCGGGCATTAATGAAAATTTAGGATGGCGCATCGTATCTGACTGACTCATTATTTCCGTTTTGCCTGAGAGGCCTTAGGGCCAAATGTCATTAAAACGCGTGGAGAATATAAGTAGCCACGCGTATGCCATGCGCAAGCATACCGGGAAAAGCAGGCTACGTCATCGTTGGTCAGGCGCTTTATATCCATCGTTTAAATGAAATAAGGTTAACGAGATGGGTTTATGATTTAACTGAATCTGAGAGATATCTATTTCCGCTTAATGATTGCGTGAATAAATATTTACGTAATGGAACTATGGATAATTCAACTAAATAAAAATAAGGATTTTAAAATAAAAGAAGAAATTCCAGGAACAGAGAATTGAAATGAAAAATGTGAAGGGAAGAAAAGGAAAAATAGAAATAAAAAACCGACCTTAAAGGCCGGTCTAAAGACAAACCAAACGTCCATTCCTGAACGAAGGTAATTAATAAAGTTAATGATGATAGCGATTGGAGCTTAGACCGAAAAAGTGTGATCGTTTTGGCAAACCGTGCGGCATATTAGCCTTGTCAAGGCGTGTAAAGATGTTTATGATTGTGTTTTTACAATTAGTGCGGCTATTTTATCTTTCCGTGCTTAAAAAAAGTTCCCTTGGAATTACATTTTGTAACATGTATATTGCAGACCGAAACATCTAAATAGTTTTAGTATCTCAAACCCATTGGATTCATCCGTATTGTTTTAACAGAATGGGCTGCCAACTGATTAAGAACGACGATCGGTAAGCAGTGGCAATTAAAGTGGCGAAAAAAAGCATATAACGAGGGTTAATAACATGAAAGTTAAAGTACTGTCCCTGCTGGTGCCGGCTTTGCTGGTAGCAGGCGCTGCAAATGCGGCAGAAATCTATAATAAAGACGGCAACAAACTGGATCTTTACGGAAAAGTTGACGGAGAACACTATTTCTCTGACAACGATGGTTCTGACGGTGACCAAACTTACATGCGTATTGGCTTCAAAGGCGAAACGCAGGTTAACCAGCAAATCACAGGCTATGGCCAGTGGGAATATCAAATTAACGCTAATACCGATGAAAGCGAAAATAACGCCTGGACTCGTGTGGCGTTTGCCGGTTTGAAAATAGCCGATGCGGGCTCGCTGGATTATGGTCGTAACTATGGCGTTCTGTATGACGTAAGCGCATGGACCGACGTTCTGCCTGAATTCGGCGGTGGCACTTATGGTGCCGACAACTTCCTGTTCAGCCGCGGTAACGGCGTCCTGACCTATCGTAACACCGATTTCTTTGGGTTAGTGGATGGCCTGAACTTTGCTGCGCAGTACCAGGGTAAAAACGGTAGCGCGAAAGGTGAAGATATTGACGGTCGTAAGCTGCAGAAACAAAACGGCGACGGCTATGGCCTGTCTCTGACCTACGACCTGGGCAAAGGTTTCAGCGTGGGGGGGGCGATGGCGTCCTCTAAGCGTACCTGGGACCAGAACAATACCGTAGGCGTATACGGCCACGGCGATCGCGCTGATGCGTACACCGGCGGCGTGAAGTACGACGCGAATGATGTTTATCTGGCTGCAATGTATACCCAGTCTTATAACGGTACGCGCTTTGGCGGTTCCGATTCTGCCGCTTACGGTTTTGCCGATAAGGCGCAGAACTTTGAAGTAGTGGCTCAGTACCAGTTCGACTTTGGCCTGCGCCCGTCTATTGCTTACCTGCAGTCTAAAGGCAAAGACATCGGGAATTATGGCGACCAGGATCTGAAGAAATATATTGATGTGGGTGCAACCTACTACTTCAATAAAAACTTCTCTACCTTTGCGGATTACCAGATTAACCTGCTGGATGATAACGACTTTACCCGTGCGGCCGGTATCAACACCGATAACATCGTAGCGGTAGGTATGGTTTACCAGTTCTAATCATACTTTTCGTTAAAATTAAAAAAGGGCCAGTTGGCCCTTTTTTATGTCTACAGAAAGCCACGTTCTGCCAGATGAGGTGAGTTGCCGCATTGACTATCAGGTATTAGCCTAAAGGCGGTATCGCTGGTTTTCCCTACCGGAAAAATGCAATCAACATCCCGCTTTGTTCCTGTCACTGATAGTCAATGTCTCAGAGATGGTGCGTTATGGCCTGCCTCAGGCTCAATCCCGGCAGGGGAACGCAGTAAATATCTAATCTTACCTTATTGCTGTAAGCCGCATAACACAGCGGTCATCTATGCTGACCCCCGCTTTACTTTTCATGTACGATTATTGCGCCGAAATAAGGAGGAAACGCATGCTGAAACGTCATGCATGGATAATAGGGTATTTCATCGTGTCGTTAAGCGCCTGCGATAGCGATAACCGGTCGCTCCCGTCAGCGATAGCGCTGGAGGGTAAGACCATGGGTACATCGTGGCACGTTAGCATTGCCTCCGGCACTCCCGTTCATCTAAACACACTACGCCAGATTATCCAGCAAACGCTGGATAACGAAGACAGGCAGCTTTCAACCTGGAAACCTGACTCTATGCTTTCCCGGTTTAATCGACAGCAAAGCTCCGCGCCGTGGCCCGTTAGTGAAGCAATAAGCGATATCGTAATCCGATCGCTGCGTATTGGGGCAAAGACTGAGGGGGCAATGGATATCACCGTAGGGCCGCTGGTAAACCTTTGGGGGTTTGGCCCGGATAAACAGCCGCTGAAGACACCAACGCCGGCCCAAATTGCGGCGGCGCGCGCGAAAACCGGCCTACAGCATCTGCGCGTGATTAACGACTCCCGGGGCCAGTGGTTACAAAAAGATGTACCGGAACTTTATCTTGACCTGTCAACGGTCGGAGAAGGATACGCGGCCGACAGCGTGGCGCATTTATTAGAGCAAGAAGGGTTTCAGAATTACCTTGTTTCCGTTGGCGGCGCGGTAACTTCTCGCGGCGTTCGCGCAGACGGCAAGCCCTGGCGCGTGGCTATCCAAAAACCCACGGACCAGGAAAACGCCGCGCAGGCGGTGGTAACGCTTAATGGCCAGGGTATCAGTACTTCCGGAAGCTATCGTAATTATTATGAGCTGGATGGACAGCGGCTCTCTCACGTCATCGATCCGCGCACCGGTGCACCGATCCGACATAAACTGGTGTCCGCAACGGTTATTGCACGCGATGCGCTGGAGGCTGACGCATGGGACACCGGCCTGATGGTGCTAGGGCCGGAAGAAGCGCGCGCGCTGGCGCTCAAAGAAAATCTCGCCGTTTATCTTATTATTAAAGAAGCACACGGATTTTCCGTTTGGGCATCCCCAGGGTTTAAACCTTTTTTGCTGAATAAAACGAATTAAAAAGCAAGAAGGTACGCGTAGGACAGTAGTTTTTCGCCCAAAGTGGTAGAAAACCAGCGGGGAGGAGGGGGAAATGAAAAAAGATGATAGCGAACGGCGCTGGGCGCTTTTGTGCCAGCGCAGCCCGGAAGCGGATTTTTTCTTTGCCGTTATTACTACGGGGATTTTCTGCCGTCCATCGTGTCCGTCGCGCGCGCCGCGCAGGGAAAATGTGCGCTTTTATGATAGCGCTGCGGACGCGCTGCTGGCCGGATTTCGGCCCTGCAAGCGCTGTCACCCCGACCGCTCCGGCGCGCGGGAGGCACTGGAAGCTCGAATAGCAAAAGCCTGTGCTTTGATGGAAGAAAGCGAAGCCCCGCTCACATTACACATGCTGGCCGAGCGAGCGGCAATGAGCCCATGGCATTTTCATCGTCAGTTCAAATTAATGACCGGGCTGACTCCGGGTGCCTGGCAACGTGCGCTGCGCGCCGAACGGCTGCGCAAGGCGCAGGCAGGGGGAGAAACGGTAACGCGCGCACTGCACGAGGCGGGCTATACCTCGGGTGGCAGGGCGTATCGTCAGGTTAAACGGGCGCTGGGTATGAAGCCAAGTCAGTATCGGCGCGGTGGTGAGCTGTTGACGCTATATTTTGCACAGGGCACCTGTCAGCTCGGCGACTATTTGATAGCTGAAAGCGCGCGCGGTGTGTGTGCAGTTTTGCTGGGGGATAGTCCTGAAGCGCTGTTTCAGGAGCTGACGCAGACGTTTTCCCATGCAAGGCTGTTGCCCGGCGATGCCGCATTTGGGCAGCGGATTTGCGGTATTGTGCGCTGGCTGGATAATCCTGCCGAACATGCGTTCTCGCTACCGCTGGATCTCCATGGAACTGTTTTTCAGCGAGAAGTTTGGCAGGCGCTTCAGGCGATACCCGCAGGTGAAACTATCAGTTATCAAACGCTGGCACAGCGTATTGGTAAACCGCGCGCGATACGCGCGGTGGCAAATGCCTGCGCGGCAAATACGCTGGCGGTGATTGTTCCCTGCCATCGCGTCGTTCGTCAAAGCGGAGCGCTGTCCGGCTATCGCTGGGGAAGTGAACGTAAGCGCCGGTTGCTGCAGCGTGAGGCGGCGCAGGAGGAATAGAAATGCTCGATTTGTTTGCCGAGGAGCCAGCCTGGCGCGAGCCGCTCGCCGACGGAGCCGCCATCCTGTGGCGCTTTGCTATTCGCGATGCTTCGGCGCTGCTGGCAGCTATTGAGACGCTTTCTGCGCAGGCGCCGTTTCGCCATATGGTTACGCCGGGCGGTTATTCGATGGCCGTGGCAATGACGAATTGCGGTGCCTCGGGCTGGGTGAGCTCCCGCAGCGGCTATTGCTACACTGCCTGCGATCCGCTAACGGGCGCGCCCTGGCCAAAAATGCCACCGCTATTTTTAACGCTGGCGGTAGCGGCGGCCCGTGCGGCGGGATACGAAAACTTTCACCCGGATGCCTGCCTGATTAATCGCTATTCCCCCGGTGCAAAGCTCTCTTTGCATCAGGATAAAGACGAATATCACTTTGATGCGCCTATCGTTTCTGTCTCGCTCGGGCTACCCGCTATCTTTCAGTTTGGAGGGCTGCGGCGCGCCGATCCTCTATCCCGCCACTATCTGGATCACGGCGATGTCGCGGTCTGGGGGGGAAGCTCACGCCTGTTCTACCACGGTATTGCGCCCTTAAAAAACGGACATCATCCCGAGGCTGGCGCCTGGCGGTACAACCTGACTTTTCGGCGCGCAGCGAAAGAAGAATAAAAATAAGAATTATTCTTGATGTGCCGCGTCAGCCGTTTAAACTGCTCGCAGTTTTAAGTTGCAGTAGGTTGGAATATGAAATTGTTGTGGATTGTCTGGCGTCAGTATCGCTGGCCGTTTTTAATGGTAATGCTGCTCAGCCTTGGGAGCGCCGCGCTGGGCATCGGTCTTATTGCTTTCATTAATCAGCGTTTGATTGAAATGACGGGGCCAACGTTTGCCGTGTTGCCCATTTTCCTGGGGCTGCTGGCGCTGCTTATCCTCATTACGCTCGGTTCTCAATTGGCCCTTACCGTGTAGGGGCATCGTTTCGTCTTTCGTTTACGCAGTGAATTTGTGAAACGTATTCTGGATACCTCGGTTGAGCGCCTGGAGCAATTGGGGCACGCTTCTTTATTAGCCGGCCTGACCAGCGATGTACGGGCAATTACCGTGGCGTTTGTCCGGCTGCCGGAGCTGGTGCAGGGCGTTATCCTGACGATAGGCTGTATGGGCTATCTCGCGTGGCTTTCACCAAAAATGTTGGCGATAACTACAGTTTGGATAGCGGTGACGTTAGTCGGCGGCTGGCTTCTGGTCTCTTATGTCTATCGGCATATGGCCACGCTGCGCGATACGGAAGACTGTCTATATAAGGATTACCAGCTCATTCTGGATGGCAGTAAAGAGTTGGCGCTAAACCGCGAGCGGGCGGAAGACATTTACCGAAACGACTTTTTACCGGATGCCCGGCGCTATCGTAGGCACATTATCCGGGCGGATACTTATCATTTAAGTGCGGTCAATTGGTCCAACATTATGATGTTAGGCGCAATTGGGCTAGTGTTTTGGATGGCAAACGGTCTGGGATGGGCAGACACCGGGGTTGCTGCTACCTATTCTCTGACGCTGCTTTTTTTACGCACGCCGCTGTTAGCGGCGGTGGGCGCGTTACCAACGCTACTGAGCGCAGAAGTCGCGTACACTAAATTAAATAAGCTGCAACTTGCTGAATATCAGCCGAATTTCGCCTCTGCGCCGCCGCCTGCCGGCTGGCAAACGCTGGCCCTACGCGATGTGGTTTTTCATTACGGTGCTCACGGGTTTAGCGTTGGTCCAATCAACCTGACTATTCGCCGCAGAGAATTGCTATTTCTTATTGGCGGTAATGGCAGCGGAAAATCAACGCTGGCCATGCTACTCACTGGGCTTTATCAACCTGTATCTGGCTCTTTCTGGCTTGATGACATGCAAATTGAGGCTCACGACAGCGCCCGCTGGCGCGCGCTGTTTTCGGCGGTCTTCACTGATGTGACGCTATTCCACCGGTTGCTGGGGCCGCGCGGTGAGCCTGCAGATCCTCAGCTTATTGAGGAATGGCTCAAAAGGCTGCGCATGGGGGAAAAACTGCAGATAGAGGAAGGAAAAATAGAAAATCTGAAGCTGTCAAAGGGGCAGAAGAAGAGAGTGGCGCTGCTGCTGGCGATGGCGGAACAGCGCGATATTATTTTACTGGACGAATGGGCGGCCGATCAGGACCCTCATTTCCGGCGCGAATTTTATCAAATTTTGCTGCCGCATATGAAAGCGCTGGGTAAAACGGTTTTCGCTATTAGCCATGACGATCGCTATTTTAGCCATGCAGATCGTCTGTTAGAGATGCGACAGGGGCATCTAAAAGAATTAACCGATGCTGAACGAACCTGTGCCAGCCGGGATGCAATAAACCATACTGTAAATGAATAGAGTTTTTATTATTTCTTTGGTGAATAATAGCGTGTTATCACGCTATTATTTATTCAGGCAAAATTGATTTTGCAGAGTCAATAGTACATCTATTTATTCGATATTAGTCCGTTCATTGTATTCAACGGTATTAACCTTTAACGCGTGATAATGATTTTCACTACCGGATAAATATCTACTACTATGAAGTTAACTTATATTTTTTATTTCTTATTATCTGAAAAGTTGTTACTAATTTAGGTTGACCCGGTTTAACAAATCAGGGAAACGCTATTAACTCCGCTCCGCACTATAGCGACATATCGTAAATTATCCAGGTCAGATAACGTTACTTTGATCACAAAACAGAAAAAAAAGAACAATAAATCGGCGAAATACGTTTGAAATAATTAACAAAATTAATGGATCATGAGGCCGTCAAGGGAAAGGGGTGAGCAGCGGCCGCTATAAATGCCAGGGAGTGGGGTACCGTATATTCAAGATATCATTGATATCTTATCCGTTCCTGTTTTATTCCTGGCCCTCACCAGTACGGGAAGATGAATTACAATCTACTTTGGATTATCTGGTTATTATGGTTATGGGTGTTGGCCGCATATAGTTTCCGTTGGGAAAGTTCGATACTGCTGTTTCGCACAATCTGGCGGCCTTTATTAACCTTTTTTTTGGTACTTATCGCCGCGTGTTTAAGTAAAAAATTTTTAGTGAACAAGGGAATGGTTATGTTTAAACGCAAAGAGTCTGCCGCGATGCCGGTAAATGATTTTATCCCGACGTCGCCGGCGCAGGAACCTGAAGTAACCGCTGCTCCGGTATTTCAGGAGGAGGAAACGCTATCGCAAATAGTTTCTTCCCTGCCGGAGGTTTCCGATTCAACGACAATTCCAGCTAACTGTGTTATTTCCGGCGAAATTACCTCCTCGGGAGACATTCACGTTAATGGTACCGTGGAAGGAAAAGTTCGCTCGGAGAAAAGCGTCTTTTTATTAAAAGACGGTAAAGTGGAAGGGGAAATAAATGCGGATAAAATTGTTATTAGCGGGCGCCTGAACGGCCTGTGCAGCAGCCGGGAAGTCGAGATCTCAGCCAGCGGTTTTCTTGAAGGTACGCTGGAGTGCGACGAGCTGTTTATTAATAAAAAGGGGCGCTTTTACGGGATATCAAAACCGCTTACGTCGCCAGAAAAACCCGCAGCCCCGCGTCCTGCTTCCGCTGAGCGCCCAATAACCACCACGCTTAGCAGCGTACCGGACTTTTTACGCATTCGTGAACCTATGGATGAGAAAGAGCCTGAACCGGTAAGTTAACGCATTGAAACCCATTTTATGTGGGCCGTATCAGTCAAATTTTGACTCAGACCCACATCTTTGCCCTATTTCGTACAATAAAACGCCGAAGTCTCCCTTTTTTTTCTTTTCTGCATCCCGTAATAGCAGAGGTTGATTATTATTGAGGAAGCCTGCTTTAGGGTATTGACGCACTGCCGCTATAGCGCGTGAGTTTTATCTGGCTTTTTCCAGGGATGCAAGTTTTATGTCTGTACTTACCAATTATACGCCTCATCACCGTGCAGAAGATCGCGCGCGTATTATTCAGATCCTTAGCGGCGATCGCGATATCGCCACCGCTATTGTCGGGAATACCCCGGACGATGATGCCGGGCTGCGCGCTCGCTTCCAGGCACAGCTTCAAACCTTAACTCGCCCTGTATCTCGTCTCCCGCCCCCCGATCTGGCTGATACGCTGGAGGCGCTGCCCGCTCTGGAGCGTCACGCGCTGTGGCGGCTTATTCCGGAGGCAAAGCGTGGGCGCGTGCTTTTGGAGGCGTCAAAACACGTTTGGGACGATCTTATCGAGGAAATGAGCGATAAGGCGCTGCTTAGCGCGTTAAGTACGCTGGATATTGATGAGCAGATGTATCTGGCTCAGCATTTGCCGCGCGATCTGGTTGGGCGCCTGTTAGTCACACTGCCCGCCGGCGAACGCGAGCGTGCCCGGCAACTGATGCGCTATGAGAAACCCAGCGTTGGGGCCATCATGGAGTTTGAAGTTATTGTAGTGCGCGCTGATGTTAATCTGGCTACCGTCCAGCGTTATCTGCGTTTTCTGAAAAAAATGCCAGAAAATACGGACAAACTATTTGTTACTACGCGGGACAGTGAATTATTGGGCGAGTTGGATCTGACGACGATTCTATTACATTCTCCTCAAACTCGCGTCGCGCAAGTGATGGAGCATAATCCAGTTACCTTTTTCCCCACCGATAATGAAGAAGCGGCGGCGCTGATTTTTGAGCGCGATAATCTTATCAGCGCGGCGGTTATTGATGAACAGGGGAAACTCATGGGGCGTCTGGCCATTGATGAGATTGTCGATGTGGTTATTGGTGAAACGGACAGCGATTTACGCCGGATGGGAGGATTAAGCGCCGAGGAAGATGTCTTTGCGCCGGTGATGAAGGCCGTGAAGACGCGCTGGGCGTGGCTGGCAATTAATCTCTGTACGGCTTTTATCGCTTCCCGGGTGATTCACGGGTTTGAAGGCACAATTTCTCATCTGGTGGCACTGGCTTCATTGATGCCAATTGTGGCGGGGATTGGCGGAAATACCGGCAACCAGACAATTACCATGATTGTGCGCTCGCTGGCGCTGCAATATATCCAGCCGGGCAATGTGACGTTCTTACTATTGCGCGAAGTCGGAGTAGCGTTAATTAATGGAATGGTATGGGGTGGGATCATGGGCCTTATTACCTGGGGGCTGTACGGCGACGCGGCGCTGGGTGGCGTGATGACGCTGGCAATGATGTTGAATTTGCTGGTTGCCGCCGTTATGGGGGTGATTATCCCCATGGCGATGTACCATCTGGGGCGCGACCCGGCCGTAGGGTCCAGCGTGATGATCACTGCAATTACCGATACCGGCGGTTTCTTTATTTTCCTCGGGCTGGCAACGCTATTTTTAATGTAGAAGAGCCGGCTTTGTTCGTCAGGCGCTGCAAAGTATCGGCGCGCTTTAATCGTTGAGTTGCCGCTGAGGTTTGATGAAAGCGCTGGCTAAGCGCGATGAGGCTGATAACAGCGGTGTGGTTTGATGGCGCAGATGGCGTGCCCATTGGCATCCAGCGCGGCTACGCCTGAGGTGTTCCTAACCTGAGCGGGGCTAGGGTATGAAACCGGATTGCCGGTACCAGGGGCTCTGCACAGGCGCCGCTGCTGGCACAATTTATAAGATTACGGCCACTGGCAGCTGGAGGCGAAATAGGAGATGAGTCTTAATCTATTTCAGGTCGGGATTAACAAATAAAATCGCTTAGCAGCAGCGGTTTAGCCGCTATCTGAGATTTGATACAGGCGCTAATAAAGGCAGAGTTGCGCCGTTGGTTGCCGGTTACAAACGCGCGAAGCCGGTAATATGTAGTGCAGGTTAAAAACGATAATAATATAGCCCGGCCAGAGCCTGGGCTATATTGGATATCCGTTAAATCGTTATTAGGGATTATTGAGACGCGCTTTTCTGCCTTTATTTATCAGCAACGGCGTATTTCAATACGTTGCCTTCCCAGCCTTTCTTACCGTAGTCATTAACGTGCAGAACTCGTTTGACGGGCGCGCCGGCTTTAAAATTAATCTCTTTAAAGTTGACATATACAATGGTAGGGGCGAACAGGGATTTAAAATAGTATTCACCGTGGCTCATATCGGCGATAGTTTGGAAATACGTGGCATTGCCTTTATTATCCTGTTTACGAACCGTGTATTGACCATAGTCACGCATAATTGCAGCATCGACTCCCGCTTTATCATCCGGCATACCGGGAGCTTCGGCGTTATTATTTACCACGGCCAGGACAAAACCCTGCGCCTGCGCTTTATAATCGGGCTGCGGCACGTGATCGAGATCGTAACTGGCCCGCACAAAGCGTTCATCCGCATCTTGCCCGCCAGGGATATCTTCCAGATCGGCATTTTTATACTTGTCGAGATTTTTCATTTGTTCGGCGATTGAAGGGGGATTGGTCATCACCCGATACTGCTTGCCGTGATAAATATTCACTTTGCCATCGTCGATTTCAATGATGGCAGAATCGCCCGACTTATCTTCAAGCGCAATATGCTTAGTATCGGTTGCGTAATCAATGGGTAATTTTTTAGCTTTAAGGCGCACGTCATTTTGAATGGCGTTTACGGCATCGTTAACGCTGGAAAAATTATCAAGGATATACGTAACCCAGCCGCGGCTTTCCAGCACCGGTTTGCCCTGATTATCCTTTTGTTCCTGCACGCCGTTTGTGTAGTACTGCGTATGAGCAGCCAGGCCCGCTTCGTTCATCCCGTCCATAGGGAATTTATTATCGGCGTATACCACAACGCTCCCATAGCGCGTTTTCCAGTGCGGTGAGGTAGGATCATCGCCGCCGCTGCGTTTTACGCCACGCGGCGTAATGACCAGCGCCGGATCGACCGGGCCAAAAAAATCTAAATTGCGCGCACTAACCATGTAGCCTGGGTATTGGTTCAGAAAAGCGCGGGTACAGGCGCTGGTGCTGCCCATAAACATTGCGCCAGCGGTAAGACCAAGGAGTACAGCAGTTGATTTCATTTGAAATGCTTTCATAGGTAAAAGTTCCGTTTGTTGTTATAAATCTCCTCTAAGCAAAGTTATATACCTAGTTAATATTAGTTTGCTAATTAAATTGCATTTTGAAATGTTACGGAATATTGATATTTATCCGGCGGATTTAGGGCGGTATATAAGGAATGTCACTGCCGTAGAAGAAGGGGACTTTAAGAAAACAGTAATGCAGTAACTGATTATTTACAGCCAGAATCAGTAGGATGTGTCATTGCTATTTCGACGTTGAACACAATATAAAATCCCTATATATCGGGTATGAACCCCGGTTTTGCGCTATTTGATACGACAGGGCTACTCCATAATAGCGCTCTCTGACCTGCATTATTGTATCTGCACGACTATCTATTTATTAATGGATTAACGGTGTGGTGTTACCAACGGTGCAAAACTGATCCACCCCAGCGGTTGAAAACTGATCCA
>CALYPF010000043.1 GCA_945271245.1 uncultured Enterobacteriaceae bacterium | reverse complement strand
TAGACCGTTGGTGGTGACGGTAAGTGGATCACTTTTTACCCGTTGTTGACACGACTGGCTGGATGGGTTCCACGACGTGCTTATTTACCCGGAACCGTTTATCGTAGACGACGAATGGGAAGATGATATTGGCCTGGTTCACCGCGAGCGCACGGTGCAATCAGGTCAAAGCTGGCATCAAGGCCCAGTGATCCTTAACTGGCTGGACGTGCAGGATTCTTTCGACGCATCCGGGTTTAATCTGGTGATCCACGAAGTGGCGCACAAAATTGATATGCGCAACGGCGATCGCGCCAACGGCGTGCCGCACATTCCGCTACGCCACATCGCCGGCTGGGAGCACGACTTACATGCGGCAATGGACAATATCCAGGCCGAAGTGGAGTTAGTTGGCGCAGGTGCCGCTAGTATTGATGCCTATGCCGCCACCGATCCGGCTGAATGCTTTGCCGTTCTATCAGAGTATTTTTTCAGCGCGCCTGAGCTATTCGCTCCGCGCTTCCCTGCACTCTGGCAGCGCTTTTGTGCCTTCTATCGTCAGGATCCGCTTTCGCGGTTGCATAGTAGCGCGACATCGCCCCACGGCGAACGTTAATGCAGCAATATGGTGTTTAATTAATCATTTGAATCAACCGGTTAGATTCCTTATTGACAGAGGTTTTAGCCACGATTATCATGCGCCCCGTTCACACAATTCCTCTGTAGTTCAGTCGGTAGAACGGCGGACTGTTAATCCGTATGTCACTGGTTCGAGTCCAGTCAGAGGAGCCAATTTAAGGGAAGCAGACGTTCACTAACGTCTGCTTTCTGTCTTTCTATCAGTTGGTTATCCCCTTCTACAAGTTCACCCTCGTTCACTAAAAACCACTCGAAGCCATACCCATTTGCTGGTAAAAATGTTGGTAATGGTAGTTCGATTGCGTTTTTACCAACAAGCGGGGGATGCCGTTATGCCACTTACTGATACTAAAGTAAAAAACGCTAAACCCCTCGTTAAGGAATACAAGCTGACCGATGGCTTCGGTATGTTCCTTCGCGTTACCCCGAAAGGTTCCAAATACTGGCAAATGGCTTACCGCTTCGAAGGGAAGCAAAAACTCTTCTCTATTGGTGTTTACCCTGCTGTTTCTCTTTCTGATGCAAGACAACGCCGTGATGAGGCCAGAAGGCTTCTTGCTCAGGACATTGACCCTAATGCAAAGAAACAGGCAGAGGTTAAAGAACTAAAAGCAAAGCGTGATAACACCCGAACATTCAAAGCAGTGACCAAAGCGTGGTTCTCCACGAAAACAAAATGGTCTGATGATTATGGTGATTCCGTATGGAAGCGCCTTGAAACTTATGTCTTCCCGGTAATCGGTGACAAAGATGTTGCCGAACTGGATACGGGTGATCTGCTGGTTCCGGTGAAAAAGGTGGAGGCTCTTGGTTATCTTGAAGTCGCCATGCGCATTCAGCAATACATTACCGCGATCTTGCGTCATGCCGTCCAGCAAAAGCTGATACGCCATAACCCAGCCTATGATATGGAAGGGGCAGTTCAGAAACCACAAACTGAACACCGCCCTGCACTCGAGCTGGAAGAAATACCCCTGCTACTGAACAAAATTGCCGAATACAAAGGCCGCAGGTTAACCATACTGGCAATACAGCTCAATCTGATGATTTTCATTCGTTCCAGTGAGTTGCGTTTCGCTCGCTGGTCAGAAATTGATTTCAAAAGTAAGTTATGGGTGATACCCGAACAGCGTGAAGCGATTGAAAACGTCAAACATTCGACTCGTGGGGCTAAAATGAAGCGTAAGCACTTCGTTCCCCTTTGTAAGCAAGCCATGCGGATACTGAAAGAGATCCGACATCTGACTTATGAAGAAGGCCATGATGATGGATTAATCTTTACTGGCTGTTATGACTCATTTAGGCCCATGAGCGAAAATACCATCAACAAAGCCCTTCGCAATATGGGCTATGACACGAAGCAGGACATCTGTGGTCATGGCTTCCGCACAGTGGCCTGTAGTGCCTTAATTGAGTCTGGTTTGTGGTCAGAAGACGCTGTAGAGCTTCAGATGAGCCACAAGGAAAACAATAGCGTCCGTGCGGCTTACACCCACAAAGCCAAGCACCTTGACCAGCGCCGCCTGATGCTCCAGTGGTGGGCTGATTATCTGGATGCCAATAGAAACGATATGGTCAGGCCATTTGAATTTGCCACAGATGCTCGTTTTGGGTTAGAAAACCAAGCCTAACCGCTTGATAACAAATCACATAACAGCATGTAACCCTTTGTTTTGAATATATTTGAATAGCCATCATTGGTTGATGGCTATGACTTCATACCGTAGAATACATACCAATTTCGGGCACCGATTTCCCGTGACTTCAGGACGGATACTTTTTATGAATAAACTAACTTCTGATATGACAGAACTACAATCAATGAATATAACGGAAGATAATATTAGCAAACTTAAATCTTTGTTTCCCGAAGCATTTAATGAAGGAAGCATTGATTTTGATGTTTTGAAGCAGCTTTTGGGTGAAAATGTAGACGAAAAAGAAGAGCGCTATGGTCTGAACTGGCATGGTAAGCGTCAGGCACGTCAGCTTGCTCTTACCCCTTCCCGTGGCACATTACGCCCATGTAAAGATGAAAGCGTTGATTGGGATAACACCAAAAACCTCATGATCGAGGGCGATAATCTTGAAGTGTTAAAACTTCTTCAAAAAAGCTATGTAAATAGAGTAAAGCTAATATTTATTGACCCACCTTATAATACAGGGAAAGATTTTGTTTATCCTGATAACTTTCAAGATAATATAAAAAATTATCTTGAAATAACGGGCCAAACAGAAGAAGGAATGTATGTAGGTTCGAATGCAGAAACCAGTGGACGTTATCATACTGACTGGCTGAACATGATGTATCCACGACTTATTTTAGCAAAAAATTTATTGACTCAAGATGGAGCTATTTTTCTATCGATAGATGGAACAGAGGTTTCGAATCTAGAACACTTGCTAAATAATGTATTCGGAGAAGAAAACAAAATAACTTCTATCTGTTGGCAAAAAAAAGTGTCTCCTGCAAATGATGCTAAATGGTTCAGTTCGGATCATGATTTCATTTTGGTTTATGCGAAGAATAAAGATATTTGGAGACCCAAAAAACTTAAACGAACTGGCGAACAGCTATCTTATTACAAGAACCCTGATCATGATCCTAAAGGAGAATGGAATTCTGCAACATACACATGTAATAAAAGCATGCATGAGAGGCCAAACCTTTATTACCCAATAGTAAATCCAAATACTATGGAAGAGGTATGGCCTAAAGAAACAGCGGTATGGAAATACTCAAAAGACGTAACTGAAAAGTATATAAATGAAAAACGTTTATATTGGGGGGTTGATGGGCTTGCAAAATTCCCGCGTGTAAAACTATATCTTTCAGAAATGGATGACGTTGTTCCAAGATCCATCTGGAATTATGGTGACGTTGGTCATACTCAACAAGCAACGAATGAAATAAAGGAGCTATTTTCTGGCGAGCAAGTATTTGACACACCAAAGCCACTAAAATTGTTAAGAAGAATAATTCAACTATCATCAAATAAAAATGATGATATTATTTTGGACTTTTTTGCTGGTTCCGGAACAACAGCTCATGCTATTTTTGAACAAAATGAGGACGATGGTATTTCTCGCAAAAGCATAGTTGTGCAACTTCCTGAAATATTATTAGAAAGTAATCGTGAACAGAAAGCCTCATACTCTTTTTGTATGAAAAACAATCTCCAGCCAACAATAAGTGAACTTACTAAAGAACGCCTCCGCCGTGCAGGTAAAAAAGTTCGTGAAGACAATCCAGAATGGAAAGGAGATGTTGGTTTTCGTGTTTTCAAACTCGATACATCTAATATCCGTCCGTGGGAAGCCACAGCAGAAACCCTTGCAGAACAGATTGACGCCTATGTAAGCCCAATCCTTGATGGCCGTAGTGAAGAAGATTTACTTACAGAGTTGATGCTTAAGCGTGGCATTGACCTGAGTGTAAACATTGAAACCCGTCAATTTGATGGATTAACCGTTTCTTGCGTTGACGGTGGCAAATTGTTTACCTGCTTTATCAGTCAAATCCCTGCATCTTCAGTCGAAGAACTGACCAAGGGGATCATCGACTGGCATAAGAGTTTAAAAGCTGGCAAAGATACGGTCTGCTATTTCCTTGATGACGCATTTGAAAATAATGTTGCTAAAACAAATCTTTGCGCCATTCTGGAACAACACGGCCTGACTAACCTGCACAGCCTGTAAGGGAATGAGATGAAACTACATTTTGAATCAGACCTTACATACCAGAAAAACGCGATAACATCGGTCTGTGATCTGTTTGAAGGTCAGGAAAAATGGGAAAGCGAAATGACTGTGCTCGCACCAGCTCAGGGCGCTCTCTCCTTTGAAGGTTCTACGGGTTCAATGCCTGTTAACCCACAAATACCAGAAGATGATGTACTGCTTAAAAATCTGAACAATGTTCAGTTAAAAAACCAGCTTCCACCTTCACCTGTGCTCAACAGTCATGATTTTACTGTTGAGATGGAAACAGGGACAGGTAAAACGTATGTTTATCTTCGCACCATGCTTGAGTTGAACAAACGCTACGGCATGAGTAAATTTATTATTGTTGTCCCTTCCGTTGCCATAAAGGAAGGCGTTTATAAAACACTACAAATCACTGAAGAGCATTTCAAAAACCTGTATGCGGGAGTTCCATACGAATACTATCTGTATGACTCGGCAAAACCTGCGGATGTGAGAAATTTTGCAACCAGCTCTGTTATGCAGATCATGGTAATGACGGTTGGTGCGATTAACAAAAAAGACGTTAATAAGCTCTATCAGTCCAGTGAAAAAACAACCGTGGACGATCTGGATAAGCCCATTGATTTGATCCGGGCTACACGTCCAATTATTATTGTCGATGAACCGCAAAGTGTTGATGGTGGCTTGAATGGTGCGGGTAAAACCGCACTTGATGCTATGCACCCCATGTTCACCTTACGCTATTCAGCAACACATGTTCATAAACATCATATGGTGTACCGCCTTGATGCCATTGATGCTTACAACCAAAAACTGGTCAAACAGATCGAAGTTGCCGGGCTTGAAGTCCAGAATGCAAGCAACAGCCCCTATGTAAAACTGGTCAGTATTAACAGTAAGAAGAATAACATTAACGCGACTGTTATTGTTGATTTAGCCGATAAAAAAGGGATTGTGAATCGTTCTGAGATTAACGTATATGACGGTATGACACTTGATGACGAAACAGGACGTGATATTTATCAGGGTTACCGTATAAGCGAGATCAGAACTGGCAAAGAGGGTTATCTTACACTGGAAACACCTTCTGATATCTACTATATGAAAGTCGGTGATGTCGTGGGTGATATTGACCCTATGCTCATCCAGCGTCATATGATTAGACGTACAATCCGTGAACATCTGGATAAAGAACTTCGCCTGAATACTCAGCAAATCAAGGTTCTCACCCTGTTCTTCATTGATAAGGTTGATTTCTATCGCCAGACTAATGAAGAAGGACTTCGTGAACCGGGTGAATATGCTCGTATCTTTGAAGAAGAATATCTAAAAGCGATCAAAAGCCCCGCATATAAAGATTTGCTCCCTTCTCATCCAAAACATGCTAAAGACGTTCATGATGGTTATTTCTCCATTGATAAAAAAGGTGGATGGGCTGAAACAACCGAAAACAATAATGCAGGCCGCGAAAATGCGGAACGCGGTTATAACCTCATCATGAAAAATAAAGAGAAGCTTTTGAGTTTCTCGAATCCGGTGAGGTTTATTTTTTCACACTCTGCTTTGAAAGAAGGCTGGGATAATCCCAATGTATTCCAGATCTGTAGCCTTCGAGAGATGGGAAGTGAACGAGAACGTCGTCAAACATTAGGCCGTGGTCTTCGCCTGTGCGTTAACCAAGAGGGTGAACGCGTTCGTGATGACAGCATTAACATTCTGACCGTCGTTGCCAGTGAAAATTATGAAGCCTATGCCGAACGACTACAGAGCGAAATTGAGAACGAAACAGGCATCCGTTTTGGTATCATCGAAAAAGATGCGTTTGCCCATCTGATCTTCCCTGATTCCTCACAAGCTGTGGGTATCGCTGTTTCACATGAGATTTGGTCTGAACTACAGACCGAAGGTTATCTGGAAAAATCGGGGAGTATAACAAAAGCCTTGAAAGAAGTGTTATTCGAAGACACTTTAGTTGTTAGTGACAAGTATGCCTCACTACAGGAACAAATTGAAACTATCCTGCGTAAATCAGCAGGGCGACTCAATATAAACAATGCTGATGAGCGTAAAACAATCAAATACCGGAAAGAAGTTTTAAACAGCCCGGAATTCGAAGCGTTATGGCAGCGCATTTGTCAAAAAACGCTGTACCGATTGGCATTTGACGAAGACGAACTGATTAAATCCTGTACGAAATCACTTTCTGAAATGCAGACTGTAGCAAAAGCAATGGTCAGTTTCAGCAAAGCAACAATAAAACAAAGTCAATCTGGACTTGATGTCAAACCTCAGTCTAATGGGACAACAAGCGCTGTAATAGATGTTGCAGAGCAGCCACTGCCAGATATTCTTGGTGTTCTACAGGAAAAAACCGGACTTACAAGACGCAGTTTAAGCGCCATCCTGAAAGAAAGTGGAAGACTCGCTGATTTTGCTAAAAACCCACAGCAGTTTATCAGTGAAGCTATAAGTCGAGTCAACTACTGCAAACGCCTATCAATTGTTGACGGTATTAAATATTATCCACTAAAAGGAGAGGTGTATGCGCAAAGTCTCTTTATTGATAAAGAGCTAACAGGATATGCCCGTAATCTTTTCGAAACCTCATCTAAGTCCGTTTACGAATACGTTCCTAGAGATTCCGAAGTCGAAGGCCGTTTCGCTCAGGAACTCGAAGAACAGGATGAAGTTAAGCTTTATGTGAAGCTTCCCGGTTGGTTTAAAATCCCGACGCCGCTGGGAACCTACAATCCAGACTGGGCCTTAGTTATTGAAGACAATAGTGAAGAACATATTTACTTTGTTGTAGAGACAAAAAGTAAACACATTGGTCTTGGTAATGAAGAAGATGCGAAAATTACTTGTGGTAATGCTCATTTTATCTCACTCAAAAAACAGATGCTTAATCCTGCGAGATACATGCTCTCTACAACCATAAATGATGTGTTAAGCAGTATATAAAATGGAAAAGGGCCTTACGGCCCTTTCCTTTTCCCTTGAAGGGAACTCTCCATTGGAGAGAATACATATCCCCACACTTGGGGCAACTCAATCAGCCCATTGGGCTGTAAACTACTCCCCATGCATGGGGCAATCAGACACTTCGTTTAAGTGAATATTCTCAAGGAATACTTAATAAATACAATATTAAATATCGATTGTCAAATATATTCCCTGTATTTAGAAAATATTATCCATGGCCACCAATCATAAATAAATTTAATACTCCATAAAAAGTCTGGAGGTTCAAAAAAAACTCCTGATGCCTTATCTCTTTTATATCATATGTTATATTTCTGAATATGAGGAGAAGGTATATAACAACCACAGAGAATTTTTATAGGCTGCTATTAGCTGACACTCCTTTCCCCGTCGCTGTTTCCTATAAAAGAGCCAGAGATAGATAATAGCATTTTTATTTCTATCCTATTCACTCTGGATCGCTCGGCTCACAGCTTGCTGGGGCGCTCGGAACATCAACATAGGATAAAATACCTACCATTTTAATAAATCATTAGGTTATAAATGTCAAGATAACGCATCTAATTATATAGAGGTTTCTCACGGCTATAGACACTTCATTTCTGCCTCCCAACCATATCCTCAAGAAATCTTTTTCCTCTTAATTTTAACCTTGCTTTACCTTCAATGCTAATATTCGAGGATTGTAATATCAATCCTAATATTAACTCTTTATCCACTTCTTCTACTTTGCAGCCAACAGCTTTAGCCACTTCTGCCCCAAGGATTATCTTCAGGCGTGTCTCAGCACTCTTGGATAGAGATTTTTCTTTACTCTTAAGGCGATTCAGACGCATCTGTGCTGATGCTATTTTTTGCTTAATTGTTTTTTCTGTTCTAAGCTTTCTTCCTTCTTTATTTTTCATGAATACATTTTCTTCTTTCCCCATCTCAAACTCCTTGTTTATTATTTAATTCGTTAATTCATAAATTAACTCGTTTTATGATTAAGTAAAGGTAATGGAAGAAAGATATTTTATATTGTCTAGTTATATTAAACATCTGAAAAATTGAGGCAAGGTTGTTAAAGATAAAATTTGATTATTTCTGATAAATAGTATTCGGGCAAGCTAGCTCACCCGAATGTTTTGCTAATTACTTTTTAGACAGTTTCTCTAATACCTGCATTAACAGGGCTGTGATAACGAAGCAAAGTTGAAGCCCCATATACATGATTATTTTATCATTAGGAATATTCTTTGACTCCATAAAAACACCCAATAGGTGGATAGTCGAGATTGAAACTACTGAAAAGAAAACCTTATTTTTTAGAGATTCCACATCCATCTTGCCTATCCATGACAACTCATTATCTGCCCCTTTTACATTCAACCGCGAGACAAAGTTTTCATAGCCGGAAAAAATCACCATCACAAGCAATCCCCCGATCAGAACGAAGTCGATAAGTGATAGCAGGCTAAGTATTATTTCTTCATTGTTGTAATGAGCTACGTTCGACACTATCTCATACAACTCTACAAAGAATTTATAGGCTAAAACTATCAGACTGGCAGATAGTCCCAGATATACCGGAGCCATTATCCATCTTGCTCCAAATAAGATACGCGTAAATAAATTGCCCATAAAAACCTCCTGTTTTACACACAATGACTAACTGCCAACTTATTGATTAAATTACTATTACTTAACTATCGTTTTTCTTGAAGATAAGAACCATTTCAAATGAAAGCCGGTATCTTCTTGACCTGACACAATATGTCATTATATTTGATAAAATAAAAATAATGTTGCGAACACTGGCAACCGTGAACGTGATCTACAAAGAACTGTTACTTTTATACCAAAAACGAATAAAAGAGGGATTCTCTATGAAGTTATGGAACAAAACGATTTTGGCTGCAGCAATAACCCTTCTCATCGCTGGTTGTGATGACGCGGATAAGAAAGTGGATAGCAACCTTAATCAAGCTAAGGAAGCCGCCAGCCAGATTAAAGATGCTGCTGCTGACAAAGCTTCATCCATTAAAGACGAAGCGGATAAGCATATTGATGCTGTTAAGCAGGAAGCCGATAAGCAAGCAGATCAACTCACTGAAAAGGCAAAATCCATCAAAGCAGAAGCTGACGCTAAAGCACAATCTTTAGCTGATCAGGCTAAAGCGAAAGGAGATGAAGTTAAAGCCGATGCTAAACAAAAAAGCGATCAAGTAGTAGAGAAGGCTGAACAGATTAAGGCACAAGCCATCTCCGGTGCTAACGAACTGGCAACTGATGCTGCAGCTAAGACCCAAGAAATCAAAGACAGCATGAAAAAGGATAATACCCCAGCACAAGCTGATTCTACCCCAACTGAAAACAAACAGTAATTACAGGAGCCAATATGGGTATTTTATCTTGGATTATCTTCGGCCTCATCGCGGGTATCATCGCAAAATGGATTATGCCGGGTAAAGAAAACGTAGGGATTATCGTCACCATTATTCTGGGGATCGTCGGTGCAGTTGTAGGAGGCTACATTAGCACGTTCTTCGGATTCGGTAAGGTTGATGGGTTCAACTTTGGTAGCTTCGTCGTGGCAGTGATTGGCGCTATCGTTGTTCTATACATTTACAAAAAAGTTAAAAGCTAAAGTTATAAAAAGGGGCATAGGCTATGCCCCTCTGACAAAGGCAAGGACTTAAACATGGAATATTACGGGATTGTTCTGCTTAAGTTTGTTATCGGGTTTGTTGTTGTCATATCTCATCTGAACTTTTCTGGCAAAACCCAGCTTTCACAAATGACTCCAGTTGACTTCATCGGGAACTTTGTTCTTGGCGGAATTATAGGTGGTGTTATATATAGTGATGCTATACCTATGCATCAATACATCATTACATTGTTTATTGGTGTTGCTCTTATTTTTTTACTCAATTGGGTAAGTAAACACGTCTGGTTTTTCAGGTCATTTACCATTGGTGAGCCAATCCCGATCATTAAAGACGGAAAGTTTTTGATGGAAAATATACTCAGGCGTCGAAATAAAATAGATATCATCAATGTCGCGTCTCAACTCCACTCTCAGGGCGTACATTCATTTCAGGAAATACGCTACGCACAAATAGAGCCAAGTGGTTCTCTGTCTGTGGTTTGCGAAGGCGGTAAAATGCCGTCAATAATTCTTATGAAAGATGGAAGAGCACGCCTTTCAGAACTCAACGGGATTGAGAAAGACGAAGAGTGGCTCGATAACCTACTCAAAGAATCTGGACTAGAAAGAGAACAGGTATTCATCGCAGAGTTCTGGGATGGAGAGATAACATTTATCCTCAAAGATGGGAAAGTGAAGCGAAATCAACATTGAGACTTAAAGTATAAGCTGCAATTCATTTCTTTTACATGACTAACAGGTAAGAACTATGACTATCACAGCACGCCTTGGAGGCCGTACACTTCTTGGTGAAGGAACTTACGTTATCCCATCAACTGAAACTTTATCTGTTTCGGTAAGCTTAACACCTGACAAATTCCCGGAACTGGCAGAAGCAAAAACCTTAACACTCAATGTTGAATACAATGACTCAGGAGAAAAGCAAACGGTCTTTTTTTCTCCTGATGGTGAAAATAGCTCGAAAATGACTCTTTGCAACTGGAACAATAGTTTAGGGACCACATTAAACACATTGTATCCACTGATGAATATTGAAGGAAAAATGGTAGAGCTTTGCCTCTATAATGTGAGGGTGGGTGAAACAAACGTTTTGACTCTCCAGTTCTGGCTTCCAGTACTATAATTTTTGATCAATATCAGTGTAATAAAAACCTTTTAAAGGAGTTAATATGGCTGGTTGGTTCGAATTAGATAAAAGTGTTAATAGTCAGTATAAATTCGTTCTCAAAGCTGGTAATGGAGAAGTCATCCTGACCAGTGAACTTTACACTACCAAAAACTCTGCAGAAAATGGTATCGCATCGGTTCAGGCAAACTGCCAACTTAATGAACGATACGAACTGAAAGATTCATCTAATGGAAAGTTTTATTTTAACCTAAAAGCGGCCAATCATCAGGTAATTGGCACCAGCCAGATGTACGCATCTAAGCAATCCCGCGATACAGGTATCGCTTCCGTTAAAACAAATGGAACAATAGCAACGATCAAAGATAACACCTAATTTATGTACCTAAAGCCAAGCCTCACGGCTTGGCTTTACTTAAATCTTGTTGATTTACACTCAAACTCACTAGATATTTAAGAGCATGCATGAAAATATGTATACGATGTGGTGCAATGATCATTCTGACCTCCAGAACACTGCGTACTTGATGTTGTATTGATGATCAAGTCAGTAAGACCCGGTGAACAAGAACAAGTCCCTGTAGCTCTGTTTGGAAATGAACATGGATAGTATTTATTGCTGTTGGTGACAAAAATACCAGAAGCCCGGCAGATTGCATGGCCTTGCCTAACAAGTCATACCTGACATTATTGTTTTCTTCCCATCCTTTCGATGTCGTAATCAGACCGCTAATTATATAGTTAGGTGAATTACCATCTCGCCTTAAAATGATTCTGTAAGATGACTTGAAGGCGTTACTTCCTGAATAGGAAACAGGCAGAAGTCCTTCATTAATTAGCGTCTTGTAAGATATTTCACATATATCATTTGCGCAATCTCTTGGTCCCGGATCAGCTCCCGTACCCGCTGCATTTTCCATGGTCGAAATCTTATCATATCGAATACTCACATACGCATTAACAGCGTTTCCTATTTGCCTGATCTGTTCTCCCACTGTACGTGCTAAAACCTGTTCTTGTGTGGACTTCATTTCCTGAAACTTCATAAATGTTATAGCTGAGCCAATACCAAGAACCAATACTAACTCCAGCAATGAAAACCCTCTTTTTATCATAATTGCTCCCTCCTTATTCTGTACCATTAATTACTAATTAACAAAATCATACAATTTAGCAATAGTCCTGCTTTGACTTTGTTGGAAATCTGAATAAGATATATAATTATTTTTCGACATAAGAGGTTTAATATGAAGTTATTACCAATATTTTCTTTAATGGCTCTTTCCGCTTTTGCTTGTTCCGCTAATGCCACAGATAACCACTCTAATAAAGTTAATGTGAAAACAGGTTCTCAATTCAAAATTGAACTTAAATCTAATCCAACGACTGGATATTCATGGATTTTACGCAAACTTCCCGATAATGTTGCATATGTTGGCAGTCAGTATGAAGAAGATGCCACTTGCCAGAGTAAAAAACTTTTGGGTTGTGGTGGTAAAACGACAATGCATTTTATTGCTGTTTCTTCAGGTTTATCGCAAATCGAACTTCAGTATGCTCAACCTTGGGAACCTCTTCCAAAAGAAAAGACCATATACAACATCCATGTTGAGTAGATAACACTAAGAAATGCTCAGTAGTAAATTACTGAGCATCACTCTTTGCTTTTTTCATTCATTATTGCTTTATATTTTTCAATATACTTATTCATTAGAAGATTTTTATTGTAATTTAGTTCTTTCTGGTTAAATAATGCCTTTTTTATGTCACTCTTTGAATAGCCATTGTTAACCATTATGGCAAGTTTATTCATATCTATTATTCTTTTCATAATATAAATACACGAGCTTTGATTTTCCTCGCAAGAGTTATTTGCTATGTAGTCTTTACCTTTCTTTATACCCTCTTTTAATCTGCCGTTTCTCTTTAAGGCAAAGAAATAGTCGATTCGATTTTCTTGAAATATCGGAGAATATTGGTCGTATTTCTCATCAACATAAATTTTGTTGTATTTACCATCAACAAAAACAAGTGATAGCGGTAGTAAATTGTATTCGGCCTCTGCCATAAGCGCTCTACTATTTAGTTGTTCAGCTTTTATTGGCTTTGGTGAAGCGTATATATGACTTGAAAACATTAAAATGATAATTAAAAAAAATCTTTTTTGCATACTTGGATATCCTCTATTGATTACTCATTTACTAGTATCAAATACTAGCCGAATATCAATAGAGGAGCTTTAAAAAGTTATCTCAAAGATTTATCTAAATGGTTATAGTCTCTTTCGATATCATAACAATTATAAGCTAAACTTTTTGCTTCGGGAACCAATGACAACATTTTAACCATTTTGATAGCTTGTTTTTTATCGATACGACAAGCTATTGATACCTTATTTAACAACTTTTCGCCTGTAATGAGTTTAGATTCTTGACTCATTTCACACGCACAAGTTAGCTCACCAACTTCCACGCCCTGAACTTGAGAGGGAAGTTCTGCTGCATGTGCTGGTAGAAGTAAAAATCCCTGTATAACTATCAGTATAGATTTTACACTCATAGATCATCTCGCTTTGCATTATAGAGGAAAAATATAAGTATCAGAAAACTCAAAGCATAGAAAGCCCTATCATCAGCGCTGTATGATTGTTGTAAACAATCAGCTGCTGAACAGGCTTGCCCTGTTAACAATGGGATTCATCCCTAGCATGGTGTTTTGGTTTTAAATATGAGATATCAATAAGCTCAAAATTAAATTTTGAAATATAAACGTGTGCAATTACTAATTTAAAATACCTGATACTCTCCCCGTTACTTATTTTATTAGATCAATGAAAACAATTTCATCTGTTATCTTTTGATTCTGATTTCTGCTCTTAACCAGTGAATTGTGCAACACATAAAAGCATCTGTTATTTTCACTATTTTATCTTAATTCCGTTTTCCCGCCTTACGGCGGGAGACTAATTTAACCACTTTTGCCCTTACGGGCGCTCTCTAAAACCATAATCATTACGAATTCTTGTAATACCTCAACCGTTTATCCGATTCTTGCCATGTAAATTTCACAGCCCGTAATACTAGAGTTATTATTTAAGTATAGAAAAACTTTTTACATTGTCGTTATTTTTAGCTCCTTTAGGAGATATAAAAATAAAGCAATGCCCACCTATACACTGCTACGCAGTGTGTGGGGTCTACCGACGGTTGCCTGCCGCAGGCTAAAAGCAAGGTCAACGTTAACACCAGAGTTTTTCTTGCGAAAAACTAAAACCAGCATAGTCGCATTGGAGATTTATATTTTGGTTTGATATTTAAATTTATATATATTGAGGTTGTTTTTATTGCATGGCTATTTTTCATCTTGATTTTAAAATTGTGAAACGTTCAGAAGGCAGGTCTTCCGTTGCGAAGGCTGCCTATCATGCTCGTACACGAATAACAGATGAAAGAACAGGTGATACCTATGATTATAGTCGCCGAACTGATTTGTACGGGCATTTCATATTAGCACCAGTTAATGCTCCAGAAAATATAGTAAAAGACTCTACAGCATTGTGGAATGAAGTTGAAAGAGTTGAGCGCCAAAACAATGGTCAAACATCCCGTTATTTCGATGTCGCTATCCCCGCAGAGCTAACCAATGATGACAAGAAAAAACTTGTTCTTGAGTATTGTCAGAAAAACTTTGTAGAAAAGGGAATGATTGCTGACATCGCTTTCCATGATCTTGATAGTGATAATCCTCATGCTCACGTTATGTTGACCTTAAAAACTATAGGACCAGAAGGTTTTGGTAAAAAGGAAAGGAGCTGGAACGACAGAAAAATGTCTGTTTTATGGCGTGAATCATGGTCAGCTATGGCTAACAGCTACCTTGCTGCCGCTGGTTCGTCAGAACGTATTGATCATCGCTCCCTTCAGGCCCAGCACGAGGAAGCTTTAGAAAAAGCAGCAGTAGCTTTAGATAATGAAGAAAAAGCTCTATGGCTTGCTAAAGCCACTGAAACGAACCGCCCTGCAATGAAACGTATCCACAGTGCCAAATGGCGTAGTAAGGCGGCTCAGGAACAAAGAGCCACAGAACAAGCTGTTCGTGATGCTGCCAAGCAGGAAGCAGTTGAAGTCTACAAAACATTCAGCGAACTTGATCTTGAAATCGTCGTTGATGTCAGAAGCTTTACGATTACACATCTTGCTGAATCAGAAGAGATTGTATTACCTAAAACACACCCCGGCTCTTCTACTGATGAGAATCAAAGACCTGTATTGGTAGCACCAGCTCCTCATACTCGTATGCGTGGCGTTAAATCTTACCGTAATAAAACAAAAGTCAGTAAGGTTGTTGCTGGTAAGAAGCCATCGGTCAGTATTTCCGATTCTGGAACAAATACTATTCTGAAAACATCCTCCTCTCAAAAACCAAACAGGGCATCCAGAAGCGCCCCTGAACGTGTTAAGAGGACACAGGCCATTCCACGTCAGGATAATATTTTTAAACGCTTCACAACTCTTATCATAGATTTTTTCAAACAGAAGTTTGTATGGGCTAAAACAGACAAAACTAAAGTTGATATTATCAGTGAAGAACATGATAAACGTATTGCTGAAAACTACGTCTTTGACGAGGTATTAGGCCGTCATATCTCTCGTACTGAATATGAGAAAAAAGCCAAGTTTAACCAAGATGACTATAAACCAACACCGGATGAGATCAACCGTTTCCCAAGTCGTCAGAATAACGAGCACCACAATGCCAATAGAGACATGGGTCTCAATCCGTCGATACATGAAAACAAAAAAAATAATTCACCACAATTGAGACCATCCAGTTATCGTGTTAATAAATAATTTTATTACCCATTAATCGTAATTCGTAATAAATCGCTGACAATCCAGTATGATTTACCCGTAACTTCACAATCAGTTAGTTATTAATTTTACATTTACAGGTTTTATATTCAACATCCAAAATGGCAGAAACACTTTTAGATGAATACCCTAATGGTTTTAACTTTGAATATAACGATCTTAATTTCCTGATATCTTTAACTTTTCTCATTTTCCTGATTGATTTTATTGCCTCCTTTTTATCAACACCAGCTACTAACTGATTAGCTTGTTTTATATAAACTGCATGGTTTTTATCACCTTGCTGCTTTAATGTATTTATTAATCCTCTAATTTTAAAATACAACGTAAGAACATCCATAACACTTTCTTTTTCAATCACTTTTTTCTTCAAATTAAAAAGACACATCCTTAAATTGTCTTTTCTTTTTTGTGTTGGTCTAAGCTCTTTGATTACTTTTACACCATGTACAATTTTAGACTGACCATTCCTCAAAACCCTTTATTTCTTCCTATTTAATCTAACCCCACTTTTGAGCGCCATTGACGAAATCATTGTTTTTATTTTTGAAATATCTTCATTATTAACTTCTGATTCGAAACTAATAGTTATGTCATCGACATATCTCGTGTAATTTCCACCTAATTTTCCGACTTCCTCACTTATAAGAGCCTCTTCTTCTAAAAATATTAAATTGGCAATATCAGTACTTAACTTAGTTCCTTGAACAAGTGAGCCTTCAAGTGTTGATAGATTGGCTATTAATGATGAAACTTCAGGGGAGAAGTTCATGTAATATTGAAATGCTTTAGCTATCAGCTCTTCTTTTATAGAAGGAAAGAAATCCTTCATATCTTCTTGAATGATAATTGATTTGTTACGATGAGATATACAATCATCTATATAGCTGACTCCTTTCCTACCGCCAGTAATATACTCAGGCAGTGTTATCTTTGAAAAAATACGCTGTTTAATAAGCTCATGTATTTTTAATAATTCACCAACCACTTTATACGTCGTTCTTGTTTTTCCTTTTCTTATTACTGGTACCGTTTTGAAATAACTATTTTTGTTTTTTAAAAGATAAGAGAGCCTCTCTTCATTTGTTTCCAGCATTTTGAATAGAGACTCTAAATTAGCAAGTGGCCTGTTTGAATAACTCCAATTTTTATGCATTAACTAATGTATCCATTATAGTTTTTTTGAGCATATGATTGATTTCAGAAAACTCATCATTTGTTTCTTCATTTTCAGAAAGAAGGATGATGATATTTAGAGGGATATGTAGCGCTAATGATATTTTTTCTAGCGCTGAAATAGTAGGGTCTCTTTGATTATTCTCTATACGGGATAGATAAGATTTAGTTAAATCTGTTCTATCTGATAGTTCTTGTAAGGTGAGCTTACGTGCTTCACGGCATAGTTTAATGGTTGAACCAATATCTAACATAGTGCACCTCAGATAATGGGATTGACATGGCTGGCTGCTCGTTCAAAAAATGGAGATGGATACATAACAAATCCCCTTAGTAGGTAGATATCAATGAAAATCAGAATCACCGCTCAGAAGTTTAATTAAAGCAAAGATCTTCGCGATATAAGAAAGATAATCTAAGGCTGTGTGGCCTTTAGAATTCTCCTCGATTCTCTTTTCAAGGGTCAGAATCGCATCATCCAGTTTTTTCAAAGAGCTATTGTCTACAGTGTGTTTGCTCTTTTCACGCACTTGGCGCAAAGTGTCTAAAACATCTTTCATAAAAACCTCTCATTTTAACAACACGATGCAACTTGCATCCCCGCCAAAATGTCCTGTGGATCGTGTTGCACACCGTAGACAAAGCCAGCCAACACCCATCCAACACAACTGATTGGATACCCCGCCATTTCAGCATTAAACAATGCCGTATCGTAGATAGACGATTGCAATATACATTTCGCATTAAGTTACGATCACAATGAAGAGGGACATGGGCCACGTCTCGTATTGGAGAAATGGTTGACTGAAAGTTTCACTCAGTCCTTTACCGATCCTAGAGGTTTTTAAAGAGCAAAGACAAACGAGTTCGTTCGTCCATGATTTGATAATAGATAGTTGTTGCCTAACAGGCAACATGTTTTATATGTTTTTTTGGAATATAAAAAACTTTGTTATACAAATAAACCACACCTAGATCCACAGATATGGTTTCTTTGCATTTACGGTAAGGGTTTTACATCTTTCGCCTAAACACAACATTATCAGAGAAAATTGCCTTACCTGCGACAAACCCAACAGCCGCGATGATTGGTAGGCTGATAGTAGCCCCAGCCATGCCTGTAGACATTCCGATCAGTATAGACAGGCCGAAGGTCAATAATATAACTACGAAAGCATACCAGCTGGGGTAGGCTCCATATAAAACAGTTGCCATGCAGCCGGTGCAGACATGGACGCCTCTCTGACTTTCTTTCAGGCAAAACGGACACTGGATAGTTTTGTTTTCCATAATAGCCACCTTAGATCGCTTTCCAACCATTGCTGGTTTTAACAAGATTCATGGCACCATCAGCAGCTTCATTCATCCCTTTCACACCAGAGAACGCGCTTTTGTCCACCCATGAAGGAACATCAGTTAATTTCCATGTATAGGTGACGCGAACAACTTTCTGATTACCGTTGCCCGGCTCGGTCCATTCCTTCACTTCATCAACTACCCGGTGACCAATACAAACACCTTCTTTGGCATTCCAGATTTTGGCTTGTTTACCTTCATCTGTTATCCCAAGCGTATTGTTATCCCAGCCTTTAACAAAGGCCATTAAGCCCTGTTCAACGAGGCCGTCGAGGATCACAGATCCTGTTCCAGTGCCTGTTTCATCAAACCGTGGTTTCGAGAGCTGGATAGGGAATGTGACATCGTTGTTTCTCAGTGAGAAACAGGTTTTCGATTGACCAATCTTCGCGTTGATCGCTTTCTCATAGTCGCCTTTTTCACTGCAGCCCGCCAGCACCAGCGCAGCGCCTGCCATAAGTAAGATTTTTTTCATCTTCATATCCCATCAATGTTAACGAACTGACTCTTCGTGGCAGGATTGAAAGTAAAGAGACCCTATTCTTGGCCTAATCACACCCGATCCACAAACAGTCTGTTTAACCAATTGATAGAATTGAATTATTTTCGATGTTCGTCATATCGTTTAAATCGATCGATAAAAAACAAACGATAGCTTTAAACTATCAAATAAACAGCATCGATCGATTTAAACAATTAAAATAACGATCAATTAATCGTTTTCAATCGGCAAATACTATCAATAGTAAATTATTGATCTTTTATATCAATTGATTGATGGTCGCGGTCAGCAATGGAACGCCACAGTTGGGGGCTTTGGCTGGATGTTCTAAGAGATAAAGGACGAAGCAGCACACAAGGTGTGTTGACGATCCATTTCCTTTTCATTGTCATGTTTGTGGTTAAGTTGATGTAATACTAACCGAACAGCAATTTGACTTAAATGCGATGTTTGTCATGAAGTTATAAAAACCAACGACAAAATCAACAATGATGACGTATTCAGCTTAGGGCATTAATGATGTTATCGTTTCTTCACTCATCTGGCCGAGTTCAGAAATTAACCTTGGATAGCTGTTTACCATTTGATCCCTGTCCAAATCACCGTCGGCTTCTGACAGGAAGTAATAACCGTAATCTTTAATGCAAATGTTTTCACCATTTTCCAGCGTGGGTTTATTCCTTTTTCATTTTCCTCCATGCTGGTGATCAAACAGGTCACAAAGGGAATATTTTCTTTCGCTTTAAAGATGTTTATTATTTTTATAGTTTTCATTGTATGCTTCTCCTTGTCTTATATAAAAAATACCATTTCCTGTTGAAGAAAATCCAATTTAACTTACCCTTCAGAACAGGTTTACTGCCTGTTTATTACTCTCTTTTGAAAAGATATTTATCCTATGAGCTAACGCTCATGTGCTGCCGCACGGCTACGCCCTGACGCTGATATCCAACGGGATTTAATGGCTAACATATTTTTCATTATTTAATTGCAATATGGAAAGGATCATTTTACCGAAGATCAGATTCTTTTTCGATATATAGCATTTATTCTTAAGTTTACAGAAAAACAATATCCACAGCAGCACTTTGTGATTGTCCAAAACAATCACATTGCTGAAACAGGGGTCATCCCTGTTAATGATGGATTTATCCATAAAGAATTGCGGCGTAGCCGCTATAACGTAGAGGAAAAACAATTGTATATTTACTAAAAAATCAGCAGCGCTTCGTGATTGTATAAAACAATCACTTGCTGTCCATAACATCAAGTAAAAACAAAGCAAAAAAAATAGACGGTGCCATTTAACCGGCACACTCCCCATTAAGGTTATTAAACATATTATAGTATTAATGAGGCGTAACCTATTATATTTAAAAGAGATTTCACAGAAAAAGTTTCCTGTACGGAAATTTAAGTTTCTTCTGTGGAAACCGAAGTTTCCTGTACGGAAACTAAAGTTTCTTCTGTGGAAAATTTTTATAGTTAAAATATCCAGAAAGAAGTGAACACTATTTCGCAAAAGTGTATTATTTTTCCTTTTTTCACATTTATTTTTGACAAAAGTATATTCTGCATTATATAGAATAAACATAAAAACAATAAAAGGATAACCGATGAGCATTGATTACAATACAATAATGACCTCCAGCAGTGAAGAAGTGGAAGAATATATAAACAGAAATCAGTTTACAGACAAACAGAAACTGGAGATTTACAGTTTTTATAACAGAAACAGAAAAGATAAAATAACCGTAAATGTAAAAAAAGAGAGAAGTTCTGATATTCAATCGGGAATAGCCTATGTTCATGCTTTTCTTGATAATCTGGAAAAGCTCGGAAAAAATATGTCTGGCGCAGAATACACAATAATGATCCGCTTATGTAAACTCATGCAGCATGGAAACCTCATTGCCAGTATATCTCAGTCGGCACTCGCAGAAGAGCTTAATATGAGCAAATCTAACGTGTGTAAATGCTGGAACAAGCTAGTAAATAAAGGCATTTTGGTCAAAGAAGGGAAGCATACCATGATAAACGCAAATCTCTTTCTAAAAGGCCAGTACAGAACATTAAATGCCACAAGGAAAGAATATGTTAAGAAGTCGCTGAGAACGACCAGTGAAGGTATAAAAGACGTATTCGTCACCGTTTATAAAGATACGGTACTTACAAACAACGCAGAAAAACCCATCGATAAAGGAGATGATAAACCTTTACTTTCTACTCCCGACGAAGATATTGACTGGGACTCTGTTTCAGAAGATGACATTTTTGTTGATTATCCTGAGGATGTTGATCAAAAAGAAAGAATATAGTTTTCATCTGAATATTATCATTCTTAATTCCCGGTTATATTTGACACTTACACTATATCTCGTAATATAAATATATCCACTGTTTTATTTACGAGGTGTATATGAGGAAAGTAAAATTAGGCAATGATGATTTAATTCAGTATCTGAACACCATCAAAGCATTAAAAAAATATCCAACGATGTCTGAATACAGAGATGAATATCGCAGATTAAGAACCAATGGCTCCCCCTTGATTGAAGCAAAAGAATTTAAATCTGCGCACACTAATCTCCTTAGATTAGACCGAAAGAAAAAATCACTGCTTGAAAAATTTATTGAAGAACTTAATCCTATTAGCCATGCATCGGCTCTTGCATCCAAGAGCCTTGAGAAGGTTCAGGAATCCATGCTCTACAGAAAAACTTTATTAGAAAAAACACCTGATGAACTCTTCGCTCTCGTCATAAAGCAGCGCACAGAAGCGGCTCTTGAGTTCCAGCGTTCTGTTGAGCAAAGTCTTGAGCAACTTTCAGAAATATCTTCTGATTTTAATGCATCAGCAACAAAGCGCCGAAAATTTTCTATCTAGAATAAAACTACCATACTGGCAGTATATTACCAATATGGTGGTTTTATTTTATAACCCATGTGGTGATACACGATCACGCTCCATTTTCTTAAGCAACTGTTGTAATCTTTCTGCCCTTAGCTTTTGAGCCTTCTTCTCACCAATCTCCTGATAGTATTCTTCCCGACGCTCCGCAACAACTTTGCGGAACTTCTTCAAAAACCGTTCCAGTGTTTTCATATCTGTTGCCGCAGCTTCGGCTTGGATTTTTTTATACATATACAGCATATGAAATTCATCAATCATTTTTGGCTCCTGTTTTTATTTACTGTTTTTTAGTTAGCCCCTTGCGGGGCAACTTTTAGAACTCATTTCCTGAATCGTTCTGAATGGCACACCAACACAACAGCAATCTGCTCGAAGTTAACTTCATTAATACTCCCACTATCACCTTCTTGGGTTGTAAATCTCTCAAAGTTATTCTGAATATGGTCAATGATGTTCATAATAAATGGACTCATGAAATCAGGATCATCAAGATAGTCATTAGCGTCTCCATCTCCATTCACTTCCTGAAAAAGCTTCCAGCTTGCCTCCAATGATCTTATAGCAAGATCAAGGAACAGCTGTGTAGACTTATTTGTTACTACAGTTTCTTTAGACATAATCAATCCTCATCTTTACATGTTTGTTTGACTTATTTAGTCCCGGAATAGGAATAAACAGATAACTACTTTTTATAAACCAGATTAATGATCACTGATCCGTATCTTAAATCCATCTCACTGACCAGTTCGTTATTAACATAACTGTTCAACGCATCTGTCAGGTTTTCATCATCCATTACTTCCTCGGCTGAATACCCGCATAGCGCAATGAACGTACTGACGCTTGCTTGGATGGTGCAGAGTATTTCAGGTGTTTGCTCACATAGCAGACTTACTGATATTGCAATATTATCATTCATTTAAATGTTCCTTTATTAAGTTGATTATTAGCCCCTTGCGGGGCCATATACTGACCACATGACCATTAGTTTGAGTTAAAAATAACGTTGTGCATATGTCTCAGATTCACTTTGACCTCATCGAATAAAACATCTCTGAGAGAGCCTGAGCTTTTACACTCCTTAAGAAACTTATTAAATCCTTCCTTACTGTTTTCTATTACCTTGTCAAAAACATCATCCATATATATTCTGTCTTCAACCATTTTAACAAATCTATCGCCCATGTATTCCTGCATATTACTGATATAAATCTCATAGCAATAAAATGACTTCACAAGGAATAATCTGGTAGGTTCATTGTAAACTTTGATTTCGTGGACTTCTGTTATTGCTTTACTCATTTTTATTTCCTTCTTTATTTTTAAGTGAACGTCCCCCTACAGAAATCTGTATGATTTTGGTAAGGGATATTATTTACAACAGTTTTATTTTCTTATGTTTACATAAAACCTCCTTAGATCATTATATGGATAATATTTGTTAAACTGCTTGTTTACGTGATGCCTGAATAGCTCGTTCAATCCACGCATCCACCTCACTTTCAATAAAGGCGATTGCTCTTACACCTGTTTTTATCTGTGCGGGAAAGCAACCCGCTTTAATAAGCTCATATATCCATGTTTTGCCGAATCCAGTTCTGTTCATTACCTCAGGTAAACGAATAAGCTTGGGATGTTTATCTGTTTTGATTTGAACCATATTTATCTCCTGTGTTGTTCGATGAGATAATTGTATGGGTTTTTCTTGTGATTTAAGAGGGACGTTCGAGAAGAAGTTTTTTACGCAGATTTTTGGGAGGATAAAAATAGGGTATGTTCAGGTTGAGTGAATGTAGGCGATATCCGCATTGCGCAACACACCGCCTCCGGGAATGTCAGTCCTCACCGAGTTCGTCAGTGATGAGATCCTGAACCTTCCAGTGTCTTCTGTCGTCGTATCTGTATGTAAAATCGACAAAAGACCGATAGTGAGCAAGCTTTGTCAGATATTTTACTGCCAGCGGATGGTCTGTAGACTTCATTTTCTCAACATCACGAATACCGTCTTTAAACTCGTCCGGGTAGATAAAACTGGTAAGCTGCGGCATACCAATCCTGACCTCTTCATCCTGCGCCCAGAACAGCAAATCCATGATGGGAATGATGTTGTAATCGAGTATTCTCTTGAGGTTGCTGACCCCAAAGCGAAAATCTCTGGCTGGAGGCTCAGGAGCCTGTAGTTGTTCTTTCCACTCAGGCACCATCACTTTCAGGTGATTGATGATTTCTTCGGATGACGTTTCCGCCAGATTAATTTGAACAAGCATCAACCCTTCGTTATTTACCCCGGCTTCCTTCAGATAATGCGAGACTTCCATATGAGGTAGGGGTTTTCCTTCCGGGTTAACGTATTTATCGAAAGCAGCCACATAACCCGCCACCTCCCATAGCCCCTGGTGTGTGACAGGCTTGATGGCATAGCTGGAAGACAGTCTTTTTTCTGGCCCCCCGAAAACATCACCAAACACGACCTTGCCTTCAATCAGTTCTTCGTAATAGTTCTGATGCCTGCGACGGCTTTCAGGAGGCAACTCCCCACTGTTTTGCCCCATGCGGTAAGCGACAATCCTGTTTTCTATCTCTTGGAAAAGCTGTTCCACTGTCAAATTTTGCAGGACGCTGTAGTTTTCAATGTTGAACCACTCATTAACAGCGCTGGCGATCTCCGCTTTGGTCATGAGGTATCTATCCTTCTGGCTTTACTTATCGCTTTGATATGTTATGAGTAAACATATCGGATTTGATGGCGGTAATCTATTGAATGGAGCAGGGAAAAGCATCGGAACAATCAGTCCAGACATGAAGATCGTTCAGTGAAGCTCAGTAAAGCGTGTTGTCATAACTAATTGAATATAATTGACATTTTTACGATACAAGATTAAAAATGTTGGTAAATATGATGGTAAAAAATAATGCCATTACTTCAATTCCACTAATAACAGGAGATACAGATGAAGTTCGAGTCCAGTCAGAGGAGCCAGATTTTAAAAAGCCCGCCTCGCGCGGGCTTTTGCTTTATGGCATATGTTCTCTACCTTACCCTTACGCCCATCTGAGTTAATCATCGGCGATAGCGCGCTGCGCGCATTTTTGCCGTCATCAGGCTTCACTACGCTTAGCGCTACATAGCGCCTCATTCATAGCGATATTTCTGCGGCTCCGCTGATGCCACGAATCGGTAGTAGCGTCTTCGGCATGTTTTGCCACACCTCAGTTTCCATTCTCTTCTATAAATGAGCGTTAATTACCGTCTGAACTATCAATAACGTTATGAATACACGCTCTGAAATTAATGAATTTACTCACTGGTGGGATATGTCAGGCGAATGGGTCGAGCCACCGAACCAGCGGCGCGGAGGCATGAGCGGCGTACAGCGCATTGAGCTTAACGGCGAAACGCTGTACGTGAAACGCATGACGCATCATCTCTTCCACTCCTGGCGCTATCCTTTTGGCAGGCCTACGATTGTGCGCGAAATACAGGTATTGAACGAAATGAAGCGAGCGGGGATAAATGTTCCGGATATTGTCTACGGTAAAGCGCTAAAAATTGACGGAGAATGGCGCGCCCTGCTGGTAACGCGGGAAATGACGGGGTTTTGTAGTATTGCAGAGTGGTATCAGCGCCGTAAAAGCGCTCCCTGCGCGCCAGAAACGCATCGCGAAATGCTGCGCCAGGTTGCCCAGGCCTTTCACCGCATGCACCGGATCCATCGGCAGCACGGCTGCTGCTACGTGCGCCATATTTTTGTTAAAACGGATGATACGGTTGAAGCCGGTTTCCTTGACCTTGAAAAAAGCCGCCGCCGCTGGCGGAAGCATAACGCCGCGCGCCATGACTTTGCCCAACTGGAAAAGCACCTGGAGCCAATCCCAGTGCAGGACTGGCTCCAGGTCAAAGCGTTCTATGCGCAGGAAAATCAGCGCCGTCAGTTACCGGCGTAATGCGATGGCCCCTCGCCCTGCGGCAAATCGTTCCACACTTGGGTTCAATAACACCCAAACCTGGCACAGGCCCGCAGCTCCCTTATGCCAGCGGGGTAGTGACTTAGACATTGACACTGTTTTTATGGCGATGCGGCGCCGCGCATCGCTGGTTTTGTCATCAAACGCACAAAAATATGGAATTCCCCCTTTGACAAGCCTGCCCGCCGCCGTTAATATTCGCCCCGTTCAAGCGATTCCTCTGTAGTTCAGTCGGTAGAACGGCGGACTGTTAATCCGTATGTCACTGGTTCGAGTCCAGTCAGAGGAGCCAAATTTTGAAAAGCCCGCCCTGTGCGGGCTTTTTGCTTTTCAGATACATCCCCCCCGCGCCTCTCTGATTATTTTCCTCCCCCATGTTGTGACATACTCTTTATTAAATCAGGCAGCCCGGCTCCCGCCGCAAGGAGTAACGATGACTCACCCCACCTCTTCAGGGCTGACGCCCATACAGGCACTCGACCAGCTCGAAGCGTTATATCAAAACGCCGTTGACGCTCTGCGCGGCGCTATCGCGCGCTATATTGACAATGGGGAAATACCTGCGGAGCAGGAACGCAGCGAGGGGCGCTTTGTCTACCCTCAGCTCACCGTAAGCAGGCAGGGTGATACTCAGCGCGCTCCGCGCACGCGCGCCTGGGGGCGCTTTACTCACCCGGGCTGTTATGTAACAACCATTACTCAACCCGCTTTATTTCGCGCTTATCTGGAACAACAGCTTACCTCGCTGTATCACGATTATGCCGCGCATATTAGCGTTACTCCGTCCCGGCATGAAATCCCCTGGCCCTATGTCCTTGATGGCTCCGGTATTGAGCCAGATCGTTCCATGAGCGCCGGGCTGAAGCGCTATTTTCCAGGAATGGAACTGGCGCAAATTGGCGATGAGACGGCAGACGGCCAGTTTCATACGACAGAAGACTATCCGCTGTCGCATTTCGACGCGCGCCGGGCCGACTTTTCCCTGGCGCGCCTGCGCCATTATACCGGCACGCAGCCTGAACACTTTCAGCCCTTTGTCCTGTTCACCAACTACAGTCGCTATGTGGATGAGTTTGTCAATTGGGGCTGTCAGCAGATTCTCGACCCCGACAGCCCGTATATCGCAATGGCCTGCGCCGGTGGCAATTTGATTACGGCACAAACGCAATCCCATACGCAAAAGCTGTCTGATTTAGCATGGAAAAAACACCAAATGCCGGCCTGGCACCTGATAACCGAGGACGGTCAGGGTATTACGCTCATTAATATTGGCGTTGGCCCGTCGAATGCAAAAACTATCTGCGACCATCTTGCGGTGCTGCGTCCTGAGGCATGGCTGATGATCGGTCACTGCGGCGGGCTGCGCGAAAGCCAGGCAATTGGCGACTATGTGCTGGCGCACGCTTATCTGCGCGACGATCGCGTACTGGACAGCGTATTACCGCCGGATATTCCCATCCCCAGCATTGCAGAAATTCAGCGCGCTCTGTATGACGCCACCCGGCTGGTCAGTGGAATGCCGGGCGACGAGGTTAAACAGCGCCTACGCACCGGTACGGTAGTTACCACCGACGATCGTAACTGGGAGCTGCGCTATGCCGCCTCCGCGCTGCGCTTTAACCTAAGTCGGGCGGTCGCAATTGACATGGAAAGTGCGACCATCGCCGCACAGGGATATCGTTTTCGGGTTCCTTACGGCACGCTACTGTGCGTTTCGGATAAACCGCTGCACGGTGAGATTAAACTCCCGGGCCAGGCAAACCGTTTCTACGAGGGCGCTATCTCAGAGCATTTGCAAATAGGCATTCGGGCTATCGATCTTCTGCGTGCAGAAGGTGAAAACCTACACTCACGTAAGCTGCGAACGTTTAATGAGCCACCTTTTCGCTAACCGTTACTGCGTTACTGCGTTACTGCGTTACTGCGTTACTGCGTTACTGCGTTACTGC
>CALYPF010000042.1 GCA_945271245.1 uncultured Enterobacteriaceae bacterium | reverse complement strand
AGACCGTTGGTGGTGACGGTAAGTGGATCACTTTTTACCCGTTGTTGACATTTGGTGTGCCGGTGCCGCACTGTACGGTTTGCCCGGTACCCGGCTGATAATTATCGCAGGCGGCCTTTGCCTGCTGGCCGGATGAGATAGCCACATACACGCACGTGGCAAGGAAAGAAAGCTTTCTCGGCAGCGTCATATAAATCCTCATGGTTCTTAATCGTCCGGGCTTCATTTCCCGAAGGCTGAAAATAATCTATCCATAGGCTGTTGACGTCCTTGCCCTTTAATTGCGGTCTATCCCGTCAATATCAGGTATCCGGCGGATGGCTGCGGGCTGGTGGGAAGATAAATCCTTGTTCCGATTACCACCAGGGTATAAAACTCGCTTATTGCTCATGAATGCTCAGGATGAACGTTTACCTGGGTTTCATTGAGTATAGAAGGCGTGGCAAACATGCCAGGTGATGTGTCAAAATTTTTCATATCGTGTGATACACAGCGCGCAATACGACGGCAGTCAGGAGAGTGTGCTTGTATGTAAATGATACGGTATGTCGGCTTATCTAATGTCATTCGTAAAGTTATGTCAGTTTCACGTATTAGTATGGACCGGCCGGCGGTATAAGTAAACTATCGGTATTGCAACTTGCGTATAACTGTAAATAGAAATGTACAGTTATATCCTGCCGCGGTGGGAATCTATTTCTGAGAGAAAAATCATGCTGATAGTGAGATGTGTAAATAGCGTTTTATAACGAGGCGTTGGCCTGATGCATCCCGCTATACAGAAGCATAGCGCTTTGTGACGCAGTCTATCTTCTCGTCTTGGTGAGAACCTGCCTATCCCGGTTTAGGGATATAAGGTTTTAAGTAGCGGTGTTAATATCTTCGTTAATACCAAGCCTGCTTTAGATGGCGTGGATGGCTGTCTTCAAAGAGCGTATGTGACCGCAGGAAAACGAGTTGCCGATTGATGAGGACTCATTGGAAACGCGGCGAAAATTGCTTTCGCCGCATAATGGGTTAGCGCTTTTTCCCGAAAGCTGCCGCCAGCGCATCGCTCATGGCGCTATTGCCTGATGAGGCATTATCGCGCCCGCGCGGTTTGGCTGTAGAACGAGGCTTATCGCGGGCTGGGCTCGTAGGTGCGGCGGCGCGGCGACTGCCGCTTTCACCCGGTTGCTCATCAAGGCGCATGGTGAGCGCAATGCGTTTGCGCGCCTGGTCGACCTCCAGCACTTTCACTTTCACGATATCGCCGGCCTTCACCACGGTATGCGGATCTTCGACGAACTTGTTGGAAAGTGAGGAAATGTGCACCAGCCCGTCCTGATGGACGCCGATATCCACGAACGCGCCGAAGTTAGTCACGTTCGTTACTGCGCCTTCCAGTATCATGCCGGGAAGCAGGTCGTTCAGGGTTTCCACGCCGTCGGCAAATTTAGCCGTCTTAAACTCCGGGCGCGGATCGCGGCCCGGTTTTTCCAGCTCTTTAATAATATCGGTTACCGTCGGCACGCCGAATTTCTCATCGGTAAACTCTGCCGCTTTTAAATTGCGCAGCGCGCTTCCGTTGCCCATCACATCGCGCAGCGCCTGCTGCGTGGCAGCCAGGATGCGCTCGACTACCGGATAGGCCTCCGGGTGTACGGTTGAGGCATCAAGAGGATTGTCGCCGTGGTTAATGCGCAGGAAGCCAGCGCATTGCTCAAACGCTTTCGGGCCTAACCGGCTAACATCCAGAAGCTGCTGGCGGTTACGGAACTGGCCGTGCGTGTCGCGCCACGTCACGATGTTTTGCGCCATCATACGGGTCAGTCCGGCAACGCGCGTAAGCAGCGGCACTGAGGCGGTATTGAGATCGACGCCAACGGCGTTAACGCAGTCTTCCACCACCGCATCCAATTTGCGCGCAAGCTGGTTTTGGCTTACATCGTGCTGATACTGACCAACGCCGATAGATTTGGGGTCAATCTTCACCAGTTCCGCCAGCGGGTCTTGCAGGCGCCGGGCGATAGAAACCGCGCCGCGCAGCGAGACGTCGAGATCCGGAAACTCCTGCGCCGCCAGCTCAGATGCTGAATACACCGAGGCGCCCGCCTCGCTGACAATCACTTTTTGCGCTGTAACATTGGGGAATTGTTTCTGTACATCAAGGAAGAAACGCTCGGTTTCACGCGAAGCAGTCCCGTTGCCGATGGCGACCAGCTCGACGCGGTATTTTTCGCACAGGGCGGCGACGGTGACGGCGGCTTTGGCCGCCTGGCCGGTATGCGGGTAGATCGTATCCGTGGCGACCAGTTTCCCGGTGACATCCACTACGGCGACTTTCACGCCGGTGCGCAGGCCGGGATCGAGGCCCATAGTAGCGCGCAGCCCGGCAGGGGCGGCCATCAGTAAATCGTGCAGATTACGGGCGAACACATTAATGGCTTCGTCTTCCGCGCGCTCGCGCAGAGTGCCCATTAATTCTGTTTCCAGGTGCATCAGCACTTTGATGCGCCAGGTCCAGCTCACAACTCCTTTGCGCCAGCTGTCCGCCGGAGCGCCGTTAACACGCAGATTGAGATGCTCGGTGATGATTTGTTCGCCGCGGCTCTCTTTAGGCGGTTCATCAAATTGCGGATCGGCGTTTAATGAGAGTTGTAAAATGCCTTCGTTGCGCCCGCGGAACATCGCCAGCGCGCGGTGCGATGGCACGTTGGCAATCGGCTCATGGTGATCGAAGTAATCGCGAAACTTCGCGCCTTCAGCTTCTTTGCCGCTGACCACGGCAGAAACCAGATGCGCGTTGTTCCAGAGGTAGTGGCGCACTTTTGCCAGCAGCGCGGCGTCCTCGGCGAAGCGCTCCATGAGAATGTAGCGTGCGCCATCCAGCGCGGCTTTGACATCAGCAACGCCTTTATCGGCGTCGACATAGCGTTCGGCTTCCTGCTCCGGAGTATGCTGCGGTTCGTTCCACAGCGTATCGGCGAGCGGCTCCAGCCCGGCTTCAAAGGCTATCTGGCCGCGCGTGCGGCGTTTTGGTTTGTAGGGCAGGTAGAGATCTTCAAGCTCGGTTTTACTGAGCGTGGCGTTAATTTCTGCCGCCAGCGCGTCGCTGAGTTTTCCCTGCTCGCCGATGGATTTCAGGATGGCCTGGCGCCTGTCTTCCAGTTCGCGCAGATAACCAAGGCGCGTTTCAAGCTGACGCAGCTGCGTATCATCCAGCCCGCCGGTGACCTCTTTTCGGTAACGTGCAATAAACGGCACGGTATTCCCTTCATCCAGCAGGCGCACGGCGGCGTCGACCTGTTCGGTGCGCGCCTGAAGCTCACCGGCAATAATGCGACAGAGTGAATCATTCATCATGGCTAAATTGTCATCTTAAACAGTGCGAAAAAGTCAGAGGACAGTTATACGGATTGGCAGCCTAAAATGCCAGCCGCCCGGCGCCCGGCGCGTGAATTTCGCTCTGGTTCGCAGGCACGTAACTGGCTTTCGGTGAAAGCTGGTATTCTTAACGTAAATTTCCGGTCTGCCGGTAGCGCTTCGTTGGCCAGCCGCGTATCGTCAGGCTATCTGCGCGGGCGTCTGACGGACAAAAACCGGAAAGTTATCACGATTTACTGCGCCGCCTGAAAGTCAGGGCGTAATGCAACTTTAGGATTGTCGAACGGGATATGGGCACCAAACTGATTACCCGTGAAGGGTTCAACGCGCTTAAACAGGAGCATGATTACCTGTGGAATGAGAAGCGCCCGGAGATCACGAAAATTGTTTCATGGGCGGCGAGCCTGGGCGATCGTTCTGAAAATGCCGATTACACCTACAATAAACGGCTGCTGCGCCAGATAGACCGGCGCGTGCGTTTTTTAAGAAAACTGTTGCCCGCGCTGCAAATTGTGGACTATTCGCCCCAGCAGGACGGGCGCGTTTTTTTCGGGGCGTGGGTCGAGATTGAAAATGAAGAGGGCGATGTGAAGCGCTTGCGTATTGTCGGGCCGGAAGAAATTTACGGCGGCAGAAAAGACTATATCTCCATTGATTCGCCGATGGCGCGCGCGCTGCTGAAAAAGCAGGTTGATGAGGATGTGATTGTCCCCACTCCAGACGGCGAGAAACTGTGGTTTATTAATGCGATTGACTATGAAAAACCGGGCGAGTGAAACGAAAACGAAACGAACGGATAGCATAATGCACCATTTCGCGCTGGCGCTATGTGGCCTGATAGTGTTCAGCCATCCCACTGCGGCGCAAACCATACTGTCTGAATCCCATGCGCACGCGCGCTCTACCCTGGGCCAGCGCCTGGCAGATCTGGAACAGCGCTCTGGGGGGCGCCTGGGTGCGGCGGTTATCGATACCGCGCAGGGTGAAATTAGCGGCTGGCGCATGGATGAGCGTTTTCCGCTGTGCAGTACCAGTAAAGCGATGGCGGTTGCCGCATTATTAAAGCGCAGCGAGCGGGAGCCGGGGCTGATGTCGACGCCAAAAGCGATTACGCGCGCGGCGCTGGTAAACTATAACCCGGTTACCGAACCGGCGGTGGGTAAGACGATGACGCTGGCGGCGCTAAGTGAAGCGGCGCTGCGCTATAGCGATAACGCCGCCATGAACCTTATCCTTGATGCACTGGGCGGTCCGGCTGCAGTAACGGTGTTTGCTCGTACGCTGGGCGACGCGGCGTTTCGTCTGGATCGCCGTGAGCCCGCGCTAAATACGGCGCTGCCGGGCGATGTGCGGGACACGACTACGCCGCGAGCGATGGCGACCAGCCTGCAAAAACTGACGCTGGGAGACGCGCTCGGCGCATCCCAGCGCCATCAGTTAGTGAACTGGCTGCGTGCGAATACTACCGGTGATGCCAGTATCCGCGCGGGAATACCCGCCGGTTGGGCGGTGGGCGATAAAACCGGCAGCGGCGATTACGGTACCACTAACGATATCGCGGTTATTTGGCCGCCAGGGCGTGCGCCGCTGGTGCTAGTGACGTATTTTACCCAGACGCAGCCTTCTGCGCTTGCCCGGCGCGATGTGCTCGCCGAGGCCGCGCGCATCGTAGTGCAGGGGTTAGAAAAATAGCGGGCATGCGATTATAGGTGCGCGCGTTGAGCCATTTGCGCACAAAAATGCGGTATAACCCGCTGTTAAATATGCTTTGTAACAATTTCGCTTAGAATATATACCAGTTTTCACTGGTGGCAGCGGCGCGCTTTTTTAGAATACGTTTATCGCGTTTTATTTAACGCTCAGGGACGGAAGGCGGCACTTCGCTTCGATACCCTGTCTGTGCGAGATTATCGTGCCGCTTATACGCTCCGCTTATTTTGGCGTAGCCGCTATGTCCAATGTTAATGCACGCTGCTTCAATCAGTCTGAACCTTTGGGAGTATTACGATGCAAGAGAATTATAAGATTCTGGTTGTCGATGATGATATGCGTCTGCGTGCGCTGCTGGAGCGCTATTTGACGGAGCAGGGCTTTCAGGTTCGCAGTGTTGCTAACGCGGAGCAGATGGACCGCCTGCTAACCCGCGAGTCGTTTCATTTAATGGTGCTGGATTTAATGCTGCCCGGCGAAGACGGATTGTCCATTTGTCGCCGATTGCGCAGCCAGAGTAACCCGATGCCTATCATTATGGTGACGGCAAAAGGTGAGGAAGTAGACAGAATTGTCGGGCTGGAAATTGGCGCTGATGATTATATTCCTAAGCCATTTAACCCGCGCGAGCTACTGGCTCGTATTCGCGCCGTGCTGCGCCGCCAGGCGAGCGAACTGCCCGGCGCGCCTTCTCAGGAAGAGGCGGTGATTGCCTTCGGTAAATTTAAACTCAACCTCGGCACGCGTGAGATGTTCCGGGAAGATGAGCCGATGCCATTGACCAGCGGCGAGTTCGCGGTGTTAAAGGCGCTGGTGAGCCACCCGCGTGAACCCCTGTCGCGTGATAAGCTGATGAACCTGGCGCGTGGCCGTGAATATAGCGCGATGGAGCGCTCCATCGACGTACAGATCTCGCGCCTGCGCCGTATGGTGGAGGAAGATCCGGCGCATCCCCGCTATATTCAGACCGTATGGGGGCTTGGCTACGTTTTTGTGCCGGACGGCGCTAAGGCATGAGGCGACTGCGCTTCTCGCCGCGAAGTTCGTTCGCCCGCACGCTGCTGCTGATTGTCACGCTGCTGTTCGTCAGCCTGGTGACGACGTACCTGGTGGTTCTGAACTTCGCGATTCTACCCAGCCTTCAGCAGTTTAATAAGGTGTTGGCATACGAAGTGCGTATGCTGATGACCGATAAGCTCCAGCTTGAGGACGGCACGCAGCTAACGGTGCCGCCTGCGTTTCGTCGGGAGATTTATCGTGAGCTGGGCATTTCACTTTACACTACTGAAGCGGCGGAAGAGTCTGGTTTGCGCTGGGCGCAGCACTATGAGTTTCTGAGTCACCAGATGGGGCAGCAGTTGGGTGGGCCGACCGAGGTGCGCGTTGAGGTTAATAAAAGCTCCCCGGTGGTCTGGCTTAAAACGTGGCTCTCGCCGAATATTTGGGTGCGCGTGCCGCTGACCGAAATCCATCAGGATGATTTTTCGCCGCTGTTTCGCTATACGCTGGCGATTATGTTGCTGGCGATAGGCGGTGCATGGCTATTTATTCGTATTCAGAACCGGCCGCTGGTAGAGCTTGAACACGCGGCGATGCAGGTAGGTAAAGGTATTATTCCGCCGCCGCTGCGCGAGTACGGTGCCTCTGAGGTTCGCTCAGTGACGCGCGCCTTTAACCATATGGCGTCCGGCGTGAAGCAGCTTGCTGACGACCGCACGCTTTTGATGGCGGGGGTGAGCCACGACTTGCGCACCCCATTAACGCGGATCCGCCTGGCGACGGAGATGATGGGAGAGCAGGACGGCTATCTGGCAGAATCGATAAATAAAGATATTGAAGAATGTAATGCCATCATTGAGCAGTTTATTGATTTCCTGCGTACCGGTCAGGAAATGCCGCTGGAGAGCGCCGATCTGAACGGGGTGCTGGGAGAAGTCATTGCATCGGAAAGCGGTTACGAGCGTGAAATTGATACCGACCTGCAGGCCGGTGAAATTACGCTGCAGATTCATCCTCTGTCGATTAAGCGCGCGGCGGCTAATATGGTGGTTAATGCGGCGCGATACGGTAATGGATGGATAAAAGTTAGCAGCGGTACAGAGTTAAATCGTGCCTGGTTCCAGGTGGAGGATGACGGCCCTGGCATTGCACCCGCACAGTTAAAGCATCTGTTCCAGCCGTTTGTGCGCGGCGATAGCGCGCGCAGTACCAGCGGTACCGGGTTAGGGCTGGCGATTGTGCAGCGAATTATCGATAACCATAATGGCGCGCTGGACGTTGGCGCTAGCGAACGAGGCGGCCTGCGAATTCGCGCATGGCTCCCCATGCTGCCTGGCCGCAGCGGGCAGATGACCAAAACTAACGCGCTGCCGAAAGAGAGTTAGGCTCCGCGGTTGCACCCTAAAATAGCGCCTGCTAATAGTATCGGGCGCCTCATGTCGCATTCTGCGCTTTATTGGTGCGATATAGCTTTTATTTGCTGCGAAATCCTGGGGTTCTCAGCGATGTTACCGGCCGTTATCTACTGCGTTTCAACGCCCGCCGGAACCGGGGGGGTTAACCATGGGTGATAGCTTTATTGCGCTGGTTGCGATTCGTTTTTTGGGTTGAGGCGCGTGGGGTTTGAACTTTTCAAAATACCAGAGCGTATTATCTGGCGTGGCGATTTTCCACGTGACCAGCAGGCCACGTGGAAAATAGCATTAGCGCTGAGGCCCGGCGCTCACCAGCGCGGCGCCTGCGGGCGTATCGGTATATTTCGCGAAGTTTTCGATAAACAGCCCTGCCAGTCTTTCCGCTTTTTCCTGCCACTGTTCCTGAGAGGACCACGTCAGGCGAGGGTCGAGAATTCGCGCGTCAACGCCGGGGAGTTCCACCGGTACCGCCAGATTAAAAATGGGCAGCGTGAAGGTTTCGGCGTTATCCAGCGAGCCATCCAGAATTGCGTTAATAATGGTACGCGTATCTTTAATTGAAATGCGTTTACCGGTGCCGTTCCAGCCGGTGTTCACCAGCCATGCCTGCGCGCCTGCGGCCTGCATGCGTTTTATCAGCACTTCAGCGTATTGCGTGGGGTGCAGCGTTAAAAACGCCGCGCCAAAGCAGGCGGAGAACGTTGGCGTTGGCTCGGTAATTCCCCGCTCGGTGCCTGCGAGTTTAGCCGTGAAGCCGGATAAAAAGTGATACTGCGTCTGGCTGGCGGTCAGGCGGGACACCGGCGGCAGCACGCCGAAGGCATCTGCGGTCAGAAAGATGACTTTGGTTGCGTGGCCGGCTTTGGAAACCGGTTTAATGATATTTTCTATATGGTAGATGGGATAAGAAACGCGGGTGTTTTCCGTTTTCGTGGCGTCGTCAAAGTCTATGCTGCCATCTGCGCGCACGGTCACGTTCTCCAGCAGCGCGTCGCGGCGGATCGCGTGGTGAATTTCTGGCTCTGCGGTTTCTGATAGTCGGATAGTTTTCGCGTAGCAGCCGCCTTCAAAATTGAAGACGCCGTCATCGTCCCAGCCGTGTTCATCGTCACCGATAAGGCGCCGTTTCGGATCGGTAGAAAGCGTTGTTTTGCCGGTTCCGGACAGCCCGAAGAACACCGCGACATCGCCTTTTTCTCCCACGTTGGCGGAGCAGTGCATAGCCGCGATACCGCGCAGCGGCAGCAGGTAGTTCATGATAGAGAACATGCCTTTTTTCATTTCACCGCCGTACCAGGTGCCGCCGATAAGCTGCATGCGCTCGGTCAGATTAAAGGCGACGAAGTTCTCTGAGTTCATGCCCTGTTCCCGCCACTGGGGGTTAGTGCATTTTGCGCCGTTAATCACGATGAAGTCAGGCTCGAAGCTTGCAAGCTCCTCTGTCGAAGGGCGGATAAACATGTTTTTGACGAAATGCGCCTGCCAGGCGACTTCGGTAATAAAGCGAACCGCAAGCCGGGTATCGGCATTCGCGCCGCAGTAGGCATCTATCACAAACAGGCGCTTGCCAGAAAGCTCTTGGGTGACTAACCCTTTCAGATGATGCCAGGTTTCCGGGGACAGGGGTTTATTATCATTTTTCCCTTTGCCTTTATCCGCCCACCATAAAGTCTCACGCGTGGTATCGTCGCGAACGATGTATTTATCTTTCGGGGAACGGCCGGTAAAAATGCCGGTATCCACCGCGACGGCACCGAGATTGGTTAGCGTGCCGCGCTCAAAACCGCTCAGTTCGGGATTGAGTTCTTCCTGATACAAAGTGTCGTAATCGGGGTTATGCACAATGTCGGTAACGTCTTGAATACCGTATTGAGCGAGATCCTGCGGGAGTAAACCTGTACCGCGCATACCACTGCTCCTTAGCTTATCAATACTTATAAAGAGTGTAGGGTTGTTTATAGATTGTTAACCGCGACGAGCCTCAAAAACGTGCATTACGGCAGAATATTTCACGCCAAAAGCGTTGTTAAGCGCCTGTACGCGGTATCTGTAAGTATGCCAGTGTTTTGCACCAGATTACGCAAAGAACGTCGAATATGTTAACGAGAAGTGATTTGAAGTGTAATTTTGTGAGGGTAAGCGCTTTCTTTATTTTTATGAGAGAAAATACCCCGCGATCGGGCGCGGGGTAGGGCTATCAGTCAGTGAATATTCGGCGCCGGATCGGCATTGTTGCTGCGAATATCCAGGATATCCTGCGGTGAAAAACGGTAATGGCTGCCGCAATAATCGCAGTGCATATCGATTTCTCCGTCCTCAGCCAGGATGGTATCTACTTCGCTCTGGTCAAGTGTTTGTAGTACGCTCGCGCAGCGTTCCCTTGAGCAGGTGCACTTAAATTCAACCGCCTGAGGTTCGTAAATGACAACCTCTTCTTCATGATAGAGGCGCCATAACACATCGTTGGCGGGCAGGGTGAGCAGCTCTTCCGCTTTTATTGTTTCGGTTAGCGTCGCCAGATGTGAGAAATCATCGGCGTTGGTTTCCTGCGCAGGCATGACCTGTAGCAGCATACCGCCTGCTGCAGGCTTACCGTCGGCTTCGCCCAGCCGGATGAACATGCGGGTTGGCAATTGCTCAGAACGCATAAAGTAATCTTCCAGACACTCCGCCAGCGTTTCACCTTCCAGCCCAACAACGCCCTGGTAGCGCTCGCCTTCGCTGGGGGTGATGGTTATTACCAGATAACCGTTGCCGACAAGCTGTTTCAGCGTGGCGTTTTCTGGCACGGTGTCTTTGAAACGGGCGACTCCGCGCATTTGCTGCAGGTTATTGCCATTGATGACCGCCATCGTGAGCGGGCCGTCGCCCTGGAGTTGAACGGTAATATCGCCTGCGAATTTCAACGTTGCGGTCAGCAGGCTGGTTGCTACCAGCAGTTCGCCGAGAATATTGCGCACCGGTAGCGGGTAATCGTGGTTTTCGATTATCTGCTGCCAGGTGTCGGAAACGGTAACCAGCTCGCCGCGCACGGCGTGGTTTTTAAACAGATAGCGATGTAGTTGGTCGTTTTGAGCCATTTTCTCTCTCCAGGCGAGCTATTCGCGCTCGCCGTACTTAAATTTTATTAGGCTGCGGCGCTCCTTTTTATCCGGACGTCGCTCCGGATTAGGCATGCTCAACGCATTGAGTTTGCGCGCCAGGGTGATTTTTTCGCGATTTTCGATACTCTGCGGCGTTTCTTCATACAATAGCGCCGCTTCGCTGGCCGGGCGGCGCTGGCTATTAAACGCTTTAATGACGATTTCCCGCACGTCATTGCCCTGACGCAGGGTGAGGACGGCATTCAGTTCGACGATTTTCCCAGGCTTACTGCGCTGGCCGTTGTAGTGCACTTTGCCGCCTTCAATCATTTCCCTGGCCAGTGCGCGCGTTTTGTAAATGCGCGCGGCCCATAGCCACTTATCCAGGCGTACTGCGTCGGTAGATGTTTCTTTCATGCTGGCTCCGACCTGGCAGAATGCGGCACCGGTTCACGTGCCAATCCTAACCCTGCTTCAATACTGTAAAGTGGGTATGCAGCAGCCGCTTATCACCGGTGCGTTACAGAAAACGCGCTGCTGGCGAGCGGCTGCCTGCCTCTCTTTTGGATAAAACAATGTATGGGTGGAATTTCATAAATCAAGCCGCGCTGGAAATTAGCCGCTGGCTGGTGGTAGCCGATACAGGCAGTGTAGCGCATTTTGCTAATGGCGGGCTGATACCGCCTGCAGGGCAGGCGCGCTGCCGGACGTAAAGCAGACGCGCGTTTATAGTCCGGCTGGCGGTTCCGCCGGCGGCAGCAGCTGTGGGTTAAAACAGTGTTCATAGTATTGCTGAATTGCCGTCAGGCGCCGATTGCTGAGACGGTAGCGCTTGACGGCCATTAACGCGTTGTAGAGTAGTGTTATGATAAGCGCCAGCAGGAGCAGTGAAGTGCCCGCATAGCGCCACAGACTCATACTGTCCGGAATGCTGTGCATAGTGATATGGTGCGTGCCGTTTGCATCAAGCTGGATACTGGTGATAACACCTTCCGCATTAAACGGGGTATTCATAAGTATTTCGGCCAGCCGACGAAACTCGCGCCACTGCTCAGGTGGTGGATAATCGTAAAGCGCCATCGGTGGTAAAGGCTGATCTACCAGATCGGTGCCCTCATCGCTAATGATGACAAAGCCACCCGGAGCCGGGCTGTCGAGAGATTTTGCTGCGCGCAGGGTTTCATCCATAAAAAACTGGCGGGTGGCGCTATTGACCAGCGTGTCCAGTAACTCTGCGCTGCTCGGGCGCATCAGCACATTAATGCCAGATAGCCTCCCGCTGCGCGCGCTGCGCGTCAGGCTATCCCAGTCGTCTTTACTTCCCAAATTGACCAGCGCTTTTTTCAGCCGCGCACAGTCCTCCTTCCCGATACACAGCGCCTGTGTTTTTTGCACAATGTCGGCAAAATTATCCAGTAATACCATTCCGGATTTCTGAATCGCGGTGGCTAGCTGTGGGTTCACTTTGCTGTCTGCATGGTTTTGTGGGTGAAGCTGCATGTTAACGGTATCGCTAAGCGCCATAGCTTTATCGACGATGTCCGATTCTGGTAGCGGCATAGGGCGCGCCGTATTCCAAATAATTTGCGAGCAATCGAAAGGCATAAAAGGGGAGGTTTGACGAAAGGTGTAGGAAACACCCATATGAATGCGGCAAGTGCCGTTGCCGTTCACCCGCAGTGTGTCGCCGACGCGCAGGTGCACCTTTTCTAGCTGCGAAACGCTGGTTGCCGTTACGGTTTGTGCACCCTTAAGCCACGACAGCGTCATTTTTAACGGCATATCCAGCGGTGCCCAGATAATCAGCATAATCAGTACTAGCAGCGCGCCACAGGCGATAACCAGACTACGTAGCCAGTATTGCAGCGGAAAGTTTTTCACTTCATCGCGTAGTGATAAAAACTTCCCCTGTCGCACCACGTGGCGATCGAGATAAATATCGATATCCGTTTTATGGCCGAGGTCGTGCACGATAAAAGGCTGCCAGTGTCGGGGATACAATAAGTCTATGATGCCTAAAGAAATATTATTGACTTCATCTTTGTCCGATTCGCCGAATAAATCCCAGCGTTTTGGCGTGCCGTGCAGGCAGTGGATCTCCCGCAGCGTGTTCTTTGCCGGTGAGGCAACTAACCCCCACACGCCGGCGGCCAGCAGGGCGATAGCGCCCCCAAGAAGCCACGGCAAAATAATATCCGGACCAACCAGGCAAAGAAAGAATAGCGCCATTGCGGCTACAATAAGGAAGGCCTCACGCAGCCCGTTCGGGCGACTGAGGGCGTATTCTTCGCGGCTTTCCTGGCGAATATTCAGTAATTCTATTTGTTCGCTTTCTTCGCCGCGCATAGAGGCGCTGAGCCCATTGCTGTGCTCCAGTTCGAGCGTCTCCGACCGATTGCGATACTCCGGCAGCGTGTGGCCGTTAAGCGAAATAACCAGCGGCATTCCGCTAGTTGGGATCAATTCAACCTGATTATCGCTGGTAATGTAGGGTTCCCAGAACGGCGGCAGATGAACTTCAAGCGCGTCCAGATAATAACGCCATTTATGCGGCGCGTCCGTTGAAAGCCCATAGCGCGTGATAGCGCGAGACACGCATATTACATTGCTGCTTTCTGTGCATAACGTGAGAGGCGCCGACGCCGGGCTGGAGCCCGATGGGGGAATGTTCTGATGCGCGCTGGCCAGCGCTGCCAGATAGTGTTCGACTTCTGCACGCTCTTCAGGAGATAGCTTGCGGGTAGACGCGCCGGTGAGCGTTTGTAATCCCTGGCTGGCGCGAATGCGCAGACGCCGCCACATCACTCCCCCGGCGATAGCAAGGCAGGCGAGCATCGCTGCGGCAAACAGAGTAATCATGCTCATGTTTTTCCTGCCCAAGTGTCATTTTTTTTCACGCGCAGCAAATGATAACCCTTTGTAAAATGTCAGCGTTATAAACCAGCGGCAGCACGTCGCATTACACGCAGGTATATTTCTGGCACACAGACGGTAGCCCGATGCTAGCAAACTTCGATATGCTGAAATATCAGCAGATTCTCAAACTGAATGCAACTACTTGACAATATTGCTTTTTACGCGGAATGAATACCCTTTAGGTTATGCAAATGTAAAGAAAAAGCGATTTGCATTGCTCAAAGCGTGCGCCATGCCGCACAATATTGCCTGTTTCACCCTTTGGGCCGTACTTAAATGACGAATTTGCAAAAACCAAAACTCCTCAGCGTTGACACTGTCGCCCGCTCTCAGCTCTTTACCATCGAATCCGTAAGCCTTGAGTTCAGCAACGGCGCGCGCCGCGTCTACGAACGTATGCGCCCCTCGGGAAGAGAAGCGGTGATGATTGTACCGATTGTGGACGACCATCTCATACTGATCCGCGAATATACGGTTGGCACAGAGAGCTATGAATTGGGTTTTCCCAAAGGGTTAATGGATGCCGGAGAGACCGTAAATGAAGCGGCAAATCGGGAATTAAAAGAAGAGGTGGGGTTTGGCGCCCAGCGGTTTACTTTTTTGAAGAAAGTAGGAATGGCGCCTTCTTATTTCTCAAGCCAAATGAATATTGTCATCGGCGAAGGGCTATATCCCGAATCTTTGCAAGGCGATGAGCCTGAACCTTTGCCCCAGCTTCGCTGGCCGCTGGAAAATATGATGGCACTGCTGGAAGACGCTGATTTTTCAGAAGGGCGCAATATTAGCGCACTGTTCCTTGCCAGAGAGTGGCTCAGGCAGCAGGGGCGGCTCTAAATAAAAAAAGGCGCTCTGATTAAGAGCGCCTGCGACGTTAAAATAATTCCTGAGCTTCGCCGTCATTATTCATAATGGTGGTGCCCACTTCGCGTATGGCCTGATGCGTGGGCTGCGTTCCTTCAATAAAATACTCATCCTGACTGTTTCCGCCGCCGGCCAGCTGGCCCGTTGAACGATCTATTTTGACGGTAATAACGCCCGGCGGCGGCGTTAACGCCTCTTCAGGAACGCCCTGCAGTACGGCTGCCATAAAGCTATCCCATGCCGGCTGCGCGCTTTTGGCCCCGCCTTCATAGCCCGAAATCTGATCCTTAATAGCGCCAGAAGCCGTTGTGCGGCCAAGATTGCGTCTGTGGTCGTCAAACCCTATCCAGACAGATGCGACGACGCCCGGCCCATACCCGGAAAACCAGGCATCTTTAGAGCTATTGGTGGTGCCGGTTTTGCCGCCGATATCGCGGCGTTTAACGTCGCGCGCCGCGCGCCAGCCCGTGCCCTGCCAGCCTGGTTCGCCATATACATTGGTGTTTAGCGCGCTTTTCATCAGGAAGGTCAGCGGCGTATTGATAACATGGGGCGCATATTGCGGCGCAGGGCTTTGAGCCACCAGGTTTTGATTCGCCTGCTGCAACTGAGGCTGCGGCACGCCAAAATTACGCCCATCGTCTGAGGTTGTGACGTCTTCCAGACTCTGACTATCAAGCGTGGCCGATTTTTGTGTATCGCCATAAATCACAGGAATATTACATTCCGTGCAGGCGATTTTCGGGCGCTCTTCAAAGATGGTTTCCCCTTGCTCATTCACAATTCGCTGAATAAACCAGGGATCGACCAGGAAGCCGCCGTTTGCTATCACGGCATAGCCTCGCGCTACCTGAAGCGGCGTAAATGACGCTGAGCCCAGCGCCAGCGATTCAGTGCGAACAATGTTCTGTGCCGGGAAACCAAAGCGCTGAAGGTATTCCGCGGCGTAGTCAACGCCCATTGAGCGCATAGCTCGTACCATAACCACGTTTTTGGATTGCCCCAGCCCCTGGCGCAGGCGGATAGGCCCGGCATATTGCGGCGGCGAGTTTTTGGGTCGCCAGTCCGTGCCCGACCCCGCATCCCAGCGTGAAATAGGCGCATCATTAAGGATACTGGAGAGCGTGAGGCCTTTATCCATCGCCGCAGTGTACAGGAACGGTTTGATATTTGAGCCTACCTGACGCAATGCCTGGGTGGCGCGGTTGAACTTACTCAAATTAAAATCGAACCCGCCGACGAGCGCAATGAGCGAGCCATCGTGTGGGTTTAATGAGACCAGCGCTGAATTAACGTTAGGCACTTGCCCCAGTAGCCAGGCGCTGTCTGCTTTACGCACCCAGATTTGCTGCCCGCGCTGTAGGACATCCGTCACTTTACGCGGCGTGGGGCCTTGCTGAGTATCGGATCTATAGGGTCTGGCCCAGCGCACGCTTTGCATATTCAGCGTAATACTATCGCCATTGGCCAACAGCGCAGTACTCTCACTGGCGTTTGCCGAAATAACTGCGGCGGGTAATAGCGGCCCATAGGTGGGCAATTTCTTCAGCGCTTCAATGAGCTGCTCTTGGGTGAGCGGTAAATCGCCAGCTTCCCAGAAGTGGCCAGCCGGCCCGCGGTAGCCGTGGCGCATATCGTAGGCCAGCACATTATTGTGTAATGCATTTTGCGCAGCTTCCTGAACCTTGCGCGTAACGGTGGTATAAACCCGATAGCCATCATTATAGGCATCTTCGCCATAGCGCTTGACCATTTCCTGGCGCACCATTTCGGTCAGATAAGGTGCCGAGAAGGCAATTTCAGGCGCGTGATAATTAGCATTTATGGACTCCGATCGCGCCATTTCGTACTGTGCCTGCGTGATATACCCTTCATTTAACATGCGGGTAAGTACCACGTTGCGTCGCGCCGTCGCACGCTCTGGCGAATAGAGCGGATTAAATGTGGAAGGCGCTTTAGGCAGCCCCGCAATCATCGCTATTTCAGACAGAGTGAGGTTGTCCGGGCTTTTCCCGAAATAAACCTGCGCGGCAGCGCCCACGCCGTAAGCGCGGTAGCCGAGATAGATTTTGTTCAGGTACAGCTCCATAATTTCATCTTTATTAAGCAATTGCTCAATGCGGATAGCCAGAAACGCTTCCTTTATTTTCCGTATCAGGGTTCTTTCCGGGCTGAGGAAAAAGTTACGGGCGAGCTGCTGAGTAATTGTGCTGGCTCCCTGAGAGGCATGGCCGGAAAACAGGGCAATACTGGCCGCACGGAAAATACCGATAGGATCGACGCCGTGATGCTCATAAAAACGGCTGTCTTCCGTGGCAATGAAGGCTTTCACCATTTCTGGCGGGATTTTATCGAGCTTAAGCGGAATGCGCCGCTTTTCCCCATATTGGGCCATAAGCTCGCCGTCCGCGCTAAATACCTGCATGGGGATCTGAAGGCGAACATCTTTAAGGGTGGCTACGTCGGGTAGCTGCGGTTCGACAAATTTATACAACCCGTATATCGAACCTGCCCCCAGCAGGATGCAACACACTGCAAGAATCAATAAATACTTTACGAACTTCACTCTGCATTTCCCATTTCGTTTCGGCTGGGCAGTTTATAAACAAACGCGCGGTAGTATAAAGGCAAGCCAGGCGCTTTGATACGCCATTTTCATAACAAGCCTCAGGGAGGATGGAAATAATGGTTTTCAGCCGCTGGCAAATCGGACTGGCAATTCAAGATGATGGCGTACGCGCCATCGCAATATCGCGTGGGCGGCAGGGATGGCGACTACGGCGCTGGTGGTTTTTAGCGCCTTCATTAGAGACCGCTACCGGATCGATGCGCAATCTTACGGATACACTGCGTGCATGGCAGCGCACGTTGCCGCTCGGCTATCAGCTACGGGTTGCGTTTCCCAGCGGGCGTACACTGACCCGGGAGATCCCGGCTCCCGTGAGCGCACTGACTGAGACGCAGTGTATGCAGTATCTCTCGGCGGCCACCGGGGAGCGATTAAGGATGGCCGCTGAGGAACTGACGCTGGATTACTGTCTGCGCGAAGAGGGGAGTTTTTCCGTGGTGGCCGCAAAAAAGACCGAGATAGAAGAACTTCGACAAATTTTATATCGGGCGCGCCTGCACGTCTGGGCAATAATTCCCGATGCCTGCGCGTTGACAAGTTTTCTACCCTATCTTGCCGCGGTGGATGCCAAGAGACGTACTTATATTGCGCGCGAGCAATCGGTATGGGTGTGGGCCGATGAAAAGCGCTGGGGAGCGGTGAGCGTTCAGGAGGCAGAGACTTCTGAAGCGCTATGCACCTCACTTGGCATAGACTCTGAGTGCGCGGCATTTGCCACCGCGGCGGCTGGTGATTCAGCGTTTGTTTTCGACCCCTGGCGAACGCTGCGCCAGATTCAACCGCCTGTACCCGCTGATAATGCACGCTATGCCGTTCCTTTGGGGCTGGCGCTGGCGAGCCTGACATGACGCTTTATTTTACCAATTTCCTGCCATGGCGCCGCCGAGCTTATCGTATTCGGCTGCGGAGAGTAGGCATTCTGCTATGCGGTTTACTCCTGCTTGCATCAGCGATTGGCATCTTTCGCGCTCTGCCTTTTGCCAGTCATCGAATTGAACATCATTTGCTGCTGGAGCATTCCCAGAGACAAACTCATGCGCTAAAAGAGCAGGTACAGCAGCGCCAGGCCAGGCAGCGTGACTATGAGTTGCAGCGGGCTGACGCTGAGAAACTGCGGCAGCAAATGGCGGATACCCTACGCTGGCGACGCGCGATTACTCTGGTGGCTCAGGCGCTGCCTGAGCAGGTTTGGTTAACGCGTATGACTATGCGTGAGCAGCATCTGCATATTGAAGGCCATACTCATAGCGCCGCTTATCTTACAGAGCTTGAACAACGATTACGGCGGTCACCGCCGCTGCGTTTTATTCGCCTAAAACGCGTGGAGTTACTTGCGGAGGAGCGCGTCTGGCGCTTTCAGATAGCACTGGAGGCGGACCGCGATGACGAAGAGAGCCTTTAAGTTGGTACGTGGGCGTGGGCGCTGGATTATCGGTGGTGGGTTATTGCTATGCCTGCCGCTAATAATTACAGAAGGGTTCATTGTGTGGCCGGCCGAACGCGAGACGCGCGTATTTTTGCAGGCGCTGCAACAACAGCATGATGTTCAGCGCTCTTTGCGCACGCAGTTAAAGCGGCTGCCGCGGGTTGCCATCATTGATGCACAAAGCCAAAAGATCGCTGCGCGGGCATCGCCCACAAGGAATCCCTTTTCTATCCTGCAAGTCTCACATCATGTGGGCGGGCGCTTAATCCACTGGGCGGTGGAGGGCGATCGCGCAGATATGACACTCTTATTAGGCTGGGACAAGCTGCCAGCGTTTTTCGGCATTATGGCACAGCGTGCGGTATTGATTCATGCCTTTAACATTGCAGAGGCATCCGGGGCGATAAAGGTCACGGTCTGGCTACAGGAGGCGCCCTAAATGCGAAAAATAGCGTTTCTGCTTATTGGTTGCTGCAGCGCAGTTGGGGCAGCGGAAACCCTGGTGCGTAATCCGTTCATCCCGGTAGAAAACCCGTGCGCTTCGCCTTTTAGCGCCTGGCGTTTACGTGGGGTCGTGGGTTCCGGAGCCGATGCCGCTGTAGCGGTGGTGAATACGCCGCAAGGATGGCGGCGTCTGAAGCCGGGGGATGAAGCTGCGCCGGGATGGCGCGCCGTTCTATCAGCGGGTTCGCTGGTATTGGATTCAACTCAAAAATGTCCTTCGGTCGTCATTACGGGAGAAGGCGCTATTTATCCAAAGGGAGATGAACGTGACAGGATGTTTACTTCTACTACTGCTAATAGTCGGGCCGGTGCCGCTATTCGCCGCGACTAATAATCATGAGACTGGCATCTCTCTTGCGGTTGATGATGTGCCGGTAACGCAGATTTTACAGGCGCTGGCCGAGCAAAAACAGGTTAATTTGGTCATGGCGCCGGGTATTGCACAGCGGCTTTCTCTCCATTTAACCAATATTCCCTGGCAGCAGGCGCTGGAAAGCGTCGCGCACGCGGCGAATTTGCGCTGGGAGAAGCGCGGGGCGGTATTAAACGTCTGGCCCGGAGATAGCCCTGCGGCCTCGGTATTGGGCAAGCCTCCTGCTTCAATAAACGCTATAAAGAGCGGCGTAAAGACGCAGCGCGAAGTTTTTGCCTTGAGCCATGCGTCAGCGGTAGATCTGGGGAGTGCTCTAAAAGCGAGTGAGGGGGGATTATTGAGCACGGCGGGGCGCGTCACCGTTGATGAACGCACTAATCGCCTGCTGGTGGATGATACACGAAGCGCGCTGCGCGCGCTTCGTTCCTGGGTTGTCGAGATGGATCGTCCCGTCGGGCAAGTCGAGCTGTCGGCACATATTGTAACTATGACTCGGGAGGGATTGAATGAGCTTGGGGTTAAATGGTCGCGTAAAGGGCGAGCAGAAAAAACGGGGGAGTTGGTGAACCTGCCAGCGACGGCGGGTACGAGCCTGGCTGGCTTCAATATTGGGCGCATTGGTGGCCGAATGCTAGAGCTTGAGCTCTCTGCTCTTGAGCGCAAACAACAGCTTGCTTTTGTCGCCAGCCCCCGCCTGTTGGCGGCGCATCGACAGACGGCGAGTATAAAGCAGGGCAGTGAAATTCCGTATCAGTCCGGCGATAGCGATAGAGGGCGCGGGCAGGTCGCCTTTAGAGAAGCCGTTCTGGGAATGGAAGTTATGCCGACTGTATTACCGCAGCGACGTATTCGCTTGAAATTGCGCATCAGTCAGAATATGCCCGGACAGAAACTGCAGCAGGCGGAGGGCGAGGCGCTAATTATCGAAAAACAGGAGATTGAGACGCAGGTTGAAGTGCGCGAGGGGGAAACATTGGCTCTTGGGGGAATCTTTCAACATAGTCGCCGCATGGAAAGCGATCGCGTGCCGTTACTGGGAAGCCTACCGGTGGTTGGCCCGCTATTCCGACACGATGGCCGCGATGAGTCGCGCCGTGAGCTGGTGGTTTTTATTACGCCGCGTTTAATCGATGCCGGGGAAATTGTATTAGTTATCGGGCGATTTTTGCTTAGGGGCACGTTATTTTCTTATTCTGAATAGCGCAAGAGTTTGACGGCGGCAGTGAATTATCATACAAGGTGTACCCATTCCAGCTATGGGTAGCCTCTGCTGGCAGCACGTATAGGATGTTGGCCGGGCTTTGTCCCTAGGCTAGCTGCGGTAATTTATTCGGTTGCCAAACTGCCTTGAGTGTTGAGATAATTTTCAGTCTGATTCTCGAACTCACGATAATGAGGTTTCAGTTCATGTCTCGCTTCGCAGGCTTTGAAAGAAGCGGGTTTATCATCAACGAATAGTCTTACGTAGTACCAAAAAAATGGCAGAGAAACGCAATATCTTTCTGGTTGGGCCTATGGGTGCCGGCAAAAGCACTATTGGGCGTCAGTTAGCTCAACAACTCAATATGGAATTTTACGATTCTGATCAAGAGATTGAGAAACGTACCGGCGCAGATGTGGGTTGGGTTTTCGACGTGGAAGGCGAAGAAGGCTTTCGCCAGCGCGAAGAGAAAATTATCAACGAACTCACCGAAAAGCAGGGCATTGTACTGGCTACCGGGGGAGGTTCTGTAAAATCGCGTGAGACCCGTAATCGTCTTTCCGCTCGCGGCGTAGTTGTTTATCTGGAAACGACAATTGAAAAACAGTTGGCTCGTACGCAACGTGACAAAAAGCGTCCTTTATTGCAGGTAGATGCGCCGCCGCGTGAAGTTCTGGAAGCGCTGGCTGATGAACGTAATCCGCTGTATGAAGAGATCGCCGATGTGACCATCCGTACCGACGACCAAAGCGCTAAAGTTGTTGCCAACCAGATTATTCACACGTTGGAAAATAACTAATTTTGATTTCGTCATAAAAGGTACTGAGCGTTTATGGAGAGGCTAAGCGTTACTCTGGGGGAGCGTAGTTACCCGATCGCCATTGCAGCCGGTTTGTTCAGCGATCCGGCGGCTTTTTGGCCTTTAAAGCCTGGCGAGCAGGTGATGATAGTTACCAATGAAACGCTTGCTCCTCTTTATCTCGCTCGCGTCAGCGCTACGCTGGCGCAAATCGGCGTTGGCGTCGATACCGTTATTCTTCCCGACGGTGAAAGCTATAAAAGCCTGGCAACGCTGGAAACGGTTTTTACCGCGTTACTGCAAAAACCGCACGGGCGAGATACCACGTTAATCGCGCTGGGCGGCGGCGTTATTGGCGATATAACTGGCTTTGCTGCCGCCAGCTATCAGCGCGGCATTCGTTTCCTCCAGGTTCCTACCACGCTTTTGTCGCAGGTTGACTCCTCTGTAGGGGGGAAAACTGGCGTAAATCACGCGCTGGGCAAGAATATGATTGGCGCGTTTTGGCAGCCAGCATCGGTTGTCATCGATTTGGATTGCCTGAATACGCTGCCCGCCCGGGAGCTGGCTTCCGGCCTCGCAGAGGTCATCAAGTACGGCATTATCCTTGATGCGCAATTCTTCGCCTGGCTTGAAGAGCATTTAGATGCGTTACTGGCTCTGGAGCCTGCAGCAATGGCGTATTGTATTCGCCGCTGCTGTGAGCTTAAAGCCGAAGTCGTTGCGGCTGATGAGCGGGAAAGCGGTTTACGTGCTTTACTGAATCTGGGCCATACTTTCGGCCATGCTATTGAAGCTGAAATGGGCTATGGCAACTGGCTTCATGGTGAAGCGGTTGCTGCGGGTATGGTGATGGCAGCGCGTACGTCCCTGCATTTAGGGCAGTTTAGCGAAGCTGAATTGCAGCGTCTGATAGCGTTATTGCGGCGCGCTTCTTTACCCGTTGAGGGGCCGCAGGCGATGTTGGTTGAGCGTTATTTACCGCACATGCTGCGTGATAAAAAAGTGCAGGGCGGCACGCTGCGTTTAGTATTGCCCGTGGGTATAGGAAAAAGCGAAGTGCGGGCAGGCGTTGCGCATGACGTGGTATTAAGTGCGATAGCTGCCAGTATCGGCACGACGCACGCGTAATTGAAATAACCGATTGATCGGGTTATCTGGCAAATTAGGGTAGAGCGCTAACATAGTTTTGCGGGCGGAAAGCCTGCAGTGGGGGGTTAGATGGATGAGTTTAAACCAGAAGACGAACTGAAACCCGATCCCAGCGATCGAGCGTCAGGCCGAGCGCGTCACGGTGCCTATGATGACAACGAACCACGCTTTAATGTTGATGATATGGATATCGACGCCGACGATCCTCACGCCGAGCGTATGCGAGCAGGCAGCGCTGAGCATGATGAGGCCGCGGGGATAGCGGCGCGTCGGTGCGCATCAGCGCCTCCGCGTAATCCCGTTTCGCGCCAGCATATGATGATGGGGCTGGGGATTTTGGTGCTTTTGCTTATTATCATCGGAATTGGATCTGCGCTAAAAGGGCCTGCACCATCGTCTGGTAATGATGCCTCGCATGAGAGTAATGAACGCAATATTGATCTCTCAAATGGCGATAATAAAGGTAATGATGCCGGCGTTAATGGCGGCACGATTGCCGGGCAGCAACCGATAAACAGTGGCGCTCAGTCAGGCTCCGGGCAGGATATTTCTCTTCCGCCGATTTCTTCCACTCCCACTCAGTCACAGCCCCAGCAGCAAATTGATGGCCAGCAGCGCGTTGAAGTACCAGGTGATTTAAATAGTGCGCTGACAGGGGAACAGAATGCGGTTAATTCGTCGTCAGCTTCTTCGCAGGGCAGTGCGTCAGGATCGATGCTGCCGACGCAGCCGGCAACGGTAGCGCCGGTTGGGGGAAAATCTCAACCGCTTTCACCGGATGCGGCTGAGACTCCGCGTCATACTACTTCGCCTCAGCGTCCGGCGCGGAAACAGGCCGTTATTGAGCCGCCGCGCAGGTCTGAACGCGCGCACTCAACGCCAGCGCATACGGCACCTTCTCGCCAGGCAGCGCCGGCGGCGAACGCTGCACCGGAAAAGGTCGCGCCAGCAAAACAAGCACCAGAAAAAGCAGCACCTAAGGCGAACAGTGTATCGGCGTCTATCGGTAAAGGCGCTTCGGGTAATGTTAGCGCGCTAAAAGCAGCGCCTTCCGGACACTATACGCTTCAGTTAAGTAGTTCATCGAATTACAGCAATTTGAATGCGTGGGCGAAAAAAGAGAATTTACAGGATTACGTTATTTATCAAACGGTTCGTAATGGAAAGCCCTGGTATGTTTTAGTGCACGGGGTTTATGCATCAAAAGATGAAGCGAAGCGCGCTGTTTCTAGCTTACCTGCGGATGTGCAGGCTAAAAATCCGTGGACGAAACCTGTCTCTCAGGTGCAGTCCGACTTAAAACAATGACGAAAGCGCAGTACGCTGTCGGAGCTTCTCCACAGTTGGAGAAGGTATAAATAGTCAGACGGCATGAAAAAAAATCGCGCTTTTCTGAAATGGGCGGGGGGCAAGTACCCCCTGCTGGATGAGATTAAGTATCATCTGCCGCATGGCGAGTGTTTGATCGAACCCTTTGTGGGAGCAGGTTCGGTATTCCTCAATACAAACTATCGCCGCTACCTCCTTGCGGATATCAATAGCGACCTTATTGACCTTTACAATATTGTGAAACAGCAGCCCGAAGCCTATGTTCTTGAGGCGAGGGCGCTGTTTACTGACGCCACGAATCAGCCGGAGGTGTACTATCGTCTGCGAACTGAGTTTAATCTATGCCGGGATAAGTTTCGCCGGGCGCTATTATTTCTTTATCTAAATCGTCATGGTTACAATGGGTTATGCCGGTATAACCTTAGCGGCGAGTTTAATGTACCTTTTGGGCGCTATAGTCGCCCCTATTTTCCTGAATATGAATTGTACAATTTTGCTGAGCGCGCGCAGAACGCCACGTTTGTGTGCCAGTCGTATGATGTGAGTATGCACAGTGCGGGTTCGGGATCGGTTGTGTATTGCGATCCGCCGTACGCGCCGCTTTCAGCAACGGCCAATTTTACCGCTTATCATACCAACAGCTTTAGTATGGAGCAGCAGCAGCATTTAGCACGTCTGGCTGAAACCCTGGCGGATAGCCGGATTCCGGTGCTGATCTCTAACCATGATACAGAGCTGACTCGCATATGGTACCGACAGGCACAGCTACACACGGTGCACGTCAGGCGCAGCATAAGCAGCAAAGGTGGGGCGCGTAAAAAGGTGGATGAGCTGCTGGCGCTTTACCAGGCCGTGAAATAAGCGAAGCGCTTTACCGGCGCAAATACATCTTCGACTGGAGAAGCAGATGAAACAATTTTTGATTGCCCCTTCGATTCTTTCAGCTAATTTTGCGCGCCTGGGAGAAGACACCGCCCGCGCTCTTGATGCCGGTGCCGATGTTGTCCATTTTGATGTGATGGATAACCACTATGTGCCTAATTTGACAATGGGGCCGATGGTGTTAAAAGCCCTGCGCGATTACGGTATTAGCGCGCCCATTGATGTGCATCTTATGGTAAAGCCCGTCGACCGTATCATCCCCGATTTTGCAGCAGCCGGTGCCAGCATTATCACTTTCCATCCGGAAGCATCAGAGCATGTCGACCGTTTGCTGCAGCTCATTAAAGATAGCGGATGTAAAGCAGGGCTGGTGTTCAACCCGGCGACTTCGCTAAGCTGGCTGGATTACGTGATGGACAAGCTCGATGTTATTTTGCTGATGTCGGTTAACCCAGGGTTTGGCGGCCAATCGTTTTTGCCGCACACGCTCGAAAAACTGCGCCAGGTTCGCCAGCGTATCGATGCGTCTGGCTATGATATCCGGCTGGAAGTGGATGGCGGGGTAAAAGTCGATAATATTAAAGAGATTGCAGCCGCAGGGGCCGATATGTTTGTTGCAGGCTCTGCGATATTCGGGCAACCCGATTACCGTAAAGTGATTAATGATATGCGACATGAACTGGCAAAGGCAGGCAATGAATAATTCCCTATTTTTTCGCGGCATTGCTTTTGATCTTGATGGCACCTTGGTTGATAGTGCCCCAGGCTTGACCAGTGCGGTAGATAAAGCGTTATATGCGCTGGAGCTGCCAGCCGCCGGTGAAGATCGCGTGGTGACCTGGATTGGCAATGGCGCAGATATTTTAATCGAGCGCGCGCTGCGTTGGGCAATCAACGAGAAAACCGCCTCTGGCGCAGAGCCAGACCCCGAGCAGTGCCGTATCATGCGCAAGCTGTTCGATGGCTATTATGCGCAGGACGCCGATGACGGTAGTTTTTTGTTTCCTGGCGTCATCGAAACGCTTACCGCGCTTCGTCTGCAGGATATTGCGCTGGCGCTGGTGACCAATAAACCTACGCCCTTTGTCGCGCCGATGCTGGCATCGCTCGGGCTAATAGACACCTTCAGTCTTATTATCGGCGGCGATGACGTTGAGCATAAAAAACCGCATCCCGAGCCAATATTGCGGGTAATGGATGCGTTAAATCTCTCGCCTGAAGACTTGCTCTTTGTAGGGGATTCGCGCAATGATATTCAGGCCGCGCAGGCGGCGGGGTGTCGTTCCGCAGGCCTGACGTACGGTTACAATTACGGAGAGTCGATAGCGCTGAGTCAGCCAGATTATATTATCGATAGACTCCATGAATTATTGCCCATTGTTGGGCTTCAACTACTCGAAGAATCAGGAATAAACCAATGACTAAGCCCATCGTCTTTAGCGGCGCGCAGCCGTCGGGAGAGTTAACCATCGGGAATTACATGGGGGCGCTGCGTCAGTGGGTGAACATGCAGGATGAGTATGAGTGCATCTACTGTATTGTCGATCAACATGCGATCACCGTGCGCCAGGACGCAGCAAAGCTGCGTTCAGCCACGCTGGACACACTGGCGCTGTACTTAGCCTGCGGCATCGATCCTGCTAAAAGCACGATATTCGTACAGTCGCACGTTCCGGAACATGCGCAGTTGGGTTGGGTACTGAACTGCTATGCCTATTTCGGCGAACTGAGCCGCATGACGCAGTTTAAGGATAAATCAGCGCGCTATGCGGAAAATATTAACGCAGGGTTGTTTGATTATCCGGTATTAATGGCCGCAGATATTTTGATTTACCAGACAAATCAGGTACCGGTTGGCGAAGATCAGAAACAGCATCTGGAGCTGAGTCGAGATGTCGCCCAGCGTTTTAATGCGCTATACGGTGAAATTTTCACAATCCCTCAGCCATTTATTCCTAAGTCCGGGGCGCGCGTTATGTCGCTGCTGGAGCCGACGAAGAAAATGTCCAAATCGGATGAGAATCGTAATAACGTGATTGGTTTACTGGAAGATCCGAAGTCGGTAGTTAAAAAGCTGAAACGCGCGGTAACGGATTCGGATGAGCCGCCGGTCGTCCGTTACGATATTGCCAATAAAGCAGGCGTCTCCAATTTGTTGGATATCCTTTCAGGCGTCACGGGAGAGCCTATCTCCGCACTGGAACAGCGGTTTGAAGGCAAAATGTACGGCCATCTGAAAGGCGAGGTCGCCGATGCCGTCTCAGCCATGCTGAGTGAATTGCAGGAGCGATATCATCGTTATCGCAACGATGAGGCGTTTTTACAAAAAGTAATGAAAGACGGAGCAGAAAAGGCGCGCGCTCGCGCGTCTGACACGCTGCGTAAAGTCTATGAGGCAATAGGCTTTGTGGCACAGCCGTAAGTTGTGATAAAGGAATGTCAAAGCCGCCTGCATAACAGGTGGCTTTGACGCAGCCCCCTAAAAAACGCCCCTTCAACTTCTGGCTATATTTATCTTTCTGCTTCCCCTTTGGCTACCCTGTCTGGTAGTGCACATATCTGCGAAGTATTTCTTCGTGTGCGCTCGCTGAGTCCGCAAAATACCCTCTTTACCGGAATAATTGTCCCAACGTTTGCGCTTTCTGAGATAAGGAAACTTCGCAAACAGTCCGATAGCCGTTCGCACTTTCATAAATCCCGTGAGTTCCCGGGCACTTAAACCCGGCGGTGCTCTGATTACGATTTACCTGCACGTTTATCTCAACGACTGTGCACTTTTCGTATTGCTGTAGATATAGATGCTGCGGTAAAGCTCTTTACCAAGGCTATCTTTGAGGATTTTGTATCTGTACTTCGGCGTCCATTCGAGATGGGACTGACTGCGATAGAATACGCGGCAAGCGGATGCTATTATCCCCTTGATTTGCAGGTAACAAACCGGGGCAGTATTTAGCAAAGCATTTCCCGGACATGGCCAGATATGAACGAGCGCCGCCTCCCCAGAGGGGTAAGTTTGATAGCGCATAAAGCCGGTGCAATGCGTCGGCTTTATTATTCTAACTGTATCCGCACGCCTACAGTTTTGCTTCGGCCATCCTCGCCATACCTCTCACTTTGTAGCCGCACGCAGCAGCTGGCGGAAGGGCTATCGCTTTCCGGCCCCAGGCTACGATTTACTATTGTGAAGCGTAATCGCGTTTCTCGTCGAAATGTCGCTCGCCAGCGGGAAAGTGTGAAACTTTGGTCAGAATAACGACGTGAATCGCAGACGGCATGCCGGTGTCATATGCGGAAAGCGCCATTAGCCCCTCTTACAGGGCATTCGTAAAAGACCACCTTCTCAGAAGGTGGTCTTTTATTCTTAACTAAAAATCACGTCCTGTGGACGTGGTTATCGTCCCGGTTTTGGCTCTGCCTGTAAAAACCTCCCCATGCCAAAATCTCTGTCTGTTGTTACCAACGGTGCAAAACTGATCCACCCCAGCGGTTGAAAACTGATCCA
>CALYPF010000041.1 GCA_945271245.1 uncultured Enterobacteriaceae bacterium | reverse complement strand
GACCGTTGGTGGTGACGGTAAGTGGATCACTTTTTACCCGTTGTTGACACCCATCCGGGCAAAAACAAAAAATAGCGTTAATCTGAAGCCATTAATACAGAAATAAGACCGTTTGATGTGATGACTCAATCAGCAGGACGTCATTATTTATTGGCAATCAATCATCGTCTTTTCTGGAAGAGGTTAAGGAAGAATAGTAAATATTCGCCTTCATAGAAGGCGGCCTTAATTTCACCCCGCAGGGGCGAACCAACGTCCCTGAAAAGAAGTCCCTGCAGCCTATAAATTTTAAATCCCCGGACAATAATCAGGCAGAGCCAAAAACTGTTGATGACCATGCCCACAGAACGTAGTGCAATAAAAAACGCCGGGCTTTGTTGCACGACGTTTTTAAGCGGCGCGGCGTTCTCGCGCTAATGGAATCTGTTATTGACCAGCAATTTTCATTTCAGGCAGCAGCACAGAACCGCACTGAATATTGCTGCGGGTTTCAATATCGTCGCCCACGGTAACAATATCGCGCCACATTTCTTTCAGGTTGCCGGCAATGGTTATCTCGCTGACCGGATACTGGATTTCACCGTTTTCTACCCAGAACCCGGCAGCGCCGCGTGAATAATCTCCGGTGATACCGCTGACGCCCTGCCCCATCAGTTCAGTGACCACCAGCCCGCGCCCCATTTTTTTCAGCATCCCGGCAAAGTCCAGCCCCTGACCGGCAATACGCCAGTTATGAATGCCGCCCGCATGACCGGTGCTTTGTAGCCCAAGCTTACGCGCAGAGTAGCTGGTTAACAGCCACTGCTGAAGAATGCCGTCTTTGACAATATCACGCCGCGCGGTGGCAACGCCTTCGCTGTCAAATGGCGTTGAGGCCAGCCCTTTTAAAAGATGTGGATGCTCTTCGATAGTGAGCCACGAGGGCAGGATTTGCTGCCCCAAGGCATCAAGAAGAAACGTGGATTTCCGGTATACCGCACCGCCGCTGATGGCACCAACCAGATGGCCGAACAGCCCGGTTGCCGCTTCTGCTGCAAAAATTACCGGCGCTTTCATGGTTGACAGCTTGCGCGGCGCGAGGCGCGCCAGCGTACGCCGCGCACACTCTTCGCCGACCTGTTCCGGGCTTTGCAGTGCATCCAGTTCGCGGGAGATAGTGTACGCGTAATCCCGCTCCATGCTGCCGTTCTGCTCGCCGATAACGCAGCTTGATAAGGAGTGACGCGATGAGCAATAGCTCTGCAGCATGCCGTGGCTATTACCAAACACCTTAATGCCGTAGTGGCTGTTAAAACTGCCGCCTTCGGTATTGGTAATGCGCTTATCTACGCCTAAAGCCGCCATTTCCGCCCGCGCGGCCAGCTCTATCGCCTGCTCCGGATCGATTTCAGCCGGATGGAACAGTGAAAGATCGGGTGCATCAAAGGCCAGCAGATCTTTCTCCGCCACGCCGGCGCACGGGTCAGGAGAGGTATAGCGGGCGATATCCACTGCCGCCTGCACGGTACGCGCAATCGCCTCCGGGCTGAGATCGGTGGAAGACGCGCTGCCTTTACGGTTCTGCTGATAGACGGTGATACCCAGCGCGCCGTCGCTATTAAATTCAACGTTTTCAACGTCGCCGTTGCGTGTGCTAACGCCAATACCGGTGGTGCGCGTTACCGCAACCTCCGCACCGTCAGTGTGCCGTTTTGCCAGCTCCAGCGCCGTCGCGACGGCCTGTTCCAGCGTTTTGCGCTGTTGTTCAACTTGTGTCATTACTTTCATTGCGATGCCATAATGTCTGGTATGGATGAAACGCCAGCGCCGTATACGGCCTGCCTGGACCACCCAACGGTAAGAAAAAGAACGCAGCCTGGAGTGAGTCTAACAGAGAATCCTTTCTCCGCGCGCGCCTGAACTGCTAGTATTAGCCTCTTTTTTGAGGAGCCTGAGATGATAAAGCAGCCTGAAGAAGACTGGCTCGATGATACGCCCGAGAATGTTACCGACGATGATGATGAAATCATCTGGGTCAGCAAAAGTGAAATTAAGCGCGACGCCGAAGAGCTAAAGCGCCTTGGCGCCGAGCTGGTTGCGCTGGGTAAAAACGCGCTGGATAAAATTCCGCTGGATGAAGAACTGCGCGATGCCGTCGAGCTGGCGCAGCGAATAAAGAAAGAGGGACGCCGGCGCCAGTTGCAGCTTATCGGAAAAATGCTGCGTAGCCGCGATGTCGATCCGCTGCGCCAGGCGCTGGATAAACTTAAAAATCGCCACAATCAGCAGGTTTCTCTGTTTCATAAGTTGGAAGCACTGCGCGACAGGCTTATTGAGCAGGGCGATGATGCGATGCCAGAGGTGCTTACACTGTGGCCAAATGCGGACAGGCAGCAGCTACGCGCGCTGATCCGCAACGCTAAAAAAGAGCAGGCAGGCAATAAGCCGCCGAAATCCGCGCGGCAGATTTTCCAGTATCTGCGCGAACTGGCCGAAGCCCAGTAAATTGAGTTAGCCTGAGCGCCCTGAATATTCCGGGGCGTTTCCTTTTCTGCCCCGCGCCATAGCGCGTTGTGGCCAGTTTATCCAGATTCAATTACACGAAAAATAGCGGCAATGCCGCCCTATTCCGCCGACTCCGCCCGGCAAAAGCGGTGAAGAATAGCCGCTACCGATACGCGCCGCGACAAACCCGCCGCCAGTTTATGGAATGCAAATTTAAAGACAGTCAGGCGGGGTGAAAGCCCATAATGGCCGCCTCCGGAAGATATGGTTTTTAGCAGGCAGCAAATATTGGCCGGAGCACCGCGCCGGCCTAATAACAGTTTTATGCCTGAGATTTTCTTGCCGCCAGCGCGTCCAGCAGTTTTTGGTGGATGCCCCCAAAGCCGCCATTGCTCATCACCAGGATATAATCCCCCGGCTGCGCGGTTTTCATCACCATCTCCACCAGCGCATCAACGTCAGCGCTCCAGTGCGCCGGCTGTACGCAGGCGTCCGCTACCTCTGATACCTGCCAGGAGATATGCGGCGGTTGGAACAGAAACACCTCATCGGCTCGCCCCAGCGCCGGCGCCAGATCCTCTTTGCTGATCCCCATTTTCATGGTGTTAGAACGAGGCTCCAGTACCGCCAGAATGCGCGCGGTCCCGCCAACTTTGCCGCGCAAAGCCGCTAGCGTAGACAGAATCGCCGTAGGATGATGCGCAAAATCGTCGTACACGCTAACGCCAGAAACTTCACCGCGTGGTTCCAGACGCCGACGGGCGTTAATAAAGGAATCCAACGCCTGCGCCGCATCCGCAGGCAACACGCCAACGTGGCGCGCGGCGGCGATAGCCATCAGGCCATTATGCATATTATGCTCGCCCACCAGGTTCCAGTTCACTTCGCCCACGCGCTGATCGTCGAGATAAATTTCCCAGCGGGCGGCATCCGGCGTCAGTTTTTTCGCCTGCCAGCGCCCGTGCTCACCGGTCAGTTCCTGTTCGCTCCAGCAGCCCATGCTCAGAACCTGCTTCAGGTTAATGTCATGTTCCGGGGAGATAATGCGCCCTTTACCAGGCACGATGCGCACTAAATGATGGAACTGTTTCTGGATGGCTTTGAGATCGTCAAAAATATCCGCATGATCGAATTCAAGATTATTCAGGACGAGCGTACGCGGGCAATAGTGTACAAACTTAGAGCGTTTATCGAAGAACGCACAGTCATATTCATCCGCCTCAATCACGAAGAAATTGCTGTCACCCAGGCGCGCAGATACGTCGAAATTGCCAGGCACGCCGCCGATAACAAAGCCCGGCTGATAGCCACAGCGTTCGAGAATCCAGGCCAGCATCCACGCAGTGGTGGTTTTCCCATGCGTTCCCGCCACGGCCAGTACCCAGCGATCGCGCAGTACAAAATCGTGCAGCCACTGCGGACCTGACATATACGGAATATTATCTTCCAGCACCGCTTCAACGCAGGGGTTACCGCGCGTCATCGCATTGCCGATAATCACTAAATCGGGGCGCGGATCGAGCTGAGCCGGATCGTAGCCTTCTGTAAGAGAGATACCCTGTTCGCTGAGCAGCGTGCTCATCGGCGGATAGACGTTATCGTCTGAACCGGTGACTTCATGCCCTAACGAACGCGCCAACATCGCCAGCCCGCCCATAAAGGTGCCGCAGATCCCCAGAATATGAATGCGCATAATTTCTACCCTTTAAAATCCCGGCGTTCATTCTACCTATATGTCCGCCGGCAAGGTAACACCCTTTCATCTTTTTCTGTATTTTGCTGGCGCGATTCACCTGAGCGCGGCGTTTTGAATGTTTGTTAATATTGCCGTAACTATTTTTAATAGGTAACGGCAGGGACTGGTTTATGAAGACGTTAGGTGAATTTATTGTCGAAAAGCAGCATGAATTTTCCCAGGCTACCGGGGAACTGACCGCGCTGATTTCAGCCATTAAGCTTGGCGCGAAGATTATCCATCGCGATATTAATAAAGCCGGTCTGGTTGACATTCTGGGTGCCAGCGGCACGGAAAACGTCCAGGGTGAAGAGCAGCAAAAACTCGATTTATTCGCCAACGAAAAACTTAAAGCTGCCCTCAAAGCGCGCGACATCGTTGCCGGCATAGCCTCGGAAGAAGAAGATGAAATCGTGGTGTTTGAAGGCTGCGAGCACGCAAAATATGTGGTTCTGATGGACCCGCTCGACGGTTCATCAAACATTGACGTTAATGTCTCGGTCGGAACTATTTTTTCTATTTATCGGCGCGTTACGCCTGTGGGCACCCCGGTGACGATGGAAGATTTCCTGCAGCCGGGCAATAAACAAGTGGCGGCAGGCTATGTGGTTTACGGTTCATCAACCATGCTGGTTTATACTACCGGCTGCGGCGTCCACGCTTTTACTTACGATCCTTCTCTTGGTGTATTCTGCCTGAGCCAGGAGCGCATGCGCTTTCCGGCGCGGGGAAAAATGTATTCAATCAATGAAGGGAATTACATCAAATTCCCAATGGGCGTGAAAAAATACATTAAATATTGCCAGGAAGAGGATGCGCAAACCGATCGCCCGTACACTTCCCGCTATATTGGTTCGCTGGTCGCTGATTTTCATCGCAATTTGCTCAAAGGCGGTATCTATCTGTATCCGCGTACCGCCAGCCACCCGGACGGTAAGCTGCGTTTACTCTATGAATGCAATCCGATGGCCTTTTTAGCGGAGCAGGCGGGCGGCAAAGCCAGCGACGGGAGCCAGCGCATTCTGGATATTATTCCTGATAACCTGCATCAGCGCCGTTCATTCTTTGTCGGCTCCGATCATATGGTCGATGACGTTGAACGTTTTATCCGCGAAAACCCGGATAACTAACCAAAACCGCGATGCTTCGCGTTTGCCCGGCGCTGTTTTCCTGGTTTCAGGCGCCGGGGCCGTTTAGCCGGCCAATAAGCCCCCGCACAGGCGCTTACTCAAAGCGTGCTCTGCTTTACCCCATCTAGCGCCATTTACGGTCTATTTGTTCAGCCCTGAGCGAGTAAAATCAGGCGAAGACTTTCCGCCCAACTCCCGGCTATAATGTCCGGCACTTGTTTGCCACACAGTTAAAGGAAACAAACATGAGCTTACTTAACGTTCCTGCGGGTAAAGATCTGCCGGAAGATATCTACGTTGTTATTGAAATCCCGGCGAACGCTGACCCTATCAAATATGAAGTTGATAAAGAAAGCGGCGCGCTGTTTGTGGATCGCTTTATGTCCAGCGCCATGTTCTATCCGTGCAATTACGGCTACATCAATCATACGCTCTCTCTGGATGGCGATCCTGTTGATGTGCTGGTCCCGACGCCCTATCCGCTGCAGCCCGGTGCCGTTATTCGCTGCCGCCCGGTTGGCGTGCTGAAAATGACCGATGAATCCGGTGAAGATGCCAAACTGGTCGCCGTTCCGCACACCAAGCTGAGCAAAGAATACGATCACATCAAAGATGTGAACGATCTACCGGAATTGCTGAAAGCTCAAATTACCCATTTCTTTGAACACTACAAGGATTTGGAAAAAGGAAAATGGGTGAAAGTAGACGGTTGGGATAACGCAGAAGCCGCAAAAGCTGAGATCGTGGCTTCTTTTGAGCGCGCAGCAAAGAAATAAATCATCGCCGCCAATGTATTTAACCGCACCGCCAAAACCGGCGGTGCGTTTTTTACATGCGCTTATTAGCCTATCATCAGGCTGCATCCCCGCCCCTTCACGGCATCATCATCGGCGTTTAACCCCGTTTTATTGCCAGAACGGGATTAAACGCCGGAAACCACGTTGTATACCTAATGCGTAAAGATGTTAAACCTCACTGGCGTCAAATAGCGGGTAGACTTATCCCGGACTAAACCGAACCCAGTGTTAATCTTTAGGCTCTACCCATCTTTCATTTGCAGCATTTCTGGTATTGGCGCTGCGCGCCGCTGAAGAAAATCACTGAATCATTTCAGCATTGGCACAGCAAAGCATCCGCCCTTACCTGGCGCGAGGCCAATACGTTTCAAATGATAGCGAGCAAATACGTCTTTTCTCATATCCAGCCGGTGCCGGTAACGCTGTGATAAAGCCACGCAAAGGAAAGAGCTTTATCGTAAACTTAGGCGATAAATTATCTGAAAGCGACTAACTTTTAGAATAAACGACAAAATATGAGGATTCTCAAATTTATTACGTCTCCAACTTTAAATAAAGAAATAAAACGTCATTTCTCAGCCAAGACAGCGTTATATTATTTCTGTGAATGATGTTTTATCAGCAAATAATTCCTTTCCTGGAAATATAAACAAAACTTCATCCAATTATTATAATAAATAAAACAGCTAGTGTCGCTAACCTTATCCCTTTATACTACAAGAACTCTTTATTCTGCTATAAGAACGCATGCAGCGTTAAATCATAATAATCAATCATAAACAATTGTAACAAGTAAACTGGTAACATAATGCGTAGATTTCTTTTATTTTCGTTTATAAACATACTATTTTCGGCCATTATATCTGTGAAATTCTTTATCGTTCCCGGAACGGCCATTACTCCTCCCGGCGCCTTTTTCTCTTTCTTTGCGATATTAGGTAACTTTTTCTTAATATATTTGCTACTTTTTCTTCTCTGTCTCCCGCTGCTGCTGCTACGGGAAAAAACCAGAAACATACTACTCGCATTGATCTTCAGCTGCGCACAGATAGCGCTATATGTAGATATACTCGTCTTTGAGCAGTACCGCTTCCATATTAATGAATCCGTTCTGTCCATGGTACTTTTTGGCCAGGTCGTCGATTTCTCCTGGGCGACCTGCGCCATTATGGCCTTGACGGCGCTGATAGTTTTTGCCTTAGAATACCTTATTATTAACCTAATAAGAAAACTGTCGCAGCACCGGGAAAAAGCGTCAAGCGGACTTTGGTATGCCAGTTTATTTTTCGTTTTTACGATACTGGTTAATAATATTGGCTATATGGTGGCATTTTATTACTCATATTCCCCTATCATGGTGGTTAAAGAGTATTTGCCAATGTACTATCCACTCACTTCAAAGAAAATTATGGGGTTCTTTGATAAAGATGGGCAAAAAAGAAATATTTATGCGAACAGTGCGAAGAAAAGCCATGTCACTTATCCGCTAAAAGAGCTGGAAATTACGCAATCAAATAAGAAACCCTACGATATTCTCTTTTTAGTTATCGACTCATGGCGCTATGATACTTTTAATGAAGAGGTATCCCCTAATACCTGGCGCTTTGTAAAACAGCATAGCGGTGTGGCTTTTCACCAGCATTATTCCACAGGCAATGCAACCCGCACCGGGATTTTTGGGTTGTTTTACGGGATTCCTGGCACATACTGGGAATCATTTCTGAATAACTCACTGCCTTCTCCGCTTATCACTACTATGCAGAAAGAAGATTACAATATTGGTATATTCTCCTCTGCAAAAATCACGTTTCCGGAATTCGATCGCACAGTATTCGCTACCGTAAAAGATCTGAGAATTAAAAGTGAAGGCGCGTCAGCACCAGAACGCGACGCTAACCTGACCAAAGACTGGATCCAATGGTATAAACAGCGGGACGTTAGCCGCCCTAGCTTCTCATTTTTGTTTTACGATTCGGCTCACGCCTATGATTTCCCACCCGATTTCGAGGTTAAGTTTAAGCCCGTGGGAGATATCAACTATATGACGTTGAAAAATAATACCGATCCCACGCCGATGTTTAATCGCTATAAACAAAGCATTTACTTTATCGATCGCGTTTTACAAAACGTCTATGACACACTGCAAGCGTCTAATAACCTTGAAAACACGCTTATCGTCATCACCGGCGATCATGCACAAGAGATGAACGATAATCGCCTCGGCTTTTGGGGCCACAATGGCAACTTTACCGACGCACAAACAAAAGTACCTTTTATTATTATTGGCGCAAAAGACGCACCGCTGCTGGCAGATAATGTGGATAAAATCACCAGCCATGAAGATGTACTGCCAACGCTAATGAAGCATTATCTCAATGTTGCTAATAACGCCCGCGATTACTCCACGGGATACGATTTATTTAGCAATATGCCGCAGCGGAATTGGCTGCTGCTTTCAAACTACAGCTCCTGGGCGCTGCGCACGCCTGAAAACATCTATATGGTTAATGGTGTGGGAATCAGCCACTACATGGATAGCCATAATCGTGAAACGCGCGAGAAACCCAATTATCTCTATCTGCGTGAAGCGATGGAGCAAATGACCCATTTTGTGAAAACACAGTAGTCCCTCTTGCCAGGCGGAGCGGAGCGCTTTTCGCCTGGCGAATAATTTTCATTAATCACCACCTGAGACATCGCTATCAACTGTAATGTATTTCAAGTGCACTCTCCTGGTCACGGCAATTCTTTTGGAGTTTTTATAACTTCTCCTTGATTATTCGCCAATTCCTTTTTTTAAACTTCTAAACCCCACATTTAAAATTAAAAAAATTATTAAAATTAGAATTAACCATATTGCGTGCTTATTCACATCCATAAGCCATCCAAATAGGACTGGTGATAGTGTCATCCCCAGAGACCATGTCATTTGAAAAGCCGCCATATAACTTCCATTATTTTTCACAGGCGCTAAATTGATACAAAGCATATTCATGGTGGGGATAGATAGCGTTTCTGCCAGACTATATATAATCATGGCGCCTACCAATACCGCTCCGGTAATCATCTGATTCTCGACTGTTATACTAGCGCACCAAAAAAGAGTAAATGCTAAAATATTTAAAAGATAAGAGCATTTTATAGTAGATAAAGAATTGTACTTCTTGGCCCAGGATGCCATATGAATACTTAATATCGCTATAATAGCTGTATTAAGTATTACTAACCCGCCAGAAAATAATGGGGGTAAACCAAGTTGCTCGCTAGCATAGATAATAATCACAAGAGGTATTACCATCGCCGCCAGCACCAATCCAAAATTAACTATAAGTAGCTCACGATAACGGTTATTCAGAAGAACATCTTTTAACCCTTTATTTTCTTTACTATTTACATCATCTATCTCATCGCATATTTTTTTAGGTTGCCAAACAAATAAAGCAATGCAAGATAGAAAAAAAAGTAACGCTGAAAAAGCAATAGTATAATTTAAACCGGTAGTATCATTTATTGTTAGCGCTAGCGATGTGAAAATAGCACCAATTCCTAAACCTATATTTCTTATAGACGCGATTAGGCCAAACCAGGTTTGTGTTCCTTTTACTTCTGATGCTAATAATACCAGTCCACGATTACTCGTCCAACAAATATGGGAGCCAGCCTGTATTAGAAATTGAGTAAACATTATTGTGAAAGGATCTCTGGCGAAAAGGCATATGATAAAACCGATGCCGCTTATAAAATCTCCATAAATTGATAACTTTCCAGGCCCAAGCTTATCTAATAGCTTCCCAATAAAAATTGGTATTAATGATGAGGTGGCGCGGCCTATCGTAATAGCTAAACCGATAACTGATAAGCTTATAGTTGTCATTCTGGTGAAATAGACCATCATAAAAGCCATAGTTAAACCGCTACCTGTGGCATTAAGAATCGTTGATATTAAAAAAGTTTTGATTGTTTTATATTCGGCACTTTAACTCTGAATATATTATTCACATAGACACCATTTAATAGCATATAAATAACTCAAAGTTTAATTCACCATGAGTGATAACAACCTAAAAGTAGGAAAAATTCATTATCAGCATAATATAGATATTATTATCCCTCATTAAAATAAGTCACAACCAATTCATCATTACGCCCTGCTAAACAACATTAAAAATATAGGGCAGAATATATCTAAAAAATTTTCTCAACACACCTAAATTAATATAATAACTATAATATTAAAATATATCTTTGATATTTAATTATTCACCCTATAATCCTATCTAATAAACGACAGGCCCTGAACATTAATTAACACCACTATTTCCGATAAGAGTAAAACACCAACTTCTCGTTGTAAATATAGGTCTGGCTACTTACACTAAAGAAAAAAATTCATCAATAAGGTAATGACATGGAAAGTTTCCGGAGTATCAATGCCTTTGTACATGCAGTTGAACTTTGTAGCTATGCGGCGGCTGCCAGAGTATTGGGCGTATCCCCATCTGCTATTGCCAAAAGCGTAGCGAAACTTGAAGACGATCTCGGGGTTAGACTGTTTCATCGAACTACTCGTAGTATATGCCTGACTAAAAAAGATGATATTTTTTACGAAAGGTGTAAGTTCATTTTAGGCGAAATTAGAGATACAAAAGCCTTACTTGCAGAAATGCGCACCAACCCTAAAGGGAAATTGCATATAAGCGTACCACAGATTTTTGGTCATTCTATCCTAATACCTTTACTTCCTAAATTTTTAGATAAATATCCCGATATTCAGCTTGATGTGGATTTCGAAGATAGAGTTGTTGATCTTATTGCTGAGGGTATTGATCTTGCTGTTAGAAGTGGTGAACTTGCCGATAATCGACTTGTTGGAAGAAAATTAGGTGAACAACATTTTGTCGTCTGCGCAAACCCTAACTACTTAAACATGAAGGGAATTCCTTCTCATCCGAGCGAATTAGTAAACCACCATTGCATTCATTTCAAATATCCCACAAGTGGGCGAATTGCTTCATGGTCTTTTGTTAAGCCCTATGAAAATCTGGACCTTCCTAAAAATATTATATTTAATAACACTTATGCAGGATTACGTACTGCAATAGCCGGTTTGGGCATTGCACATCTCCCAATATATGTGGCAGAGGAGGCTTTTAAGAATAAGTTACTTATTCCAGTATTAACTCAATATATGTCGCCTTTAGGATCTCTGTCATTAATCTGGCCTTCAAATCGGCATTTATCGCCAAAAGTTAAAGCATTTGCGGACTTTTTGAATAACGAGTTAGCTACTGGAAAATTCCTTTTTAATAAACTTCAATAAGCCCGGATTAATCATTGGAAAGATCATATGCAATAGCTGATGCAAATCCGCGTTTATTAGAGATGAGTACCTGAAGAACCATTCTTATAAATTCTATTTTAGAAATAGATAGATATATACAGTTGCTTAATACACAGTGCATTGTATCTATTTTAAAGTGAGACATTTAACCTCCTTCCAATCTATTGCACTAATAATCACGCTGAATGATTATTTACCTGTTTCAGAGGTATCGTCTTCTGGTGGCCAACAAAAAAAGCAGCCGCAATAATTTGCGGCTGCTGTAGGGTGAGAATTGACTCCAAAGAGAAAAACAGTGCGTTATCCTTTCTCCCTGTCGCTCCAGTCACCGCTGGTGATAAGCGTCAGCAAATCAACCGGGCGCTGGTAAACATACATCCAGGCGCCGCCATAGGGGGTTTGTATCAAGCGCCGCTGATACTCTCCGCCTTTTGTACGCAGCGCGTCCAGCTCAGCAAGCGTCGACGCGTCGATTCGGTAAACCTCTCCATAGACCGAACCCGCGCCCGGCACCGCGCCTGGGTAATGACCAAGACTATATAACTGATAGCCTTCTTCACGGTGGTCCCCCAGTAACTGAGCGTTCGTCATCCAGTGGCTGTTGCCCTGTTTGCGCCGTAAACTGCCATAGACAAATATTCGCATTGCTAAAACTCAAACTGATAGAGCAAATCGAGTGCCTGATCGATACCAGACACCGCTTCCAGGTACAGTTTAGGCATTAAACGATAGCGTAGCGTTAACGTTGCCAGCGAATCAAAAATACCCATCCCATATTTTACCTGGAGACCAGGCAGTACGTATCCGCTGACCACAACCTGAGATGAATCCCCCACCCCTTCGGTGTCCAGGGCCAGATTACTTACGCCAAATGTCTCGCCGATTTTACCCACAACCTGCCCACTTTGCGCAACCCCCAAGCCAATTAACATGGAAGTCATCGCCTGGCTATCTGAGCCACCCGCATCCAGCCCCTGCCCACGCAGTAAATAAGACAGCGCCTCCTGCTGCGATAGCACCGGATCGGAGAACACTTCAACCTTCGGCTCATCGGCCTGACCCGTTACGCGCACGCCGGCGGTAACGTCATCCTCAGTAGCGTCCGGATTGCGTATTGCTTCGATGTTGAGTAAAGGCTGGTCCGGCGGACCGGAGAACAACAGTTCCCCTTTGCGCACCAGAAGATCCTGCCCATAAGCGTGGAAGCGGCCCTGTGGGATATTAATCTGCCCGTTTAACCCCAGCCCCTGCTTATCTTGGGCTACTTTAAGGTCGCCGTTTAGCTTCGCCTTCAGGCCAAATGCCTCCATACGCACATTGTTGCCGATATGGATGTTCAAATTGCTGTTGATGGGAATAGCCGCCGTTTTCTTTTCTTTTGGCTGTAGGTTCTCATCCAGCATCACTTCGTCGCTGGAGACGCCCACCGCGCTTTCAGGTAGATCATGCACAATGATCCGCGCCCAGGGCACATCGACATTACCATCCAGCGAAAATAACGACGGCGTCGCTTCAAAGGTGACATCCGGAGACACGTCGAGACGCACCATCGGCGGCACGGTAACGCGCACGCGGTTGCCTTTTGCCGCAATACGCGCACGCCAGTTATCCAACTGGCGCCAGTCTGCATCACCATTCAGGTTAATCTGCCCATGTAGCGTTCGTACCACGCCCTGTAGCTGCGAAGTCATACCATTAAATGCCAGGCCCAGCTCGCTCGGCTGCATATCAAACGGCATAAAGTTTCCGTCAATATCCAGCCCTGTGAGTTTCAAGTCGCCAAAGAGCTGCGGGCTTGCGGCGTCGCCGCCCAGACGCAGATTAGCGTTAAGCAGACCTGCCGCCTTTTCCCCGCGAGAGAAAATCGCGTTTGCGATGGCCAGCGAGAAATTAAGAATATTCACATTTCCGGCCAGTCCGCGCCGCCCCTGCGGATCGCTGATCTGCAACTTACCGTCAAGCTGCCCGTTATTGGCAACTCGGATAAGCCATCCCAACTGCGCGCGATTATTGCGTAATTCCGCCTCCAGATTCAGGGCGTCAAACGCAACCGGCAGCGTATTACGATTAATCACCTGCGATACTTTTACGCCCCGCCCCTGCAGTGCTACTTTTCCCTGAGGTAGGCCGCCATCGCTGGTCCAGCTCACGTCCGCGTTGCCGGTAAACACACCGCTGGCTTTCGTTTCTGCCGGTAAGAATGATTTCAACATTGCCAGGTCAAACCGCTTCAAATTGATCTGCGCATGCCCGCTGGCACCGGCATCAATAGGCTGCGGGACACACAATTCGGCGTCAGGGTTGGTCCAGCAGTGTGGACCGATTGCGATGCGCTGTTCCGTATTCCGATAGTACAGTGATACGGGACGCGAAAGCGTCACCGGACCGACCGGTGTTTCAAAACGAGTGTCGCTAAGCTGCCCGCGCCAGCGCTCCGCGCTACGATCGAAGCTACCGCTTAATGCGAGGTGGCCAGCGACCGGTTTACCCTGGATACGTAACTGGAGCTGATGCTGTTTTTCGCTGCCTTTCGCATCCAGCAATATATCGCGGATATCCACGCCGGGCTGTCTGATACTCTCTACGCGAAGAGCCAGGTTGCCTGCAATTTGCTCGCCGGATTTTACGTCGCCCTTTAACAGTACTTTCGCAATGGTAAGTTCCTGCCAGCGTAGCCCATTGGCGCTGAGATCGGCCGTCAACTGCGGCGCTTTCAGGTCGCCGCGCAGGTTAATCACCCCCTTCGCGGCTCCGCCCAAACCCGGCAGCGCGTTGTCGAGGTTTGGCGCATCGATATTGGCATCCAGCGCCAGCGATTTTTCTCCCAGCTCGCCTTTCACTTCGATGTGATTGCGGCCCAGGGCCAGGTTCAAACCGGGAATAGTCCACTGCATGTAGCTATTGCCTTTCAGCGAACCTTTCACGTCCAGCGCGTTTTGTTTCACTCTGCCGTTGATGTTCAGCGTCGGCACATCCATCTGCCAGCTGCCGCCATACAGGCTACCGCGCGTTTTTATCACACCATCAAGTTTCGCCGGCCAGTCGGGGGTTTGCTGGGCGGTATTGATTCCGTCCAGCGTCAACTCACTGCGCCAGCTAATCGCTTTTTCCCAGTCCAGCAGCGCTTTCAGGCCGATAGTTCCCTGAAGCGCAGCGACGCGCAGGGCGTCCAGATTTATTTGCCGTTCATTGCCTTTCGCATTCAGCGTAATGCTGGCGGCAGGAATTTGTTCCCCTTTCACCGCGGTGCGAAATGCCAGCGCGTAATCCGTTGCTTTACCGCCAAGCGATAACTGTAAATTATCGGCCTGATACTGTTTTTTGCCGCTTAATGGCCAATAGAGCTGCTGGCTTTTTACATCCAGGTTAAACGGCAGCCCCGCCTGCGCCAACTGCGCCCGGGCATCAAGCGTTATGCCTACCGGCCCGGAGAGATTAACGCCCAGCGTTAGCGTATCGCGCAGCGCACCGCCGATGCTAAGGCGGATCTTTTCGCCTTTCAGCGGTTCGATGTTCAGCGCACCGTTGAGGGTGAGGTTAACCGGCCATTTATCTTTAAGCTGCGCGGCTCCCGTCGCCTTAAGCTGCCCGCGATCGGTGTCGACGTCTAGCGCGTCGATTTTCATTTGCCCATCATCGCTGCGGACCTTCAAAAGTAAGCTACGCACCATCAGTTCAGTATCGCCAGCCAGGCGCAGCCGCTCGCCGCGAAATTCTTCAATGTTTAAGTTGACCGGCAAATGAACGTCGGCCATCTCCGGCAACAGCGGTTTAGCAAAAAGCTGATGTAAGGTTTCCCCTAGCGATGGCGCATTGGGATCCGGTTTCTCTATCTTCGGTTCAACGACTTGCTTCTGCGCGATGTCAGCCGCTTTCGGTAGCGCGACTAATACCCCCTGAAGTTGGGTCGGCGTAAGCGTTAAATTACGCTCTTTCCAGTCCAAACCCGATGAGAAATGCATGAGAGAAACGGTGGTGTCATCGATTTTAACGCTGACGTTATCAATGGCGACATGCCGCAGAATAAGGGGATAAGGCGTGCTTAAATTGAGCGGCGCACTCTCTTTTTTCTCCGGCTCTGGCGAAGACGGCGGCATTTTTTCCGAATCCACCGTGACGCTGACATCCTTGAGAGAAAGATCGTTAACGCACAGTCTACTGTCGCGCAGGCAGCTTAATTGCACGGCGAGATGAAATTCGCCGGCCCTGACATTGACGCCCGGCTGGGCGTAGGTAAGCCCTTTTACGCGCAGATCGCGCCAGCCGCCGGTCACCTGTTCAATATGCAGCCCGGGCACCCACCGATTCGCCCCCTTGAACATTAAATGCAGACCAGTGGTGGTCCCGATTAAAAAACCTAGCGCGCCGATGAGTAAAATTACCAGAGCGAGTATAATCAGGCTTATTTTCTTCCAGCGGCTCATAGCTCTGGCCCCAGACCGATATAGAACTGCAAACCGTGCTCCTCGTCGTCGCCCACCGGTACCGCAAAGTCAAGTTTGATCGGGCCTACCGGTGATTCCCAGCGCACGCCAACGCCTGCGCCAGTTTTGAGATTACTTTGTTTGATATCACTTACCGCCTCACCGGAGTCGATAAAGACCGCGCCCCACCATTTGCCGGTCACATTGTATTGATATTCCAGCGAACCGGTGGCCAGTTTCGAGGCACCGGTCAGTTTGCCTTCACGGTCTTCAGGTGAGATGGATTTGTAGTCATAGCCGCGAATACTGCGATCGCCCCCGGCAAAGAAACGCAGGTCGGGCGGTACTTTTTTAAAGTCGTTGGTTTCGATCCACCCCAAATTACCGCGCATAACAAAGCGGTGGCGATCGAAGAGCGTGCGGATCCAGACGTTTTGTGCCTGTAATACAACAAAATCTACGTCCGAACCCCAGACAGTATTCGAGTAATCAATAGAGTAGCGCTGCGAATCCCCCCAGTTCGGCATCAGACCACCGCGAGAACGGGTGCGGCTCAAACTGGCACCCGGGTACAGCAGCATTGTGGTGTGCGTTTCGATGCCCTGGGTAAAGTGGTCGAGACTCCAGCGTAAATTCAGCGCCCGCTGCCAGCCGCTGGACATATCCCAGTTGCGCGACAGAGCAAGCGTGGTGGAATCCGCTTCCGTATCGTTAAGGTCGGTGCGTTTAAAGCCGCCCTGAACGGTGTAGTATTGCTCAATAGGGTTTTTGAGCAGCGGTATTTTATAGCTGAAATCAAGCTGCTGCTCGGGTGATGAAATGCTGGCGCTGCTGGTAAAGCTATGCCCCCACGCATTCACCCACGGCTTCTTCCAGGTCGCTTTTACGCGCGGCCCTACGTCAGTGGAATACCCCACCCCGGTTTCAATCGTATTCGGCGTACGCGGCGATACCACGCCATGTAACGGTAATATCTTACTTTGCCGCGACTTTTCAAATTCTGGCGCAACGACAACGGAATTAAACCATCCGGTTGCTGCCAGCCTGCGGTTTAACTCAGCCAGGTCGGAAGAATAGTAATAATCGCCTTTTTCAAAAGGCACCAGCGCGTACAGATACTCTTCCCGTATTTGCGAACCTTCAAAGCTAACATCGCCGAAACGATAGCGCGGCCCACTATCGTAATCGATATCCCAAAACGCCTGGCGTCGCTCCAGGGAGACGCCTAATTGACTCTTTTTAAATTCACTGTCGAAATAACCCTTACGCAGCGCAACGCTGGTCAGGCCTTTTTTAAAGCTTTCATAATCACTGTGATTCAGGATAGTGCCTACCTTCGGCCGCTTCCCAAGAAGCGCCAGATAGTCACTATCGGTACGTGCACCGCCGCGTAAAATAACGTCGGTACCTCCAAGCCGCACCGGTGGACCGGCCTGGACCTGGGCGTGCAGAACCTGCCGCCCTTTACCTGCGGGAGGAGGCTGAAGCGTAAAATCAATTTTTGGTTCGTAGTAGCCGAGTGGTTTTAGCCCTTCACGAATGGCATCATCCACCCGAGCCTGAAAGCGCCGGTCAGGAGTAACTTCGTCGCTTTCGATAGTAGAAAGCTGAGCGCGCACGTTTTTCTCCAGCGCTCCCGTAAGTCCGTCAACTTTTAATCTTACGCTGGCCGCCGCGGCCATTTCGCTTACCAGCCAGAGGCTGGCCAGACAATAAATTCGGATTCGTGGCACGTATTCTCCTGATATCCCTAGATTATCCTCCCCTGGAAGGAAACATTCGCCGCTTCGCGATAAACAACCCACAAATAACAGGGTTGAAAAATAAAAGTTGCTCCAAATAATTCTTATCGTTAAATCTGATCTTTATTGGCGCCCGTATTGTCCGCAAATACGCCCGCCGTGACAACCTCGTAACGGCTTAACCGGCCAATTCTGGATAATTTGGGAGAATACGTCGTGAAATTTTTTGATAAATCCCACCTGGTCACTGCCGTTGACGCCCTGCCGGGCCGCAGCACGCCTATGCCAGTCGCAACATTGCATGCCGTAAATGGCCATTCTATGACGAATGTCCCGCCGGGTATGTGCGTCGCGCTATTTGCGATGGGCTGCTTCTGGGGCGTCGAGCGGCTATTCTGGCAGCTACCGGGCGTATACAGTACTGCGGCAGGCTACACGGGCGGATATACGCCTAACCCAACTTACCGGGAAGTTTGCACCGGTGAAACGGCGCACGCCGAGGCAGTGCGGGTGGTATACGATCCTAAAACGGTTGGCTATGACCGTCTGTTGCAGGTGTTCTGGGAAAATCACGATCCGGCACAGGGAATGCAGCAGGGTAACGATCGCGGCACACAATATCGCTCTGCGATTTATCCCCTTACGCCAGAGCAGGAAAAAGCCGCAATCACGAGCCGGGACAATTACCAGGCAGCGATGAATAACGCCGGCGATCATCGAGCAATTACCACTGAAATCGCCAGCGCCACGCCGTTTTATTATGCTGAAGATGAGCATCAGCAATATCTCCACAAAAACCCATATGGCTATTGTGGCATCGGCGGTATCGGAGTTTGTCTGCCTCCGGCCGGGTGATAAGCGATAGTTTTAGCGCTCGCTTTAAAGTGAGCGCTACTCTTTATTAATAGCAGTGAAGCTCATTGAGAACGGCGGATAGCATTAGGCTAACAGCATAATAAATAGGCAGTTATATTCCCTTACCTTTAGTTTCATTTCACATCAAAATCATCACGCTATTAAATAGCACCCTAATATATTCTGTTGTTTCACTTACTCTTTGAAGGGATATCAGATGGAATGTAAACGCCTGCCCGCAGTCATTATCGCCTGCATGTCGCTATATGTTGCCGGGGCCAGCGCTGCCAGCGCGCCTGGATTTCTAACGCCACAAAGCGCACCAGACAGCCTGGCGATTCTACCGCCGCCGCCGCCGGAAAATAGCGTAACGTTTCTTGCCGATAAGGCGCAGTATGAAACCGGGAGGACATTAATAGATAAGTTCCGCCAGCAGCTTGCCGCCAGCGATGCCGACTATAAAAATTTTGCAACGGCGTTTTCCAGCGCGTTTGGCGTTCCTATCTCGGAAACACAGACTCCGGCACTTTACCATTTGCTACAGAATGTGCTGCAGGATAGCCACGACTTCGCCATGCGTGCGGCAAAAGATCACTATCAGCGCGTGCGCCCATTCGTCATGTATAAAGACAGCACCTGCACACCGGCTAAAGATAAAAAAATGGCGAAAACCGGTTCTTACCCCTCAGGCCACGCCTCTTTCGGCTGGGCGACAGCGCTGGTGCTGGCGGAAATCAACCCGGCTCGCCAAACCGCGATTCTACGCCGGGGGTATGAATTCGGGCAAAGCCGCGTCGTGTGCGGAGCGCACTGGCAAAGCGACGTCGATAGTGGCCGTATTATGGGAGCAGCGGTGGTGGCCGCCCTTCACGCCAATGAAAAATTTGCTCAGGAGATGGCGGCGGCAAAACGCGAATTTGCTTCCCTGAATAGGGGGACAGGGGCGGTGTCTGGTTCATCGCTGCCCCGCCAGTAAATATTCGCTTTCAAAAATAGCCAATAGCGTTAGCTTCTCACTCGGGGCGTTATTTGTCCCGTATAGCTTTCGCGGCCCTGCCCGCTCGCTTTAACGCACGGGCAGGATAAAGATGTGTTACAGGCTGGCGTTTACTGCATTTACTTATCGCCGTGTTCAAATTGCCGTCACGGTAAAATACCGGCGCGGGCGGGAACGTTTTATTACGCTTAATAATATCCAGCCCAGCTAATTTCCACCTAAGACAAAGCGTTATTCAGCCGTAGCACTAATGCGCCAGACGCTCCCTTTCTGGCTTAGTTATCTCTTAAGAAGCTATTGTTTTACTCTCCCTATACGTGCCACTGGCAGCCCGTAGGGAGCTTACGCTATACTGACGGCGAATTTATCGGCCTAACGTCTTCGGGCCGGTTTTAGCGTATTCCACGCAAGTTATCCACTTCCCTTCCGAGGATCTGGCCTCCGGCCGGATAAGATATGTTAAACAGTATTTTGATAATACTTTTGCTGATAGCCATCAGTGCCTTCTTTTCAACTTCAGAGATCTCACTGGCGGCCTCGCGCAAAATCAAACTTAAACTGCTCGCCGATGAGGGCAATATCAACGCCGAGCGCGTACTTAAAATGCAGGAAAACCCGGGGATGTTCTTTACCGTGGTGCAAATTGGGCTCAACGCAGTAGCTATCCTCGGCGGTATCGTTGGAGATGCAGCGTTTTCTCCCGCATTTAAGAACCTGCTTTCTAACATTATGCCCGCACCGCTTGCAGAACAAATCAGTTTTATCCTGTCGTTTACGTTGGTCACCGGCCTGTTCATTCTATTTGCCGATTTGACCCCGAAACGCATCGGTATGGTCGCTCCGGAAACCATCGCGTTACGGATAATCAACCCGATGCGCTTCTGCCTCGTTGTGTTTCGCCCACTGGTCTGGCTATTCAATGGAATGGCTAATGCGATTTTTCGTTTGTTTAAATTGCCCATGGTGCGTAAGGACGATATCACCTCGGATGATATTTATGCCGTGGTGGAGGCAGGCGCGCTGGCGGGCGTACTGCGTAAGCAAGAGCATGAGTTGATTGAAAATGTGTTTGAGCTGGAATCCCGCACCGTTCCGTCGTCGATGACGTCGCGTGAAAATATTGTCTGGTTTGATTTGCATGAAGATGAGCAAAGCCTGAAAAGTCAGATAGCGGAACACCCTCACTCCAAATTTCTGGTTTGTAACGATGATATTGACCATATTATCGGCTACGTCGACTCCAAAGAACTGCTGAACCGCGTGCTTGGGAACCAAAGTTTGGCGCTAACCAGCGGGGTACAAATTCGTAACGCGCTCATCGTGCCTGATACGCTGACGCTTTCTGAAGCGCTAGAAAGCTTTAAAAGCGCTGGCGAAGATTTCGCCGTCATCATGAACGAATACGCGCTGGTCGTCGGGTTAATTACCCTGAACGATGTGATGACGACACTGATGGGGGATTTAGTCGGCCAGGGCATGGAAGAACAAATTGTAGCCCGCGATGAAAACTCATGGCTGGTAGAGGGTGGAACACCTATCGATGACGTAATGCGCGTGCTGGATATCAGCGCATTTCCACATTCTGACAATTATGAAACCATCGGCGGCTTTATGATGTATATGCTGCGAAAAATTCCGAAGCGGACGGATTCAGTGAAATATTCTGGCTATAAGTTCGAAGTAGTTGATATTGATAATTACCGTATAGATCAACTCTTGGTCACCCGGCTGGTTGAGAAACCTTCTCCGCTAATCCCCAAACTGCCGGATAGCGACACCGACGAAGCTTAATTGCCGGCCCTGAAACGCCAACGGCCCCGAATGGGGCCGTTTTTGCTATTCCGAATTATGCAATCTCTGTTTGCAGACGCATAACCTGTCGGTTGACCTCGGACATCACGGATAAATGCTGCTTATCTTTCACTTTCGGGATCAGGATTTTTCCTTTATCAAACTCGAAAGCGCCAACGTCCTTGATATACAACCGTCCACGGAACAGGATCTTCACGTACTTCGCCACCTGAAGCGGGTTGTAACGTTGGAAAATTATCATTCTCAATCTTCTCCTGCTAAGTGATTACGCCCTACAGCCCTACATTTAGGCTCGTAAAATAGGCGTAAAATATGTTGCCAGAAAACTATAGACCAGAAATCCAGGAATCCCCACCCCTTGCAACTTTATTTACGTTTTTCTTACAATCTTTCAGAGCTTTCTTTTAAGTTCTCCATACTAGTTAGTATAAGTATTCAAAATTGTGTGGATATGTGCACCGGCCCACAAACTGGCATTAACATTGCGTGAAAGCGCGACTAACTCTGCATAAGCTGTAGATGAGACAGGATTTACATCAGCCCATAAGCTCAAACACTTAAGGAGTTTTCATGACTTTACGCGCCATACTGGCAGGCTTGTGTCTGCTATCGCTCCCCGTCTTCGCGCATAACCTGATTTCTGGCCAACGCGTTGCCCCGGTTGGCATATCTGACCGGGGCGAACTGGAGCTAGTACAGGATACGTTTAGCTATAAAAACTGGAATAGCGCCCGGCTTGAGGGAAAAGTGCGCGTATTACAGCACATCGCCGGCCGCGCATCGGCAAAAGAGAAAAATGCTGCGCTGATTGAGGCGATCAAGACAGCAGATTTGCCTCGTCAGCTTTACCAGACCACTACGATTGTGAATACCGACGATGCCATTCCCGGTACCGGCATGTTTGTCCGCACCAGTATTGAGAGTAATAAAAAGCAGTATCCCTGGTCGCAGTTCATTGTCGACGACAAAGGCCTGGCGTCTAAAGCCTGGCAGCTTGATGCCGGTGGCTCTGCCATTGTCGTGCTGGATAAAGACGGCCGCGTACGCTTTGCTAAAGACGGCGCGCTCACTCAGGAAGAGGTGCAGCAGGTCATTGCCCTACTGCACGAGCTGGTTAAAAAATAGAGACGCGAAAACCGGGATTAAGAAACGACTCTCTGGGCGTGTAGTCCAGCGTGCGCCCCTGCCAGTCATGGACCCGTGCGCCAGCGGCTGCGGCTACCGCGTGCCCGGCGGCGGTGTCCCACACATTGGTTGGCCCAAAGCGCGGGTATAATTGCGCTTTGCCTTCGGCCACCAGACAAAATTTAAGGGAAGACCCTATCGACGTTGTCTGGTGTTCGCCAAGTTGATGCAGGTACTCCACCAATTCAGGATCGTCGCCGTAAGAACGGCTAATCACAACCAGCGGAGGGCGGGCATCCAGAATATGAATTTCGTGGCGCGTACCCCCCTCTTCTTTCCACGCTTTTCCTTCGCTGGCACCGTACATGACCTTCAGTGCAGGAGCATACACTACGCCCAATACAGGTTTGCCATCATCTATCAGCGCAATATTGACGGTAAATTCATCGTTACGTTTAAGGAACTCTTTAGTGCCATCCAGCGGATCGACCAACCAGTAGCGCCGCCAGTGCTGCCGCTCACTCCAGGAGGGAGGATCTTCTTCTGATAATACGGGAATATCCGGAGTGAGGCCGTGCAGCCCTTGCGCAATAATTTTATGCGCCGCGATATCCGCTGCCGTTACCGGAGAGTTATCCACTTTCTGATAGGTCTCAACCGGACTCTTGCCGTTGTAGGCTTGCATAATGGCCTCACCGGCCGTCATGGCAAGCTGGCAAATATTTTCTATCATGGTCCACCTCATTATGTCGTGCCGAACGACAGACTCATCCGTCTTCCTGAGTGTATTGTTCTGGCTGTCGCTCAAAGCGCAGCGGCTTCAGGTGCTACTGCACATTTGTGACGTGCGCACTAAATACGATGCAATCAAGTTTAGCGTAACGCAGGCAACCTCTGAGATAAACAGCCCGGATACCCTAAATCAGAGAAACCAGCTCAGGCTGACAGGCGCTATTTCCTGTTTATAGTCAGGCATACATGACATCGTTAAACATTAAAATCGCAGCGGCCTATCACCCTAAGCGCCGTATACAGCAGCACCTCAGGTTTTACGCCTTAACATACTCCTGAAGGGTTATATCACCCACAAAAAGATGCATCTAAAATGCATCTTAAATTTTATCGATAAGGACACACATGATGCTGTATCGCAATCAACCGTTAGGCGAACTGGCTTTAACAATCCCTCGGGCATCCGCGTTGTTCCGTAAGTACGACCTCGATTTTTGCTGCGGCGGACGGCAAACTTTGGAACGTGCGGCGGCTCGCCGCGAGCTGTGTCTGGATACCATTGAAGCAGAACTGGCCCTATTAGCGCAGGAAGCGCCTGAAAAAGAATGGCGCACCGCCCCGCTATCCGAGATTATCGACCATATTATCGTGCGCTACCATGACAGACACCGCGAACAATTGCCTGAACTCATCTTACAGGCCACCAAAGTTGAACGCGTTCACGCCGAAAAATCGAGCGTTCCGCGCGGTCTGGCAAAATACCTTACGCAGCTCAATGAGGAACTTTCCAGCCATATGATGAAGGAAGAGCAGATCTTGTTCCCCATGATCAAGCAGGGTTTAGGTACTCAAACAGCAGGGCCTATCAGCGTTATGGAAAGCGAGCACGATGAGGCTGGCGAGCTGCTGGAAGTGATTAAGCACATCACTAATAACGTTACGCCCCCTGCCGAGGCGTGCACCACCTGGCGCGCGATGTATAACGGCATTAACGATATGATTGACGATCTTATGAATCACATCAGTCTGGAGAACAATGTGCTGTTCCCACGCGCGCTGGCGGGCGATCGGTAAGCACGGCGATACAGCAGAGATTACCCCGGTTATTCGCCCTGCTACCGCTGCTATGTTCGGGTGTGACAGGCTCAAAACGCCACGATAGCTATCGATTCACGACGCAATAGCTATCGCTGGCGGAAAACCCGTTGTACCAATGTTTTGGCACAGGCTTCCGGCCGTTTTCCCTAACGTCGTGATATATCCTACGGCACGCGGCTATTGTTTTAAAAACAGATAAAAAACCGGCCACTTTTACATGGCCGGTACTGAAAACACGGCAAATTATCATCACCCGGTTAACGTTTATTAAGCGTTCGCCTTTTCCCAATGAATATCCAGCATATCCCCAGCAGAATAAACCACACTGGCGTCACAATAAGCGCCTGGCGCGTATCAGCTTCCAGCGTTAGTAGCACCACTACAAAAGCAAAGAACGCCATACATACCCAGCACATCGCTTTACCAAGCGGCATTTTATAGACGGATTGCGCATGTAATTGTGGGCGTTTGTTACGATAAACCAGATAAGAACACAGAATAATAGTCCAGACGAACATGAACAAAATCGCCGATACGGTAGTAATCATCGTAAAGGCGGCAATTACGCTGGGGTTAATATAAAGCATCACCACACCGCCCAGCAGGCACATACAGGAGAAAGTTAACCCTTTCGCCGGCACGGAGCGTTTTGACAGTTTGGCAAACGCCTGCGGGGCAACCCGGTCCTGCGCCAGGCCATACAGCATGCGGCTGGTTGAGAATACGCCGCTGTTCGCTGAAGAGGCGGCGGAGGTCAATACCACAAAGTTGATAATGCTGGCGGCAGCGGGTAAACCCACCAGCATAAACAGCTCAACAAACGGGCTTTTATCCGGCACCACCGACGCCCATGGCGTCACGGACATAATCACTATCAGTGCAAAAACGTAAAACATAATGATGCGGATGGGAATTGAGTTAATTGCCCGCGGCAGCGATTTCTCAGGATCTTTCGTTTCTGCCGCCGCAGTGCCCACCAATTCAATGCCTACAAACGCAAAGACGGCTATCTGGAACCCGGCAAAAAAGCCGCTAACGCCTTTTGGAAACCAGCCACCATTATTCCAAAGGTGAGTAAATGAGGCTTCGACGCCGCCCGGCGACTGGAAGTGCATGAGCACCATCCCTAACCCAATAACAATTAGCGCAACGATGGCGACGATTTTTATCATCGCAAACCAGAATTCCATCTCGCCAAACATTTTTACCGTCGCCAAATTCAGGCTGAGCAGTAATACAATCACCGTAAGCGCAACCACCCAGTCAGACAGGCCGGGAAACCAAAACTGTGCGTAAGCGCTAATCGCCACGACGTCCGCCATACCGGTGACAACCCAACAAAACCAGTAAGTCCATCCGGTAAAATAGCCTGCCCACGGGCCGAGTAAATCGGCGGCGAAATCACTAAAAGATTTGTATTCCAGATTAGAGAGCAACAGCTCCCCCATCGCCCGCATAACAAAGAACAGCATGAAGCCAATTATCATGTAGACGAAGATAATTGAAGGCCCGGCAAGGCTAATGGTTTTCCCCGATCCCATAAACAAACCGGTGCCAATGGCGCCGCCAATGGCGATCAGCTGAATATGACGATTGGTTAAATTGCGCCGCAGCGAGCGCTCGGCGGGCACCTCAACCTCCTGCGTGACTTTTATCTGGTCTACCATATTTTTATCCTGTAAGCGTGTTGTGTTGTTTGCAGGCTCTGTTGGCCTTTTTCGCGTGTGTTTGCGCCTGCGGCGAGGCGGAGACTGCCCGGCAAACCGCTGGATATGAAAATGTTCATATCCTATCTTGAATGAAATGTTAATTAATTGTTTTATTAAAGTGTCATCTCATTCGTAAACCGAGAATCGACTCACAAAAATACCCTTCCTTCTTCTCTTTGCAAGATAAAGTTATTTATTGGATTACTTTTGCAGAGAATTATTACTGAACTTAATGACTCTGTTGATATTCCTGCCGATTATGACTTAAGAAGCGGTGTATCAGGCATTAATGACGCTTCGAGCCCGCAGGGTAATCGGCGGGTTTTGCAAATGTAGCGGTCGCGTGAATATCAACGGCGTATCGGAAAAAATAAAAACCACCATTGGGAGAAGTAAAACGACTCAGCGATGAATACGACGCCACGCTCGGCCAGGCAGGGAAAATCGACGCCTTAAAAATCGAGCACCAGGCTTATGTATCTAATTTCACACGGCGGGCTTCGCCAAAATGCATCTGTGGGAAGGCAGGCTTAAGCAGGTAATAAAGGAGCGAACAAAACAGCATTGCAGCGCTCCTTTCTTTCAACTATCGATTACAGAATATCCAGCAGTTCCACTTCAAAAACCAGCGTGCTGAATGGAGGAATAGACGCGCCCGCGCCGCGCTCTCCGTAGGCCAGCTGGTAAGGGATTGTTAATTCCCACTTGGAGCCAACCGGCATCAGCGTCAGCGCTTCGATCCAGCCGGCGATAACGCCACTTACCGGGAATTCTGCTGGCTCACCGCGCGCCACAGAACTGTCAAACACCGTGCCGTCAATTAGCTTACCGGTATAGTGAACGCGCACGCGGTCCTGGCGTGAAGGAATTGCGCCTTCGCCTTGGGTAATAACGCGAAATTGCAGACCAGATTCCGTACTGCTAACGCCGTCTTTTTTCAGGTTTTCTTCCAGATATTTCTCGCCTTCCGCCGCCAGCGTTTTTTGACTCTCGCGACGCACAGCCTCTGCGCGCTCATGCACTTCACGCAGCGCGCGATGCAGAACGTCAACCGGCACAGCCGGGGCATTCCCTTCCAGCGCATCGCGCAACCCTGCCAGCAGCGCCTCAGGCTGAAGCCCTTCCAGGCCAGATTCACTTAGCTGCTGACCGACCTGTAAACCGATCCCGTAGCTTGCCTGCGCCTCAATGCTATCAAAAGAAGGGGTTGTCATGGATTTTCCTTACATTGCTTTTAAGAGTAATGGGCAGCATAACAGCCCCGATACGTCAGGTACAATGCTCATCGCGGTGGTAAACCGGCGTGAAAAGAAAACCATAGCGTGTTAACGTTTCATATGCCGGGAACGCCACATTCATCAAGATGTTAGCGTCTATACTAAACAGGATATCGCGTGTATCGCCCGCCCCGGCTGCGTGCAGCTATACACACGATAACGATGATGGGGGTTCCCCATTTTAAATGGAGCAGGAGGAATGCATGCCAACGCGGTTCGTAATGACACCTTTACTGGCGCGGATTTGCCACGCGCCGGCCAATATTCGGTTAATGGATACTTTACCAATTATGCACCGCCGGGGGATTATACTGGGCGCTTTGCTGATTGTTATTGGTGTGTTACTTCCTTCTGACGAAGATACCCGCCACTCCAGAGCACCCGTGAACGCGCCCGCCCGCTCAGCAGCTACGCCTGATACTCCACAACAATCTCACCAGGCTCCCGTTCCTTTTCAGGATAATGATATTCAGGCTCAGTGGCGAGCCTATCAGGTTGAACCGGGGAAAACTCTTGCGCAGATTTTCCGCGATCACAATCTTCCGCCTGCTGATGCCTACGAAATGGCGAAAATCGATGGTACAGGAAACCCGCTCAGCCATCTGCAAACCGGGCAGTGGGTGAAAATTCGTCAAAATGCCAGCGGCATAATAACAGGGCTAACGCTGGAAGGCAGCGGCGAAAATGCGCTGTTTACCCGCCAGCCGGAAGGGCATTTTCTGCGCGTGCATTAATTTTCTGTCTAATGCTTTCTTTTGCTTTATGCGCCGAACCCTGTTCGGCGGCAGGATATCTTTGAAACCCTATATCGCAATCGGAGTATTGCCCCCATCCGTTGACGAGCTCATGCCAATACCTTTGCACGCTGTTCCGCTATGTTGAAATAACAGCGGTGTTTCTCTATTAGCTCAACGCTGGCTCCGGCGTTAATGATGCGGTTTGATACGTTGCATATTCCGCTGGCGCATATCCGGCTATGAAGGGAAATGGCGCAATATTACGGCACCGTATGCAAATAGACCGCTGAGGTTTTGAGGTTTTGAGGATTTGAGGTTTTGAGGTTTTGAGGTTTTGAGGTTTTGAGGTTTTGAGGTTTTGAGGTTTTGAGGTTT
>CALYPF010000040.1 GCA_945271245.1 uncultured Enterobacteriaceae bacterium | reverse complement strand
TGGATCAGTTTTCAACCGCTGGGGTGGATCAGTTTTGCACCGTTGGTAACATGAAATAAAGGGAACAACTCATCAGGATTTACAGGCGTTGATAAACTGAACTGATATTCTTTCCATTTCTGAACAGGGGCTGGTTCACCATCGTTACCTGGTAATGGTTCCGGTATGGCTATTTCATTAATGGCCGGCGTTAACTGTTTTTTCTGAAACCACGTGAACACCCGCATCAGTTGTTCTGAGGGGGCAGGGACTGCCTCATCCCTGCGGGGCAGGGAAGGCAGTAGCCGGGTTACAGAAGCCAGGCGTGCACCATCTTTAAGGTTAAAGTCAGGAATAACATTAAAGATTTCTTTGCTTCTTGCCAGAAAGCCTTCAATAGTTCCTCCTGGCTGTCGTTCGTAAATCAGTGTGAATGTCTCGGGAGTACATGTTCCACCGGTAAGTTTCCAGCCTTCTAGCGCGACCGGTGATGGTTTTCGAAGGTCCGCGCAGGCTTTCAGAAAATCACTGATTACAGGTTGTGACGCCCATGGATGCGGGAGCTCCGGTGGTGGTTCGGGCTTTTTAAACTGTAATCTTGCCCGTGCAGCTATCTCCTCGGCGGTCGGTCCGACATCAGGCTCTGGCTGAGTCATCCAGAATACTGTGCCTGCGCCGGCTGCTACTAAAAACAGTACGGCAGGCAGTGTGAATTTGCTGCGATTGCCGACAGTAAGTTTGCAACGGCGGAGGTCTGCTGATGATAACCGGGTAATAATACTTTCCCAGTTATCAGGATGTTCCAGAGACGATACAACCTGCCATTTTTCGGGGGGCTCTTCGTTCATCGCCAGAAAAAGGCTGACCTTTTGGGCAACATCGGCATCATTTCCTGATAAGTCAGCCATAACGGCAGGCTGGCCATTAATGGAAGCAAGGAATAAGAGCTCCTTATCGCTGTACCGGAAGACACCGTATCCATTTCTGACCCATGAGCAGAAAGCCAGTGCCAGGGAAAAATAATGATTGCGTTCTGGCCTGGTCAGTATTCCTGTGCCGGTAAGGCGGCTGATCTTTCCACGGGAATTTCTGCTGCCTACAGTCACTTTCAGGGAGGTAAGCCGTCTGGGTTTTACATGAGACTTGTGTTTATGATGTGAGGGGACGCGCTGTTTTTTTACGACAGGAGTCCATTTAAGACAGGCAGCCCACACGCGATGATTTACTTTAGGATCTGCGAGAAGCACTACCGGGTTGATATCTTCATCAGCCATTATTGCCTCCTGACGGGAAAGTCGGGGTAATGATGATCACAAGCGTGCTGCGTTCATTTTTCCCGGTTTGTGAACCACCAAATAATGGATTTGCTGGCGTAAATGTACCGGCTTTACTTGTCGTCGTATTGTTCTGATCGAAACCAGTAACGACAAGTGATTGCCCTTCTTTCAGATTGACCTTCTGGCTCAGTGAACGCAGTTTGGTATATGGCATTTCGATGTAACTGTTTCCGTCTTTTGACGTAAAGCTACGGATAGTTGGGGGATCAGACAGATTAAAGTTCATCTGCAACTGGAGATTGCCTGTTTTCTGAATTAAAGGCAGCAGGGTCATATTGAATCCAGTGGTGATCATGCCCGGTGTTAATGTTGTTGTTGCTCCTACATCCGTAGTCGTAGTTGTTGCTGACTGGGCGACGTAAACTGTCTGATCTGCCATCTGGATAGGTACCGGCGTCAGGTTTGTGACAGTGCTTTCTTGTGAAGTTACAACGCTGACATCGCCTTGTTCACTCAGTGCTTTAATCAGAAGGCTGGAACCGCTGAATTTGGCGGCATTCCCTGTTGCCGTATCCAGAATTGATACGCCTGCAGATGTAGCGCCTGTAAAATCTCCGCTTGCATTGTTCAACGTTGCTCCGGCGGAATGTAGCGATTTATAAACAAGGTTCCAGTCCAGACCGAACTGTTCGTTTCTGGTATTGCTGACGCTCAGAACCTGTACGTTCAGGGCTACCTGGCGGTTCATAATACTGTTTTGTTCGTCTACATATCGTGCGACGGCTTCCTGGACAGCTGGAGTATCAGTGACTGTCAGCGTTGAGCTCGATGCAGATAACCAGTAACGGCCTTTTTCTGGTGTCAGCATTGCTTCAATAGTTTTCCGGATATCTTCATACAGATCGTATTCCTGACCAACGGTTGTGCTCTGAGAGGACGTTGCATCACCGGATGCTGAGTTATCCTGGCCTCCTGTTGCCCCCATTGTGCTTGTTGAGCCAGAGCTGACACTGGAACTGCTGCTGGTTTTGGTGTTCAGCATATGAAGTGGATACGTTCTGGTTTCAGTCAGATAGAATACAATCCGACCATTATCCATGCGCCAGTACAGACCACTCCGGCTGGCCATCAGATCCAGAAGACCATTGATATCTCCCTGCCACATGAGGTTATTCAGCGTTAATGGCTGAGTGGAGGTAGTCATTGTTGTGCTGCCCAGGCTGCTTAACGGTAGACGTCCATTTTCATCTGGTGCTGGTAGTGTTCCTGTCATCTGGCGGGTAGCGCCTCCTTCAAGAGTTGAATTGGCTGCGTCAGGCGTGATGATCACAGGGATGCCGCATACGGCAGTAATACGTTGCCCCAGTTCCTGCAGAGTGATCTCTCCTTTTCTTGCCTGCGTGATGTAGCAGGCTGGAGCTGTTTGTTTTTTCTCTCTTGATACCTGAGCGACCGGAACAGGGTTTATCCATTGATTATCGAGCCAGGTAAGAGCCTGCGATTTACGGGCCGAAAGGGCTGATACCTTTTCCCGTGCATGTGCTGAGTCTTCCTGTGCTTTTTTCTGCATTTTGTTGATTTCGCTGAAAGTACATCCGGAGATGGAAAGAGCGACGGCGATCATGCAGGGGAGCACCGCCAGCTTCATTGAACGCTGGTGTGATTTTTTCATGAATATATCCAGATTAGTTAACGTAGACGACAGAACCAGCAGTAATGCCTGCCGGGGGTGTCAGACCGGTTGCAGTTCCTGATAGCCAGGTGAGTTGCCCGTTTTGGAAGATCCCTATTAGTGCAGAACCACGACTTTTTGAACGCAAAGTTTCAACAAGTCCTGGTTGTTCAGGCATCCATACCCACAGACGCCCCTGTTGTAACTGATGTTTAATTCGGGAGTCCGGAGTGACAGGGAGAGCCAGTTTATCTGAGGAAATTACTCCGTCCTGCTGGCCTGATACGTATCTGATATCATTGATTCTATTAGCAATCATTAGTATCTGACTTGCCCATACAGACGCACTTGCATATTGCTGGGCGTTTGTGGTTTCAGACATCTTCTGATTCTGGTAGCTACCAGTGATAATCAGAATGGTCAGGCCGACGGCCATGACCAGCCATCCCATTAGCGACCATCCCTTGTATCAGAAACTGTAATGATGCACTGCATGCGAGAAGCCTGTGCGTATAAAGGTTTTTGCGCAGTCCGATATAACTCAAATACCTGCTCCATGGCTGATTCAAATGATCCCTGGAACATCAAAGGCGCATCAAGACGGTAATCGGTTACAGAAAGTGGCCATATGACCATCCAGTGCGTTGATGCCATGCTTTCGCATTTTGTTTCTTCTGCCCACTTAATAATGTTTTCCCTTAATGTAGTGCCTGCCGGCGCACGCCACTCTTTACCCTGAGATACCGGTTTGACAGGTGTCCCGGTCATGAGTGGGATAGACTTGACTGTAGAGCCGGTCGGAGTCGGGATTGCTGCGGGCGTAGACGGAGATACGCTGTTTCCCCTGAATGGGTTTCGTGGTTTGTTCTGGCTATTTGCTGTCGTTGAAGACTCCGGGGAAGTGGATGTGGTTACCATGGCTGCTGGCGAGATAGTGGTTGCCGTGTCCTGTGCCGGTGCAGCAGCCGATGTTGTGACGGTCAACATTTTATTATCCCAGTCCAGATGGCCCCAGAGGTGTTGTTCTTCCAGCAACCGGTTCAGAGAACGGGTCCACTGATCATTGGCAGACCATGAAACCAGTTTGGTATTCAGTTTGGGCGTGGCTGCATTCTCTTGTCTGAATTTCCATCCTTCCGGTAGTAATGTTTTTATCCACTGACTGACGGTCCGGTTACGGGCCGTCGGCGATAGTGTTACAGGGGTGCTACCAGGCTTGCCTGTAATGATTAACCGGGAGAAATTCTGACTTATTGTTGGTGAAGGTAACGGTCGGGATTCGCTTACTGGCTGTGCTGTTTTTACTGTCTCTGGCACGCTGACTCTCGGGGGCGGAGTTATTTTAGGTGGAGAAAGTCGTTGTTGCGTAAGTGCCAGGACGCCAGCACTCTCACTGATTTGTCCGTCAACAAAAACCAGAGCAGGCGTATCTGATGGTGCCACGTTATTGCCGCCGGAAATTCCGGCACAGCCGGACAATAATGACGGCAGTATAAGTGTCAGATAGTTTTTTTTCATAACGGAGACTCCGTGTTCGTATATACGTGTTTGTTAGTTAATGCGGACTTTAAGTAAGGGTTCATTATTTTATGTGCAATTGGATGGGTAATGTATACCGGTATTGAGAGAATTACTCCTGAATGTCCCGTTTTAGTCGCATTCAGAAGTCTGCTTGGGTCTTTAATATTGTTGATTAGTATTTTCATTATTCTATCTTTTGAATTTTAATGTTGCATGTTATTTTAAAGGTGAGGTTGTGGATAGCCAATTAAGCCAGTGTTTTGGGATTTTTTGTGAAAATAAAAATCCTGCTTATGAGCATTCTTTTTATATCTAAATGTATTTTTTAATTGGTGTGGTGGGTCTGGAGAGGACGAATGACGACTGTCATTCCGTCCGAATGCAAATGCGGGAAAGACCACTGAAACAAGAGATATATAAAAGGAATTGATAATTTTTCGTACAGACTTGTTTTCCGTGGGTATGTAATAACTGAAAAACTCAAATCATAAGATTCCAGTCTCTTTATAAGTTTATTTATTCTTGCTGGAGTAAAGAGATGTGAATGCATGACAATGATTTCATCATTATTAATTGCTTTTGATATCAGAGAAAGCAACACATCCCAGTGTTTCCTCATTGACTCCGGGCAATGTGTGTCAGCATAGGGGCTAAGATGTATAGTTGATTTATTGCTGCCCTTTTTCTTCTTCACAAAGAATGTGAAGTCGTATTTAGATGCAGACCTTACAATAAGAAGTACACATCTGAAAAGTAGTGGGAAAATGCAAATCACAACCACCACAAAGAAATATAACATATAAGGCAATGATATGTTGTCAGTGAATGGATAACGTAAGTATTGCCATGGGGTAGTGATGTACAGACAAAGCGTACACCAAAGCAACCAGAGATATAATGGTGCGTTATTATTTTTCATGTTGGCTGAGGCAGGCGACTAAAATAACAGAGTAAGGAGGGTTAACTGTTTAATTCTTTGGAACAAAAAAATGCAGTTCCTGATCATCACACACCATTATTTCCACAGGGTTACCATTTTTATCCAGTAAATTGGTGTTAGTTTCAAATGATTTGCAGTTGTTTTTACTTTTAAATGAATCAAGGTACAGGGTATTAATGTCAGATTCGTCATCTGTTGTTTCTCTTGAAATCAGATAATGTATTGCAGTAAATATCCCCACACAGAAAATTGTGAGTAGGACAACATAATAAACAGTCCAAATTAATTTGGTCATTGATTATTCTCCGTACAGAAGTCCGTCACGGTTAGGGTCGAGTTTTTTCCAGTGGACAGAGCCATCGTTGCATGTCCAGGTCTCCTGGGCAGGACGGGTGAATATTAAACCGGGTTCAGATTCACGGGAGTCCGTCACGGTGCACTGGTGTTCTTGTCTGTATTGTTTCCAGCGAGCATCGTCTAATAACTGGATGCAGTACGCCAGAAGGATGAGCACTCCGGCACAGGAAAAGAATAAACATTTTGCTTCAGTTGCGTTCATGATAGCCAGTCCTGTAGATGCTGATGGCGGGAGCTGCTGCCCTTGTGCCAGCGGCAGTGGCTGCCGGGAGCACGTTCCAGTCGGAACAGAAATCGGTTGTCGCGTAGTACCACCACGAGACAGTTATCCGGCGTGCAGAAACGTCGGGCAAGCTCATCGGGGTCTGTCGGTGTTTTCGTTGAAAACAGCCTGCGTTTGCAGTGTGCGTCGACGACCAGTATTTGCAGTCGTCCGGGATGTTGCTGTGGCATCAAAGACTCCTTCCGGAACGGGAAAAGAAGCAGCTGTACCGTCATAACTGCACGTACCGGTTGCGAAAAAACGGCACAAGCGAGTAGTGACAGAAAGAATGTCGGAAACGGCAGGAAGGGCGGTACAGGCTGCGAAGACTGGAAACGGGGTATGCCGGGGATTACACATCCTCAGTGTAATGTGATAGTCGTCTGTTCCTGTGTTGCACCCCAGACATCTTCTGGCAAGCTGGGCAGCCCGATAAATAGGGTGTGAAAGAGGGTTTCTCTGCGTTCGATCCCGAATTGATGTTCGTATCCTCTCACCACCTGAAATCCTTCGTCGGAGAATATTAACTCTGCCGTTTCCAGAAGCTGCATAGTTTTGCGGTGTAGTGGAGTGATCAGCTGCAACGTAACTGGTGCCCTCATATCGCCTGTCGGTAGAAAACACTCTTCGGTGCGACTTAGTTGTAGCAGATGGCGTTTCCCGGAACAGGCCCGTTCAATGGATTCATTGAACACCCTCTCAGGCCATGGGCAGACATAAGTGCGCCAGCCTGCTTTCTGTAATTTACCCAGCGCAGCCCGAAAACGAAACAACGGACATTCCCCGACAGTGGCAGAGCTGAGAAAGAGCGTATTCAGCGTTCCGATGATGGGAATATTGCGATCTTTTTCGGTCAATGCTTTTAACGCCATGATTTCGCCAGGGAGACTACGGAACTCAGGATGTCTGCTGGCACCAGAAAGCCATTCAAGCAGGTAATGCCGTAATCCGGTTTCACTGGTTATATTGTGGTTTTCCTGTGCCGTTTTCAGGGCATTCAGTGCACACCAGAGCAACTGGCGCACGGGATGTTCTGTCGTGGTCATGCGAATGTCCTACTGTGAGATGAAAAGAAGACCGGTGTCCGTTCTCTCCGCCACACGTGATGGCACGGGCCGGCCTTTGAAAAAACGAATAAATACTCTGGGGTGAAGCCTTTTATTTCTTTCGCCATTAAGAAATACACGGTTCCATCAAAAGACAGGGGGAGTCCATGGTGGGGATGGATTCGTGCAGGCTTCACTCCAGAATATTCTCTTGAATTGAAAAAAGCCCGGCCCGAAGGCCGGGAAATACTGGCTATGGGATGTTTACAAGGCGCTCCATAAAGCCGTGATGTTCGGCATTTGATACCAGTTCCAGGAGCAGGGATATCCTCGACTCAGGCTGGAGAGTATTTTCCATTCTGAGGAGATACTGATATTGTGCTTTTGTCAGCCATATGCTGGAAGCTGCATTCAGCTCTTCCCTGGCTCCCGGATTTAGCACAGGGTCCGGGTAAATCTTCATTAATCCATCAACAATATCTTTATTGACGGGTTTTATTTCACCGCCAAACTTCACGAAATCAATGAAGGCGCTATGGCGACGTAATGCCGATACTGGTTGAATGTCAAAATTAGCCAGAATAAAAAAGTACCCTGGAAAAATAGCGAATATTCTTTCACGGTAACAGCACCTGGAGTCTGCCCGTCTTATCTTTCTTGTTATTAATGGAGTCCATGGTACGACGTTTTGCTCATTCAGCCATGAGAATAAAGATTCTCTGTTTTTGCCGGCTGTATTATATTGCGCAAGATACCAGTTCCGGTTATTCAGGTGTTCTATATTCACGAAGTTCAACGCTCCGCGCAAAACCGATCCATGATGGACGATTTTGCGATGTCAGGCGAATATGCTAAATCATATGTCTGAAGCAGTGTCCAGCCCATATCTGGATAAACTGCAGTTCTGACAGGCATATAACCAGCAGACTCTAGTACGTTCTGTATCGGTGATTTGGCGAACTCACAGATAAAGAACGGCTAAGCACTAATATCAGCAATACAGTGGCACAGTATTGTGATACGCGAAATAAAACATCAGCACGTCAGTTCAGAGTAAGGTCGCCATATATCGGGCATGAGCCAGATACAAATAACTGGGACACCGTCTGAAGTGATTTGCTTTATTAAAGTAACTTGTGCTTGGTGTTTATGTTTATCAATTTGGGATCGCCTGTAAAGTGCAAAATGCAATTTCCATGAAAGTGTCCCCTTTAATGGGGACACCTGTTCACATTTTTTCGTTTTCTTTAGCTGTATTGCTAATCATGAAAACGAACGTTCGCATCAGCACGGCAGAGCGAAGTGCATCATATCCTTCCAGATTTAAATTCTTCAGGCTTCGCTTCAGGTAGGTTCGTACCGTTTCGGGAGAAAGCCGACAGTTCTGAGCAATGGCATCGTAAGGAACACCCATTGCGTAAAAAACGCAGACTTTAAGCTGGTTTGTTGATAGCTCGGGAAACATGCCTTCCAACAGAGTGATGGCCGGGAGTTTCTGTATCATTTGAGGTGACATAGCAAAGGTCTCCGATGACAACTAAAAACGCTATCACCGAGTTCCTACGCTCATTGGTGATAGCCCAGACGGGGGTAGGAATACCGGCGTCATCGGAAACCGGCCAGGCTAATGCCTGCCCCGCCTGAGCTACCATAGATGACGACAAGAAATACAAGTTCCTGTCTTTATGGTATGGCAAAAAACGACGCCAAATGAAGAAATTAACTTCTGCGCCGACGATGACTACGCGGGTTCCTACGCCCGATCACAGTTTTGCCTGTGACCAGTAAAGGGTACTTAGTATAACGTACCGAGTCAACTAACCGCTTAAAAAACATACAAAAAAGCGTCAAAACTTAACGCTCCGCGCCGAAGCGATCCAGGCATGATGCTTCTGCTTTGTGGCGTTCGAACATGCTGGTCCATATGCACGAAACGGTGTCTGACCCTCGTCCAGACAATCCGCAGTTCTGACGAACATATGAACAAATATGCTCTTGTAGAGGCTGTTGTTACACAATTGGCGGGCTGTGTAACAAATGGTTTTATTATCTAAGAATCATTCTATTTACGATCGAATGATCTACAAAATGATTTTTTAAAGGTTTTTTAGATCGTTTAATTGTCTTAAAACAGAATATTATTCTGTTAGGTGGATCGGTTGTAAGATAAATGATCGTGAGTAGAACAAAAGTCGATCTTTTAATCCAAAAGAAGGATCTAAAGCAGAAAAATCTGCTTTTAAAAATAGATTTTATTTTTTTGATGCAGGTCAAGATTAACTCATTAGAGGTATCGGTGAGGAGGCACTGGAAGAGAAGAGATCGTTGTAATGCTTTTCAAATTAACGTAAAGCGGGTATATTTCGGCTGTTATTAGCTGTGCAGAGGGTGGCACTCTGTGGAGCAAAGCGGCGAAAGCCGGACGGTAGAATGCACCATAAGGCATTCAGGAGAGATGGCATGTACGGGCAGTAAGTCAGAAGACTGAAGATGCTCCGGAAGCCATAAAAGGAAAACCCCCACTATCTTTCTTACGAACTTGGCGGAACGACGAAAGATAGTGGGGGCCTCACAGAATACGGGTAAAGTATAATGAAACCGTACCAGAGATTCAACCCTGTGCAGTGTATAAATACACGGCACAATCGCTCCGCCATAAGCGACAGCTTGTGGCAGGTCTGAAGAATACTCCATATAACGCAGTACACTGGAGTCAGTTAGCACCCGAAGAGCAGATCCGTTTCTGGGAAGACTATGAAGCGGGAAGGGCGACCACTTTCCTGGTTGAACCGGAAAGGAAGCGCACGAAGCGTCGTCGCGGTGAGCACTCCACCAAACCCAAATGCGAAAATCCGTCCTGGTATCGTCCTGAGCGCTATAAGGCGCTGAGCGGGCAGCTCGGGCACGCCTACAACCGTCTGGTGAAAAAGGACCCGGTGACCGGCGAGCAGAGCCTGCGCATGCACATGTCTCTGCATCCTTTTTACGTGCAGAAACGAATGTATGCCGGTCGCAAATATGCTTTCCGTCCGGAAAAACAACGCCTCCTCGATGCCATCTGGCCGGTTCTGGTCAGCTTCAGTGATGCGGGCACACATACCGTAGGCATGAGTGTTTCCCGTCTGGCCAGAGAAATCAGCCCGAAAGACAGCAAGGGGAAGGTTATTCCGGAACTGGAAGTGACGGTCTCCCGCCTTTCCCGTTTGCTGGCCGAACAGGTACGTTTTGGTGTGCTGGGTGTTTCAGAGGAAACCCTGTGGGACCGTGAAACCCGCCAGCGTCTGCCACGTTACGTCTGGATAACACCGGCAGGCTGGCAGATGCTGGGCGTCGACATGGTAAAACTTCACGAACAGCAGCAGAAACGACTGCGTGAAAGTGAAATCCGCCAGCAGCTCATTCGGGAAGGTGTTCTGCGTGAGGATGAAGATATCTCCGTACATGCGGCCAGAAAACGCTGGTATCTGCAGCGCAGCCAGGATGCACTGAAACACCGTCGTGCAAAAGCGGCAGCCAGTAAGCGCGCCAGACGCCTGAAGAAACTGCCTGCCGACCAGCAGATTCATGAGATGGCAGAGTATCTCAGGAAGCGTCTGCCGCCGGATGAAGCCTATTTTTGTTCCGATGACCATCTGAAGCGACTGGCCATCAGGGAGTTGCGTCAGCTTGAACTGACGCTGGCTGCCCCGCCACCGCACTAGACAGCACCATTCCCTCAGCACTGAATCATCGCCAGCCCCTCCGGGGCTTTCGGCGCAGGTATCGCTCAGCCCAAAATCCGCAGTAATCACCTTAAATCCCCTCAGAGGGGCATATTTGCTCATAAAACCACGCATCAGTCATCAGAACGTGGCCACGTTGTTTCAGTTATCCACATAAATCCGCAAACAAAGAACTTTAAGAAGCTGCAAACCTGAAACAGCAAACCTGCAATATAGTCTTAACCCCATCATTTAATCCCCTGCGTTGCTTCGCCGCAGGGAAAGTCTTTATCTCTGAAACCACTGTGAACAAATACAAAGAGGCCTTCGCTTGCAGCGGCCAGGGCCGCGCCGCTCAGAATCTAAAAGCACCTCCCACGCTAACGCGCGGGCCCCGAACCTCACCATTCAGAAACCACAGCAAAAAAACATCAGGAATAAAAACGCCACACAAATGCAGCACCGTGCCTACCCCTCATAACTGAAAAGCGAGGCCGCCCCCGCCCGAAGGGCGGGAACAACATCGCTTTTAATTATGAATGTTGTAACTACATTGTCATCGCTGCCAGTCTTCTGGCTGGAAGTCCTCAGTACACGCTCGTAAGCGGCCCTTACGGCCCGCTAACGCGGAGATACGCCCCGACTGCGGGTAAACCCTTGTCGGGACCACTCCGACCGCGCACAGAAGCTCTGTCATGACTGAAAACGGGTATGGTCTAGCAGGGCTGGGGATGGGTAAGGTGAAATCTATCAATCAGTACCGGCTGACGCCGGGCTTCGGCGGTTTTGTTTCTGTGCCATATGTAACAACGGAGTGCCGCCTTACATGCGCTGACGCGCATTATTTGCCTTGTTTCGTCTGAAAGTAATCACTATGATTAAATATGATTAACAGCTAATCGGATATGCAAATGAAAAACAATACCGCACAGGCAACAAAAGTAATTACCGCGCATGTGCCATTACCTATGGCTGATAAAGTCGACCAGGTGGCCGCCAGACTGGAACGCTCCCGGGGCTGGATTATCAAACAGGCGCTTTCTGCATGGCTTGCCCAGGAGGAGGAGCGTAATCGCCTGACGCTGGAAGCCCTGGACGATGTGACATCCGGACAGGTTATCGACCATCAGGCTGTACAGGCCTGGGCGGACAGCCTCAGTACTGACAATCCGTTACCGGTGCCACGCTGATGGAACTGAAGTGGACCAGTAAGGCGCTTTCTGATTTGGCGCGGTTATATGATTTTCTGGTGCTGGCCAGTAAACCTGCGGCCGCCAAAACGGTGCAGTCCCTGACACAGGCTCCGGTCATTCTGTTAACTCATCCACGTATGGGGGAACAGTTATTTCAGTTTGAACCCAGGGAGGTCAGACGGATTTTTGCTGGCGAGTACGAAATCCGTTACGAACTTACTGGCCAGACTATTTATGTATTGCGCCTGTGGCACACACGAGAAAACAGGTAGATTGTGTGTGGGGACAACTTAACATAGCCTGCAGATATTAATTCTGGAACATTATTATCAGGCCAGATATTTTGCATTCCATTAAATAATCTTGTAGGAGATAAAATGAATTACGATGAAATAACGAAAATTACCGCTGAACGTATTAGCGACTACATGACTGAAGCAGTTAATACAGACTCTATAGCCGTTGCGGAAATGTTTCATAACGCTGCATGGGGAGTGCGAACATTGTGGTTTGAACTCGTCACAAAAATAGATATAGATATACATAAAAAGAACAGGTATGTGAGTTATGATCTTAGAAGGAAAATCGAAATGCAGCATGAAGAGTTTCAGAAAATGACAGAGCGCGAGCAAGTGCCTTTATTGAAATCGCCAGAATAATAGAAACAGAACAAGTACATTGCTGTATTGTTTTTTCCTTGAATATTGAATCGCGGTGCCCATGTACTACGATTCCTTTCGTGTCATTTATCATTGCACACTTTCCCTGACTGAGCGTAAAACACTGACTACTTTCCCCTCAAACTCCTGGACGGCGAATGCAAAATTGGTCTGTTCCAGCATAGAATATGTTACTTTTTCATGACCGAACCCGAAATTTTGCGCGTCAACAAGAGACGTTGTGTAAACTCAGTCCTTTTATCTGGCAGGTTAACCCCTATCAATCTTAGGATGAAACCACGCCATCCTCTGTTTGCCTTGTTATTAATTTCATAAAGACGATTGTTTTCCTCTCGTAGTTTTGTCCACTCTAAACAAAGTGTTATATAATCCAGTTCTGTGATGTGTTTCACTTTTCCATTGACAGTTACAGTGTTTATTCCATTTCCTGTGATCATCATCTTATGCCTTTTTTATCTTCATTTGGGACCGTGCTTTTCTTCGGAGTATCATTATTCGTTAACTGCTGTTTATCAATAAAATTCCTGATGTTATCAAGTGCTTCCTTTGTTTTTAGAATGCGCTTGATATCCATTTCATCCCGCCCGGTCATTCTTTTTCCGGACAAAAGACGCTCAAGAAGCTCCTGTTTCGCATCAGGAGCTTCTTTGGCGAGATCCATCAGGTTAAGCAAATCTTCACGATCGAGAGGAAAGAAGTATTTTACAAAATACTTGAAAAGCGAAAGAAAGTAGTATGCTGTCCATGCAATACAGAAACCGATTCTGAGAAACTCATTGTCAACTATACAGAAATACAGGTATATAATCAGGAGAATAGGTAAAATCCATAATACTATAGCTAAAAAAATATATACGGGGATCAGGCGTCTGTATGCCCGTTCATGTTTATTTAGGATGAATAAAATCTTCTCCGCTTCTGAATCACACATAACATTCTCTTCCCATTTTTTCTGATACGTAATGTCCACCTGTTATCAGGAGTGTTTATTGCCCAGAAATATTCTCCTGCTGTGCCTGCATCCTGAGCCACTTTTGTTCTAATGTCGCCAGTCTGCGACCGGCACTCTGTGCTTCAGAGTCTGAGACCTGCCCTTTGGGGTGACCATCCAGGCCATAACGTGGGACGCCGGCGACAGCTGTCCGCTGCAGATATACGCGGCGGGATGTGATGCAGGACACTGCACAGAGCCATTCGTCCATGGTCAGTTCTGTCTCCGGGTGTTCTGCCAGAAATGCCGAAATATCATTGTTTATGCCAATTTTCAGGGGAATAAATCCACCACCTTCAGCACGAAGATGAGGAAACAGGGCCTTTATTTTTTCCACGCACTCGTGAGTATACTCACGGGTCCAGTGGGAGGGACGTGGAAAACGGTGTCTTTTCTTTTTCTTCTTCCTGGCTGGCGCTTCGGGGATATGTGTTTCGACGGCAGATGAATTTATTCCGGCGGGGGCTGATTCTGCCGTCTGTTCAGTAAATACAGGTGCGATAATATCTGTTTTTTCGGATAAGGACGGTGGCGAAAAAGTACGACGTTTTTTCACCACAATGACGGGAGTTTTCCTTTCTTCCTGATATTTTCCCATAAATACCTCGGCTATGTTGTTCTACTTCCTTATAATATCATAGTTCAAAATTTAATAAACTTTCTGTTATGTAATATCCCTTGATAATTTACGAAGATGACTCTGTACCCTGCTATGTGAATCAGGAACGTTTATAGCAGGATACAACGGATTGTTACTTACACAGTAAGATTTACTAAGGTTTGTTTTCTTCTTTTCTTATATTTATCTGGTAATCCTTATCAACAATGCCTGCTCTACTGTTTGCATTAATCATTGCTGGTCTGATCCATATTAGTTTGTTATTTTTCCTGCGAATATGTCCTCTGCGTAAGTGCATCCTTTTCGTCCCACCGGATTTTCCTGTTCCAGTATGATTACTTTGCACCTTAGTTTCAGACAGTTGCAATACTTTATAAGTATATGAAGGGCGCTTGTTTTTTTCAGGTGACTGAACTTTACGACCATTTATGAATTTTCTTTCTGGTTTAGTGCTAAGTGTGACAGGACACACATTTTCGCAATTTAACACGCTACATGCCTGTATGAAAGCCTGTAGTTCATCGCGAGTATCCATAATAATTTGCGCATATAATCTTTCAATACTTCCCACCTGCTTTATCAAATCATCTTTAAATTCCATGCTTGTTATAAAAGGCTCTGCTTTGAAGTGTGCTGCATTATATTTGGCTACTCCATTCTCTTTTAATGTGTCGATTACAAGCCTGGATGCAGGCAATGTCCTGTCAGGTTCGTATTTAGTGAGTTTGTTGTTATATGGGAAAAACATTCCACCGACACCAAGAATCCATATTTTTAAATCATCAGACCATGAAACAGGAAGGATAAACACTCCGCCATCAATATAAGTGTTAAGGATTGAATTACATCCCGGGATGGGTTCAAAACTCTGTCTGGCCTCCCAGCACAGGGCAATTCTTCTGGATGATGGTGATATATTAAAATCACCTATTTGGGTTTCTACATTGTCTTTGAACCATGGTATTTCAAATGTTACAACTGGATATGGTAATCGTGCCAAATCGAAATGTGTCTGGCGGTATTCTTCTGGTTCAATAATATCGCAGCAGTTCGGTAAGATGAACTTAACACTACTGTCCAGCATATCAATGACCTGACGCATAATATATGATGTAAGAGGTGCATTTGACCTTAATCCTTTTTCCATGACAGACAGGTCTTTTATGGCTTCCTTAGTGTAATTTAGTGGAGTAATTGTATCTTTCATTACGTTTTCTCTGGATATCTGATTACTATACAGGTACGGCTACTTACGTAGCTCTGCCACCAGAAATACTCAGCCAGTAGGTTCCTGGCTACGGCAGAAGATGTGTGGATTTAGCTCTACAGGTATCCACGATACCTGAACTGACGATTATTCTTGGAAATAATCAGCCATCCGCGCCGCTTTACTCAGGCCCCCTTTACGGGACGCTACTTTCATTTATCTGTACGCGAACCTCTATTCCTGCGTCATGACAGGCCTGCAGCCACTGCGCCACTTCCAGCGGATCGCCCTCCAGGCGTACCACCCTGCCTTCTTTATTCCATAACTGCAGACAGGTGCTGCCGTCGAGACGCACCACAAAATCCCCACGGCAGGCCTGATACGTTATGCCGTTCAGCTCCACCGCCAGATCAGTGGCAGAAGTGCCGTCTGCGGGCAGACCTGCTGCCGGGACCAGCGGCAGTACGACGACTTCTGCCGCACGCTGTTCTGCCCGGAGGCGGTCCTGTTCTGCCAGCAGCAGAGGCTGTGCCACGGCCCGGCCGGCGTCCGTCAGCTCCACTGCCAGCTGCAGGTTCGGAGCGCGCAGGGTACGCAGCCAGCCGGCATCCTCCAGACGACGGCAGGAGGCGCGCAGGTTTGGCCCGTAGACCGGGGCTTCCCCGCTTCGCTCCAGCACCCGTTCTATGTCCCGCGTCAGCACGGGTCCCGGCCGTTTTTCATCAAGGGCAGCCAGCACAATCAGCACTCTCCGCTGCAGTGGCGACGGTCGGCGGCTCTGAGTCATTAACTGTCACCCTCCGACCAGATGAGTTTTTTGAGGCGCTGATAATCGGTATCGATGCGTTCCCGGGCCTGTGCGTGATTGTTCTGTGGCGCACCATGAATGGCCAGTTCATACCACAACCACAGCAGAGCTGAGGCCTTCAATTCACTGAAACACCTGGCGCTCTGGTTGTCCAGCCCACATTCACGGATATTTTTTTCCGCTATTCGGGTTAGTTGCTCATAGCTGAGTGAAAACACCCTTTCTTCATCCATCCTGCACGCTCCGTCTGATAATGTTCTGACAGGTAAAAATCATGTCATGTATGATTTATGTACTCTTAGTTTCTGATAATATCAGATATTGTTTTATCATCAATGATGAAAATCATATCTGATATGATTTTGTGTGTGTTTTTTATTATCATATCATTTGCGTTTTTTCTGCCGCGCAGATCCGGTTTCCGGCGGTTCCGGATCTTCTTTATCCCCTCCGGTGTGCAGCGGCCGCCGCAGGCCATATATTGTGGTCAATGTCGCTTTCCCGGCGAGGTGACACCCCATATATTGTGTCTGGCCCATCCCCTCCCCCTCACATGCTCCGCACCGGAAAACGCCGCTTTGCTTATTCCGTGCGCGTGGTACACTTCCGGAAAGTTGTAAATAAGCAGAAAATCGGATCACCATAAAACTGTCATCCGGTAATTTATCAGCGTGGCTATATGACTGCTTATTATCAGCCTGAAAATGATGACGGCAGGGGAAAATCATCCTGGTGACAGACGCAGGGTTGTGCTTAGCCGATTATGCTGCACGTCATAATTACTCCGAGTGACTATTATGGAGGTAACTTTATTGCCAAAAACTCTTCGAGAAGTTTTTGATTTTCTGACTGACCAATATGGCCATCAGCATTTGTGGCTCAATCTGGAACCAAGAAAATCTCATCTCAATAATTTTCGCTTTCTTATAGATTTTCGTGTCGTCTCCAGTTCCGGTCAGGAGCTAGCAGAATTTGATGGAGCTCGGTGGTATTACATCAACCCTTGCCTTCTGAAATTCAATGTGACTGTTCATGGGCTTCCGCCTTCAAACGCAGGCCATTTTCAATTGGATAAGAACAGAGTCATTGGGTTTATGAACTCCTTTGGGATATAGAAGTGGGCGGGATTTCTAATATAAGGAAGGGTTATGTGTGATTTTTGCAGGGCGGACGGGAATTACTTCCATACGCCGGAATGTGTGTATGACCAGCTGGTCAGTGAGTACCCCGTGATGTGGCTGCGGGACTCGACCCGGATCGGCGCCTGCTACACGCTGCGTGAACTGCTGTCGCCGGAAGGGATGGTGCTGGCCATACAGAACGCACCTCCCGTGACGGGATGGCGGCTGCGTATGCGGTATAACGAGGCCATAGATGAAAAGATCGACCCGCAGCGCGGGGACTGTACCGAGCTGCCCTCCAGGACGGACGCCCTGCTTGCTTTCCGGTCGCTGCAGGATAACACCGCGTCAGCTTAGACGATCGGACCACGCAACAACCCCTAACCCCGTTAACAGGAAACCATATGAACAGAACCGATGATGAACCACAGACAGAAGCGGACGTGATGGCCACCGCCTTGAGCACCATGCGAAAGTACGGCAGTAATATCATCAGCGTTACGCAGTTTATGGATACTAATGCTTACCTGAAATCCGATCCGCGGATGCCGAGAACGCGGCTGCGCCGTTACCTGGGACAGTACGGCCTGCGCGGTGAGGCGCTGAGCACGGAGGTCAGACGTATCGTCGCTGGCCCTGAGCGACCGGATAACACGCTGAAAGCCGGAATCTTCTATACGTGGCCCTACGGCTGGGAGCCTGCGGATTTCACGCCAATGATGAGGCGCATTTTCAAGGGAAAGCGCACCCGCCATGTGATGTTGTTTGATGAACTGCCTCAGCTGTTTGGCAAATTAGGATAAGCCGGAATGAACCATGACCTGGTGGCTGCCCGTGCGGCAGAAGATATCATTGAACTGCTGTCGCTGTGCCAGCAGTTGCAGTCAGAAAAGGATGGCCGGGAACGGCCGGCACCCGGAACATATTCCCGCGATGAGGATGATTTTGCCGATCGCATCCGTTCCGCATGCGGGCACGCCCTGCAGCTGCGCCGGCTGCTGCCGGTAGCGACGACTCTCAGCGCCATCGGCGCCGAGATGGAACGCCGGGGAGAAATCAGTGTGCTCCCGGGTGAGGATTACGCGCAGAAAGCAATGGCACGACTTACAGAGCAATACCTGTCCGGCAGGGACAACAAGCAATGATGCCGGCAATACCAGGCCAGGGCGTTTCTTTTTCGGCCGCGCAGCTGCCGGTGGCCATCGACTACCCTGCCGCACTTGCCCTGCGTCAGATGGCGCTCGTTCAGGACGAACTGCCGAAATATCTGCTGGCGCCGGAAGTGAGTGCCCTGCTCCACTATGTACCCGATCTCCACCGCAAGATGTTGCTGGCAACCCTCTGGAACACCGGCGCGCGCATTAACGAGGCGCTGGCGCTGACCCGGAGTGATTTTTCTCTGGCGCCGCCTTACCCGTTCGTGCAGCTGGCCACACTCAAGCAGCGGGCGGAGAAAGCGGCACGAACGGCCGGCCGCTCGCCTGCCGGCAGTCAGGCGCATCGCCTGGTTCCGCTTTCCGATGCGAACTATGTCGGTCAGCTGGAGATGATGGTGGCCACGCTGAAAATACCTCTTGAACGACGCAACAAGCGAAGCGGCAGAACCGAGAAGGCGCGTATCTGGGAGATCACCGATCGGACGGTCCGCACCTGGCTCAGCGAAGCGGTTGAAGCGGCAGCGGCCGACGGGGTGACGTTCTCCGTGCCGGTGACACCGCACACGTTCCGTCATTCCTACGCCATGCACATGCTGTATGCCGGTATACCACTCAAGGTGCTACAGAGTTTAATGGGACATAAGAGCATCAGCTCGACGGAGGTGTATACGAAGGTGTTTGCGCTCGATGTGGCGGCACGGCACAGGGTACAGTTCCAGATGCCTGGCGATGAGGCAGTGGCGCTGTTAAAAAAAATCTAAGAAAGCTGAAAGTATCTAATACCTCAATCTGATGTTGTTTTAATATTAAAACAACATCAAAAGGAGATTGCTTTGATTGTTTTTTGATGTTACCTACTCGCTTATTTTCTTCTTGCCCGCAATTTGCAAACCATAGTCCAGTATGTTGATGCAAGACATATTTATGAATGCAGCGCGCGATTGCCCGTTCTCTGCAGCAGCCTCGTCAATACGCTGAATCAGTTCAGGGTCCATTGTGATTGTGATCTGCTGTTTTTTTCCTTTTACCACTCCCTTCGAAGCGGGAACTTTTGCATCAGGTGCTGAGTTTATAAAGTTCTCTACTGCATCATTCTTTGAAACGGGTGGTTGAGTTTTGGGTTTTTTTTGGATTGCCATTTCATATCACCTAAACATTATTTTAATATCATTTTGATTGCATTTGACTATTTAAATAGCATTGATATGAGAGCATCTAACTCTTGCACTGCAATCTTTTCATGCGAACGTAATTTCAGCTCACTTACGGTTCTCCCACTGCCCGCAGCATTGGCATAAACTTTTCTTTGATAGATGATTTTGTCTAGGATTGGGATGTCCTCTTTGTACTCTTCCATCATTTCCAGCATATCTCTGTTGTCGGAGGATCTGGCTTGAGTATCTGCTTTGTTCAAAAGCGAATAACAGACCAAGCCATCTCTGATACTTCGCGCTTCTTTGATTAGATCGGCGTTGGCATCCATGGCCCAGGCTTCGAAACTTCCAGGCGCTGAAGGAACTAAAAGGACGTCTGTGATTGTCAGAGCAGCTCTCATTGCAGTGGAATCACGGCCTCCACATTCGATGATGATATCGTCAAAGTTATCTTTCTGTTGGAGAACCTGGCTCCTTAACACCGGGCCTTCTGGGTAATGCGAGCAAGCAATACCCGGTTCAACCCCGTCTTCTGAACGAACCAGGATAGCTGTTTGAGAAGACCCTTGTTTATCACCATCAACTAACCATACTTTTCTGCCTTGCCGAGATCTTGCAACTGCGATGTTAACCGCGAGAGTAGATTTACCTACTCCTCCTTTCGTATTGGCAATCGTTAGTATCATTTTCATCTCTTTTTAATATTAAAAAACTATCAACATAGTAGTAAGTGTATCTCATCTAAGTCAAGTCTTGGATGAGTAAAACTGACAGTATGATGATACCTTTATGATTGCATTTTAATATTAAAACCATATCACAATGATTGCTATGTGATGGTAAGAATGACTTTATGCATTACTTGTACAGCATGTACTGAAGTATGGGTTATGCCTCAGCCGCGCTTAACGAAAGAAATGGCCCCGGGAAGCAAAAAGTGGATCGTAGTGGGAAGTCTTTGCAGATTCGGTGTGTCGAAGTGGGGCAGGGTGAGGCAATTTGGGATAAAGGTGTGTTGAAGCGGGATAGCTTCTCACTTGTATCCAAAAGGTGTGTTGAAGTGGGAATGTACGGCAGTGAAAAAAGCACTTAACGAGTAATCCTCCCGTTACAACACACCTATTAAGACGTTTAAGAGGAGGATTCCCGCTACAACACACTTATCAAGACGTTTGATATAAGGCCTCCCGTTTCAACACACCTTAATCGAGTCGCTTTCCCGTATTGACACACCTTATACAGCTGATCCTGGTTTCAGATTTGCGGAGCGACTGTGTATCAGAACGAAAGTCTCTTTACCTTTTTTTGTGATGCTATGGTCAAGATACCCAATATCCTGTAACTGCTTAAGGGCCAGTTTAATGATACGGTTCTGTTCCTTTACTGGAGAGAGCAGTGAGAGCCTGTCACGTATTCGTTTGAAAGATATAGGGACTGGGTTCGTAGGCAGGCTTTCGATGAAAGTATACAGGGCCTGTGCAGCTTCCTTGCGAGTTAAAGCGTTTATAGGCTTATGTCGAAGCAATACAGTGTAATCAGTCTGGTAGAGTTCCCATAGACGCTGATCAGCTTCAAGTTCCACTTGGTCGTTTGCAAAATCCAATTCACCAGTCTTAAGCAAACCTGTCACGGAAACTTTTTGAAGGCCCTCTGACCCGCTGCGGTTAAAGGTAATGGTCTTCCCACGTATCCTGGTTAAAGCTTCTGAAATACTTTTCCTAAGACGGGAATCGAATCTCTTAGACTCAAAGCGACACATTCCTGCAAACTCATGAAAAGTAAGTTTAATACTGTTCGTTTTTAAACCGTACTTACTAAAAGCTTCAATGATACCTACCCATACCTTGAAGTCGATGGCCATACTCAACCGTTCGCCGGTAATACGAATATCGTCGTAGCCCTCTCGCCTTGAGAATTCCAAATCCTTGAGAACAGAGGTCGCATCGATTGATGTTCTGGCTCCTTTTGCAGGTCTGCTTGAGGGAACAAAAACATTTAATCTCATCAGGGCTACAGGCTGAACTGTTGCCTTACTGGTTACTGTGAGCTTATTGTTAACACTTTCACAATCTGGACCTATAACCTCTCCGATAAAAACATTTTCATTCATATAGTTATATCCATTCCAGTATATGATCGATATGTGCCTGAATTATTTATGCGTTCCCGTTTCGACACACCATTTTTCCCGATTCTACCCACCCTTTCCCCGTTTTGACACACCTTTTTCCCGCTTCGAAACACCTTTCTCCCACTACGACACACCAGAAAACGCTAAGAAGCCCGTAGACAAAGGCTTTGCAGCAAAAGGGATCAGTTTGGATCTATTCGGGTAACTTAGGATAAGTTATTGGATCTACTCAAAGGATATGTGGATAACTCATTATAGAATCTATACAACTTAAGAGCGTAAGGTGCTTTAAAAGGCTTCAGGCTCCCTGGTGCTTCCTCGCTCACTCGCGGGCTGCGCCCTGTCGTTCGCTGCGGCGAGCACTACTGGCTCTCTCTGAAAGGCGAAATTTAGCTGATCCTCGCTATGGGGATATCTTTCCAGCGGGTAGTGTAAGCGGGGGAGAGCATATCGCGTTTCATCTGCCAGGATGGTGCAATCCCTCGTCCTGCAAACCAGACCTGTCCCAGGCCAGAATGATTAATGCCATCAAGAACCTTCATCAGCTCAGCGCTGTGAGGACGTGGCGGACGTTCGTCGAACAGCTGCAGCTGCGAAACGCCGGAGCAGGTGAAGTCATTCAGCATCACACCGGCCTTGGCATACCGGTGCCCATCCTTCCAGATACGCTCCAGAGCCGTTGTAGCGGCCGCAATAATGTCCCGGGTGTCCTGAGTGGGGGTAAGCAGTTTCTCCGTGGCCACGTTGCCGTAGTAAGGCTCTTTAACGGCAAAAGGGGACGTTTTAATGAAAACGGAAATATGCCGGCAATACTGCCGCTCTTTACGCAGTTTTTCTGAGGCCCGCTCTGCGTACTGACAGACAGCCTGCCGCAGCGAATCGTATTCAGTGACCTTCTCGCCGAAGCTACGGCTGCAGACGATCTGCTGTTTCACTGGCGGGGCTTCTTCAAGCGACATGCAGCTTTCCCCGTTCAATTCGCGTACTGTTCGCTCGAGAACGACGGAGAAATTTTTGCGGATAAAGGCCGGGTTCGTCAGGGCCAGATCGAGCGCGGTTTTGATGCCCAGAACATTGAGCTTGCGTGCAATACGGTTCCCCACGCCCCAGATCTCTTCGACCGGCTGCAGTGAAAGCAGCTTCCGCGTTCGCTGTGGATTCCCCCGGGTCAGGGCGAGCACACCACGAAACTGTTTCCACTCCTTTGAGGCCCACTGGGCTGATTTTGCGAGTGTTTTCGTCGGTCCGGCGCCCACGCCAATGGTAAGACGGGTACAGTCATACACGTGCCGACGCAGCTGCCGGCCGAAGTCCTCCAGGTCCATGCAATGCTCCACACCGGTCAGATCGAGGAACATCTCGTCAATCGAATACTGTTCCACCCTGGGGGCCAGCTCCTCCAGGCAGTTCATCACGCGCGCCGACATCGATGCATAAAGTTCATAGTTGCTTGAGAACGCGTATATTTTTTCCGGGTATCTCTCGTTTTTCATCTGAAACCACGGCGTGCCCATTTTGATCCAGGGCTTTGCCTCGGCACTTCTTGCGATTACGCAGCCATCGTTATTACTGAGCACCACAACCGGCTTTCCTTTCAAATCCGGGCGGAAAACACGTTCGCAGCTGGCATAAAAGCTGTTCACATCGGCCAGGGCAAACATCAGTACATCTCCCGGGGACGGTGAATGATGTGCGTGACGACGCCAAAGATATCCAGATCGTCCGGGTCGGGATAAATTGGCGACCAGGCCGCGTTCATGGGCTGCAGCGTCAGTCGTGGCGTCAGTAGCAACCGTTTAACCGTAAATTCCCCCTGCACGCTGGCCACCACAATATCGCCATGCCGGGGCTTCTCGGCACTGTCCACAACCAGCAGATCGCCATTGTACAGGCTGCCGTCGGCCATGCTGTCTCCACTTGCGCGAAGGTAGTAAGTCGCGCTTGGATGCCGTATGCAGTAGTCATGGAGATCCAGATCGGACTCGACATAGTCAGCTGCAGGTGAAGGGAAACCACATGAGGCGAGATCGGCGAATAACGGCAGCTGCATTTTATCTGGTGATTCTGCCGGTGCGATAAAGCTGATATTGACCATTTTATACCCCTCCTTATTACTGTTTATATATACAGTATTATTTTTATGAACCCAGTTTTAAGCAAGCTATTCTCGGTCCCTTTATTTCAACCGGCTGATTTTTAGGCGCAAATAGCTAGCGTATGAATAGCTTCAATCCCTATCTCCTCCCCTTTAGTTCTCAAATAGTTCTCAAATATTTCTCTTTCAGGGTTGTTATTGTGTCCGTGATTTGTATAATTCTCATATTGTTCTCAAATAGTTCTCTATATTGTTTTTGTTTGTGCTCGTTTCAATCCAAACTATTCCAAGGTGAAAGGTATGAAAATTTTCATTGATGACGGCTCTACCAATATCAAACTGCAGTGGAACGAAGCCGGACAGGTCAGGCAGTCAATCAGTCCTAACAGCTTCAAACGTGAATGGGCTGTGGCGTTCGGTTCTCAGCAGGCGTTCAACTATCAACTGAACGGGGAGCAGTATTCTTTCGACCCGATCAGCCCAGAGGCGGTTGTGACGACTAACGTTGCGTGGCAATACAGCGATGTGAACGTTGTTGCTGTTCATCATGCGCTTCTCAACAGCGGTATTGAGCCGTGCGAAGTGGATATCGTTGTCACACTGCCGCTGGCGGAGTATTACGACAAGAACAACCAGCCCAACGAAGCAAACATTCAACGTAAGAAAACAAACCTGCTGCGGCCGGTCGAACTCAATGGGGGGAAAACCTTCTCTGTTCGTCATGTTGACGTGATGCCAGAATCCATCCCGGCTGGTTTCGAAGTCGTTAAAAACCTCAACGAGCTTGATTCACTGCTGATCGTTGACCTGGGCGGAACGACGCTCGATATTTCTCAGGTGATGGGCAAAATGCGCGGAATATCGCGTATTTACGGCGATTCCACGCTGGGAGTCTCTCTGATGACCGGTGCCGTAAGAGACGCACTTTCGCTGGCTCGCACGAAGGGAAGCAGCTATCTGGCCGACGATATCATCATTCACCGTAATGATGCGGCCTACCTGGCGTCACGTATTAACGATACCTCACGCATCGATCTTGTTTGTGAAGCAATGACATCGGCTCACAGCCGGCTTGTTAACAGGGTTATTGAAGCTGTCAGTCGCTTTGAGGGATACTCGCATGTAATGGTCATTGGCGGTGGCGCCGAACTCATTGCAGAGGCAGTAAAAAAACACTGTGCGGTCAGGGAAGAACGTTTCTACAAAACCAGTACGTCTCAGTTCGACCTCGTTAACGGTATGTACCTTATTGGATAAAAACCATGGATACGCGACGCAAAATTACGTTTTACCTGAATCCTGAAACTAACGAAGCGGACCGCTTTGTCTGCCAGAAAACGGACGAAACGCCTCAGGGGGACAGGGGGCGTTTATGGCGCGCCGCGCTGCTTACCGGCTTTGCATTTGGCAAGCAGGATGAACGGCTGCCGTTCCTCTTCAGCGAGCTGCTTAACCGCGATACGTCATTTGATGACCTGCTGCAGCTGCTTAAAGCCGTTTACCCACGCGAAACCGAGGCTCTGCTGCAGGGCAGGGGGCGAGAGGCTGTACCTCAGTCTCCAGAGCAGATGAGCAATTCGGTAACGTCTGATGAAGAAACCCGAAATAATGCCCGGAGCATGTTCGGCGGGACGGGAAACAATGTCTGATCTGCAGGAGCACGGAAAGCTTATCCGCCAGTTCCTCAAAGCGGCTCGTGAGCTCGAATCCCTGAATGTGGTCGATGGCCTGGAAAACATGACCATAGCTCAGCTGCGTGATGAGCTCGCGCGTCGTTCTACGCCTGGCGCAGGGTATAAGCAGCAGTACCCGCGCCACGGCGCTAAATGGGAGGAGGAGGAAAAGCAGCAACTCATCGCTCTGGCAGAAGCCGAAATGCTGGATGTTGAGCAGTTCGCTGAAGATTATCAGCGCCGGCCTGAGTCCATTATGAAATACATGAAAAAGCTCGGGTTACTCGAATAAGGAAGTCGTAAACTCCATTTCTCATGCCGCGCAAAAGCGCGGCGGTTATCAGCGCCGTGCCTCTACTCTAGCCCGAACGCTCCAAATGCAAGGGTTCGCTCCGCCGCCATCCTCGCCCGGTCGCAGTGTTTTTTCATGCCTGTCGCCGTTCTTCCCGTCGTTCTCTCGCTCAGGTTTCGCTCGATAACCGTCCAGACCGACTCCGCTTTTTATCTGCGCTGCGGCCTCTGGTGTCGCCCCTGCATTTTCCGCTCGTAGTCGGGCTGTCGTGTCGGCACGGCGTAACTGGCGCCGCATGAGAATCGAGGAGAATGCTATGAACATCGCTTACCGTCTTATCCATCGTCATACACGCAATACTCTTATCGCGCGCGGCTGGCCTGCAGATCTGAATATTGAAACCAGCCTGAATTACGTTCGTGGAGAGGGGGTTGCCTTTTACGGCAGCCTTACTGCTGAGGATCTTGTGCGTCTTCTTCCTGAGATTGCTCTTCGTGGCCTCATGAGTGAGAAATTACTGAACGACGTCATGCCACTTATTCAGGGTAGTACGTTCGTTGTTCGTCTTTACCGAAATTCCCTGGGCCATCGTAAGGCACACGCTGGCACGATTTCTCTTGAATATGACAACTGCCCAGTGGCCATGAGTACAAAGCAGGTTATTGGTCTGCTGAAAGCTCTGCGTGACGAGATCAATCATCTGTGCAGCTGTGTGGCGGCCGCTGGATATCATCTGACAAAAGCTATCAGACCCGCTGAGAAGCCATTGGTATTTACACGAAAAACCCGCAATTTCACTCTTATCGTCACCGAAGTTGAACCGGAACATGACGAAACTGAGTGGGATAATGCGACTGTGGATCAGCGCCTGAAGGCAGTTCTTGACGAAAAAAACGCCTTCAGAAGACTGGAAATCCGTCTGGAGTGTGGCGGTCGCCTCGTTGGCCAGACGCATGCCCCGTTTGCTCTGCGTCATCCTGAAAGCCCCGTTCGGACATGGTTCGAGCGACGCTGGTTGCGTGAGGTGATAAGCGAAGCGAGGGCAGAGATCGAGTTAATGATGAAATCCTTTTCCGGTATACGTCTTGTTGCATAGCAGACTGGCGGGGCATTGGCCCCGCCCAGTTATTTCAAAAGGCGGTCGCTCACTCTGCTAAACCTGCGTGGTCTCCACGTTGTTACGTCCACGCGTCGTCAGAAGTCCGTGCGGTCGACGGCTAACGCCGTGCCTTTACTCTAGCCCGAACGCTGCAAATGCAAGGGTTCGCTTCGCCGCCATCCTCGCCCGGTCGCAGTATATTTTCATGCCTGTCGCCGTTCTTCCCGTCGTTCTCTCGCTCAAATTTCGCTCGATAACCGTCCAGACCGACTCCGCTTTTTATCTGCGCTGCGGCCTCCGGTGTCGCCGCTGCATTTTCCGCTCGTAGTCGGGCTGTCGTGTCGGCACGGCGTAAGCCGGAACTCAGATAACCCTGACTGTGGAGGAATTTTTATGAGCACGACGACCCCTGCTGTATACGTTGGTACCTATCACAAATACAACTGCGGCAGCATATTCGGCAAATGGTTCGACCTGACGGAGTTCGACTCAAAGGAGGATTTTATCGGGGCATGCCATGAGCTACATGCAAACGAGCACGATCAGGAGCTGATGTTCCAGGACTGGGAGGGCATTCCGTCACAGTTTGCGTCTGAATCCTCCGTGGAATGGGCATTTGTCGAGGGGTACAGGCGCGCGGAAGAAGAGGGCAGGGCCGCGGCGTTTTTTGCCTGGGCGGATTATACGGGCGACTCCGATTACGACGCCTTTGACGATGCGTACCGGGGCGAGGCCGCCAGCGAGGAAGATTATGCCTACGAGTTTGTCCAGGATACCGGCCTTATCTGCGACGTGCCTGAATCCCTGCGGATGTATTTCGATTACGACGCCTACGCGCGCGATCTGTTCAGCAGCGGCCTCGTGTTTGTCGATGGCTACGTGTTCCAGAACTGATTAACGGGCAGGGGCGGGCCCCTGCCGCCAGGAGAAAAAACGATGAAGCTTGATGCACAGACCCGTGACGCATTGCGTCAGTACAAAAAAACAATTAACGCACAGCGCAGGGAGAACGGGTTGCGGGAGATAGACACCGCCCGGGTAGTGGAGGAAATTGTCGAGTTTGTGCGCTGTCAGCAGGCGGTATACATCGCCGGCGTGTATATCAGGCAGTCTTAACAGTCGGGCGGTGAGAGCCGCCTGTCAGCCCGCGAGAAAACCCTGGCAGGCTTTGCCTGCCGGCGGTCGTTAATGCGCCTGAGGCGCAAACACGAACCGCCAGTTTTAAAGAGATAATGGCGAGAAATGCGAAATGCTGCTTGCCGATCATGCTGACGGTCTTCAGCAAAAATACATGAGGGTGATAAATTTTTTGGCTCACCTTATTAGTAAGAAAATATAGATTTATCAGCAATATAATATTTTTTTATGTTGCCGGTGTTATCCCGCCCTGGGCGTCCGGGCGGGCTGTCATGCTCCGCACAGAGCCAGACAAGCTGTCTCTGCCCGGCCCCTTCGGGGCAGCGGGTGTCCATCCCTGACGCAAC